>CANJHI010000072.1 GCA_947474005.1 Alphaproteobacteria bacterium | reverse complement strand
CTGGCGGCGCTGTTCGGCTTCGCGCTGATCGGCGGCGCCGAGAAGATGCGCGTTCGCGACGATCGCGTGGCTCAGGCACTCGCCGCCGCCGGTGTCGCAGCACTCTATGGTTCGCTGTTCTCCGCAGTCGCGCTCTACGGCATGATTTCCAAAGTCGCAGCCGGTGGCGGGGCGGCGGCGCTTACCGCCTTCGCCATTGGTGTGTCGTTGCGGCACGGCATCTTCGTCGCCGGCCTCGCCTTCGTTGGCGGCTTCGCCAGCCCTGCGATCATCGGTAGCAGCGATCCCAATACGCCGGTTCTGTTCGGCTACCTGCTGGCAATTGCCGCCGGCACGATGGGCGTCATCCGCATAAAAGGCTGGTGGCCGCTGGGCTGGGGTGTTCTTGCGGGTTCGGCGCTGTGGACGATCCTCTGGATGGTGGCGTCAAGCGACGCCGACGAGCTGCATTGGGTCGGCCTCTTCTTGGTTGCAGTGGCCG
Source organism: Alphaproteobacteria bacterium (assembly GCA_947474005.1). Lineage (GTDB taxonomy): Bacteria > Pseudomonadota > Alphaproteobacteria > Reyranellales > Reyranellaceae > Reyranella. The sequence continues at coordinate 24,562 of CANJHI010000072.1, read as the reverse complement.
GGCTCTTCGTCTGGGCGACCTGGAAGCGGATGGGCGAGAACGAAAATCCGCCGAACGATGTCGTGGCGCTGGTGTGGACCGCGCTCGCCGGCACGGGCGTGCTGCTGGCCTGCCTCGTGATCGACGACGGTGGCCAGCAGCGGGCCGGTTGGCTGGCGTTGGCGCTGCATGGCGCCGGTGTCTACGCGCTCGGCCGTTGGACACCGCGCTTCCAGTACGCGGCAGCACTTGGGCCGGGCCTGTCGCTGCTGGCTCTCGTGCTGTGGTGGGGGGCAACGCGCGGCACCGGGGCAGATTGGGACGCCGAGCGCTTCGCCTGGCTCACGCTCATGTTCGGCGGTTTCTATGCAGCGGCGGCCTTCGCGCTGTTGTGGAACGCGGGTCGGCCGGGATTTTGGGCGGCCCTTTCGGTCGCCGCGGCTTTTACGCATTTTCTGCTCTGCTGGTACGTGCTGCGCGGCACGGCGACGGGCACGCCGTGGGGCCTGATCAGCGTCGGACTCGCGGTACCCTTCCTGGTCGGCGCCGAGCGGCTGGCGCGCTGGCGCGACAGCATGGCCGGCGCCACCGAGGCGCTGGGCTATCTGGCGGCCGGCGTCACCTTCTTCATCGCCGCCGCCATCCCGATGGAACTCAGCCGCGAATGGATCACGGTGGCCTACGCCATCGAACTCGCGGCAGTCGCGGCCATCGCCGTGACGCTCGACCTCCGGGCCATGCGCCAGCTCTGCTGGCCGTTGCTGGCGTTCGTCGTCGTGCGCTTCGTGCTCAATCCCGAGGTGCTGAAATACACGCTGGGCGTCACACCGATCTTCAACTGGATCCTGTGGGGGTATGGCATTTCGATCGCGGCACTGCTGGTGGGCTTGCGCTTCCTGCGCCCGAGCGGTGACGTGCGGCTCGTGCGTGCGGTCGAGGCGGCGGTCGCATTGCTGGCGTTCGTCCTGGTGACCTTGGAAGTGCGCAGCCTCTTCCAGCCCGGTTCGATGGAAACCCCCGATGCGAGCTTCCTGGAACGCTCGTTCTATGTCGCCATCTGGGGCGCCTTCGCGCTGGCAGCACTCTGGATGACGCGCCGGCGACGCGATCCGGTGACCCTCTGGGCGTGGCGACTGAGTGGCGGGCTGGCGCTGGCGACGGCGCTGATCGTCCAGGTGCTGATCGCCAATCCGGTGTTTGAGCCGGCGCATCTCGGGCGGCTGCCGGTCGCCAACGGCCTGTTCCTGGCCTATGCGGTGCCGGCGGCGATGGCGGTCCTGGCGCGGCGCTGGGTCGACGTTGAGGCCAACCGCAACGTCGATTTGCTGCTCGGGGCAGCCGCCTCAATCCTGGCCTTCGTCTATGTCTCGCTCGAGGTCCGGCACCTGTTCGATCCCGGCTTCGAACGCGGCGGCTTCGCCGCCGACGGGCTGGAACTGTACGCCTACTCGATCGTCTGGCTGCTCTTTGGTGTCGCCTTGCTGGCGCTGGGCTTCCTGCGCCGGGCCGCAGCACTCAGGCATGCCGGCATGATCCTGGTCTGCATCGTGGTCGCCAAGGTGTTCCTGATCGACATGGCCGGGCTAACAGGCCTGCTGCGCGTCTTCTCGTTCCTCGGCCTGGGCGCGGCGCTGATTGGCCTGGGTTATGCGTATCGTCGGTTCGGATTCCAGGAAAGGCAGCACGAGTAGGTCATGGCGGAGGAATTGTTTCCCGAGGTAAAAATCTCCCTCGATGAATTGCGTGCCCTGCAGGTGAAGCGGCTCGGTGCCGCCTTGCGACAGGCCTATGAGGGGCAGGCGCCGTATCGCGGCAAGTGTGTGGCGGCGGGCGTTCATCCCGACGATTTCAAGAGCCTGGACGATCTCAGCCGCTTCCCCTTCACTTCGAAGGACGATCTGCGCGACGCCTATCCTTTCGGCATGCTGGCGATCCCGCGTGAACAGTGCGTGCGCCTGCATGCCTCCAGCGGTACGACGGGGCGGCCGACGGTGGTGGGCTATTCGGCACGTGACATCGATACCTGGTCGGACCTGATGGCGCGGTCTCTGTATGCCGGCGGCGCGCGGCCAGGCGACATCATCCACAATGCCTTCGGCTATGGCTTGTTCACCGGCGGGCTCGGCGCGCACTACGGCGCCGAGCGGCTGGGCTGCACGGTGGTGCCGATGTCGGGCGGCTTCGGCGAGCGGCAGGTCCAGCTCATCTCCGAATTCGGTGCGCGCGTGGTGCTGATGACGCCGTCCTACATGCTGGCGATTGCCGACGAGTTCGAGCGCCAGGGCGTGGACCCGCGGAAAACGGCGATGCGGATCGGCATCTTCGGCGCCGAGCCGTGGACCGAGAGCATGCGCGCCGAGATCGAGCGGCGGCTCGGTATCGACGCGGCCGATATCTATGGCCTGAGCGAAGTCATGGGCCCGGGGGTGGCCTGCGAGTTCATCGAGACCAAGGACGGGCCCACAATCTGGGAAGATCATTTCTATCCCGAGATCGTCGACCCTGACTCGTGTGCGCCTGTGCCCGACGGCCAGCCGGGCGAACTGGTGTTCACGACACTTACCAAGGAGGCGATGCCGGTCGTGCGTTATCGCACGCGCGATCTCACGCGCCTGCTGCCGGGATCGGTGACGGCCATGCGGCGCATGGCCAAGATCACCGGCCGCAGCGACGACATGCTGATCGTGCGCGGCGTCAATCTGTTCCCGAGCCAGGTCGAGGAACAGATCCTGCGCGACCCCGCCTTGAGCGGCCATTATGTGATCGAACTCAGCCGCACCGGCGCGCTCGACGATCTGCTGGTGCGCGTCGAGGCGCGGGTGGCGCTCGATGGCGATGCGACCGGCCGCTCTGCCGCCGAACTGGCGCGGCGCCTGAAAGGGATGTGCGGCCTGTCGGCCACGATCGACATTGCCAGTCCCGGGGCCGTCGAGCGCTCGATGGGCAAGGCGAAGCGCGTGATCGACAAGCGGCCGAAGGGCTAGCGCCAACCGTTAGCTCCAGGGACCGCCGTTCGCGAGCTTGATGCGGGCGCGCACAAGGTCCGGGTCATTGGGAATCTGGCTGATCTCGACGGGACCATCCGTCGGCAGGACGCCCGTCCGCATCAAGGTCTTGCCATTGGGGATATTCGCGATCAGGACGGCCCCGAAGGTGAGCACGGTGGCGGCGATGACCAGGAAATCCAGCCACGTCAGGGCGAGTTTCCGGCTGTTCCGCGCGATGGCCATGGGCCGGTCGGTCGATGGTTTCACGGTCGCCTCACAAGTTTGCTTGTTGAGGCTACGAACTGACCGGGTTGGCCATCCCCGACTTTCGGTCAGACGTAGGCGATCCGAAGGATATTCGTGGCCCCGGGGGTGCCAAAAGGCACGCCGGCGGTGATCACCAGGCGCTCGCCTTCCTTGGCGAGTTCTTCCTTGCGTGCCACCCGCACGGCGCGCTGCACCATGTCGGCAAAATTATGCGCGTCTTCTGCATGAACCGGATGGACGCCCCAGGTGAGCGTCATGCGGCGCGCGGTGTTGGGATTGGGCGTCAGGCAGAGGATGCGGACGTCGGGCCGCTCGCGCGCAGCGCGCAGTGTGGTCGAGCCGGTGTTGGTGTAGGTGACGATGGCCGCCGCCGACAGCGTATGGGCACATTGTCGGGCAGCGGCGCTAATGGCGTCGGCGGTGGTGGCCTCGGGCTCGTGGCGGCTCGCATCCATCAGGCGGCGGTAGAGCGGATCGCCTTCGGCGGCGCGGATGATGCGGTCCATGATGGTGACCGCCTCGACCGGATAGTCGCCCGAGGCCGATTCAGCCGACAGCATCACCGCGTCGGCGCCGTCATAGACGGCGGTTGCCACGTCGGACGCTTCGGCGCGCGTTGGCGTCGGCGAATGGACCATGGATTCCAGCATCTGCGTGGCGACGATGGCCGGGCGGCCGAGCACCCGGCAGGCGGCAAGGATGCGCTTCTGCAGGGGTGGCACCGCCTCGGGCGGCATTTCCACGCCGAGGTCGCCGCGCGCCACCATGATGCCGTCGCTCTGCTCGATGATCTCGTCGAGGTGATCGATGGCCGCCGGTTTCTCGAGCTTGGCCATCACCGCGGCGCGACCGGCCACCAGCTTCTTCAGTTCGGCGATGTCGTGGGCGTGCTGAACGAAGGAGAGCGCCACCCAGTCGACGCCGAGCGACAGGCCGAAAGCGAGATCCTTGTGGTCCTTCGGTGTCATCGGCGACATCGGCAGCACGAGGTTGGGCAGGTTCACGCCCTTGCGATCGCTGATCTGGCCCGCGACCTCGACCTCGGTGTCGATCGTCTCCGCGTCGTGGGCGATGATCCTCAGCCGCACCTTGCCGTCATCGATCAGTATCAGGCCGTCCGGCTTGGCGGCCTTGAAGATTTCCGGATGCAGCAGCGGCACGCGTTTGGCTGTGGCCGGCTTGGGGTCCATGTCGAAGCGCAGCTTCTGGCCCTTTCTCAGCTCCATCGGCTGCTTGCCGACGACGCCCAGCCGCAGCTTGGGCCCTTGGAGGTCCATCAGGATCGCGATCGGGTGATTGTATTTCTTTTCCAGCGCCCGGAGCTGCTCGACCCTTTGCCGATGATCCTCGTGCGCGCCGTGGCTGAAATTGAGCCGGAACACGTCGGCGCCAGCCTCGAACAGCGCACGCAGGCGCTCCGGCGTCGCGCTGGCAGGCCCGAGGGTGGCGACGATCTTGGTGAAACGCTGACGACGCATCGGGCCCAGTCTACTTCTTCGGTGACGACACTTTGAAGTCACCCGCCTGCTCGTAGACCTTTACCACGGCGGCGTCATCCAGCCGGCCCCAGCCGGCACCGGCGGCGGCGAGGAAAAGCTGGTGGGCTGCGGCCGCCATGGGCAACGGCAGACGATGTTCGTGTCCGGTATTCAGCACCAGCCCGAGATCCTTTACGAAGATTTCGACCGCCGACAGTGGGGAGAAATCGTCGTCGAGCATATGCGGGACACGATTTTCGAACATCCAGGAATTGCCGGCGCTGGCCGAGATCACCTCGTAGACGGCGCGCGTGTCGGCCCCGGCCTTCGCTGCGAGCGCCATGGCTTCGGCGGCGGTGGCGATATGCACGCCGGCGAGCAACTGGTTCACCGTCTTCACCAGGGAGCCGATGCCGGCAGCATCGCCCAGGCGAAAGACCTTTGCCGAGGTCGCTGAAAGAATCGATTCGGCCGTCGCGAAGGCCTGCGGCGCGCCGGAGGTCATGAAGGTGAGTTGACCACTTTCGGCGCGGGCACGTCCGCCCGACATCGGCGCATCGAGCAGCTGGTGGCCGCTCCCGGCCAGCCGCTCGCCCAGCGTGCGGGCGAAGGCAGGCGGAACGGTGGCGCACTGCATGACCAGGCCGCCCTTGCGCAGTGCGGCGATGGCGCCCCCATCGCCAAAGAGCACCGCATCGACCTGCTGCGCGTTGACCACCGCAACGACCACCACATCGGCGCTCGCCGCGGCAGCGGCCGGCGTCGCGGCCGTCGTACCACCGGCTGCCGCGAAGGCCTCGCGCGCGGCAGCGCTGGGATCGACGCCGATCACCTTGTGGCCGTGCTTGAGAAGGTTCTTCGCCATGCCGAGGCCCATCGAGCCCAGGCCGACGAAGGCGACCACCGGCGTGTTCTTGTCTGTCATGGCTCAGGCCTTGATGCCGTACTTGGCAGCCCAGCCAAGGCCGGCGCCGGTCGTGGTCTTGGGTTTGTATTCGAGGCCGACGTAGCCGTGGTAGCCCAGCCGGTCGAGCACATCGAGCAGGTAGAGGTGATTCACCTCACCAATGTCGGGTTCGTTGCGGTCGGGATTGCCCGCGATCTGCACATGGGCGGTGATCGGGAACAGGCGCTCGGTGCGCTTCTGCAGGTCACCTTCGGTCACCTGCATATGATAGAGGTCGAGCTGCAGCTTGAGATGCGGCGCGCCGACTTCCTCGATGATCGCCTTCACCTGATCGGTGGTGTTGGTGAAGTAGCCGGGAATGTCACGATGGTTGATCGGTTCCATCACGATCGTCAGTCCGCTTTTGGCGGTGCGGTCGCAGACCTTCTTGAGGTTCGAGACGAAGGTACGATGCATCGCCTTGGTGTCCGCACCTGGGGCGATCATCCCCGACATGACGTGCAGGGTCCGGCATTCCAGCACTTGGGCATAGTCGAGTGCCTTCTCCAGTGCTGCGGCAAACTCGGCCTCGCGGCCGGGCAGGGCGGCCAGCCCGCGCTCGGCCTTGCTCCAATCGCCAGGCGGCAGGTTGAACAGCGCCTGCGTGAGCTTGTGCTTCTTGAGCTCAGCCGCGATCTCGGCGGCCGGCGCCTCGTAGGGAAACAGGATCTCGACCGCTTTGAATCCGTGCGCCGCGGCAGCGCCAAAGCGTTGCAGGAACGGCACTTCCTGGTAGATCCACGACAGGTTGGCAGCGAGCTTGGGCATTATGTTGTCCCGTCAGGAGGGGAAGGCGTCTTCGATTTCGCGCACCTGGAAATCGGACAGGGTCCGTGTCTTGAGGCCTTGGAGGAGCAGGTGAAGCTTGGCGGTTTCCTCCAGTTCCTCGATCGAGGCAGAGGCGGCCGACAGCGAGGTTCCAGCCACCACCGGTCCGTGGTTGGCGAGCAGCACGGCGCGATGACCCGTCGCATATTCGCGAATAGCATCCGCGAGCTTGGGATCGCCCGGCTTGAAGTAGGGCACCAGCGGCAGCTTGCCGACGCGCATCACGAAGTAGGGCGTGATCGGCGGCAGGGTGCTTTCGGTGTTGTGGTGGCAGGACGGATCGAGGCAGGAGATCGCCACGGCATGCGTGCAATGGAGATGCACGATGGCGCGATCCTTGGGCCGCACGTCGTAGACCGATCGGTGCAGCAGGGCTTCCTTGGTCGGCGGATCGCCCGCCACGTGCTTGCCGGAGAGATCGAGCTTGGAGAGCTGGCCCGGGTCGAGTTCGCCCAGCGAGGAATTGGTCGGACTCATCAGCCAGCCGTCGTCGATGCGCATGCTGATGTTTCCCGACGTGCCGGGACACAGACCCCGGGCTGCGAGCTTGGCGCCGAGCGCGCAGATCTCGTCGCGGGCCTTGGATTCAGACGTGCTCATAGGCGCTCGAAGGCTTTGGTGAAGAAATCCGGCGCACCGAAGTTGCCAGACTTCAGCGCCAGCAGCAGCGGCTTCTTTCCGATCGATGCGGTCCAGGGCACACCGGGATCGATCTCGGGCCCGATGCGCAGCGCCGTCACGTCGAGGGCGCCCACGACCGCGCCCGAGGTTTCGCCGCCGGCAACGACGAGGCGACCAACGCCTGCCGCCACCAGGCCGCGCGCAAGGGCGGCCATCGTCTTCTCGATCGCCTGGCTCGATTTTTCGACGCCGTATTTCGACTGCAGCGCTTTCACCTCTTCGGGGCTCTCGCTCGCCGAGAGCAGGATGGGCGCATTGCCAAGCTTGTCTTTGGCCCAGGCCAGTGCCTTGTCGCCGACGGGTTCGCCGCGGCAGATGGCGTCGGTGTCGAGCGCCAGGTGCGGGCCCTTGAAGGCGGCGATCTGGCCCAGGGTTGCCGCCGAGCAGGAGCCGGCCAGCACCACCGCAGCCCCACCGACCTTCGGCAGGGTGTCGGCATTGGTCTTGTGTGTGAGCAGTCCACGCCGCCGGTAGGCGGCGGGCAGGCCTAGTGCAACGCCCGAGCCGCCGGTGACGAGCACATCGTCGCCGATCGCTTCGCCAATGATCCCGAGATCAGTATCGGCCACGGCATCGACGACGACGTGGCGCACACCTTCGGCGCCGAGCGCGTCGAGCGCCGTGCGCAGGGCCGTCGAACCGGACTGCACCTGCTTCAGCGCCACCAGCCCGACCTTGTGTGCCGTCTGGCGGGCGAGCACGCGGACCAGGTTCGAATCCGTCATCGGATTCAAGGGATGGTGCCGCATGTGCGTGTCTGACAGCAGCAGATCGCCCACGAACAGATGGCCGAAGAAGATGGTGCGGCCGTTCACCGGGAAGGCGGGGCAATAGATCGCCTGCCTGGCCTTCAGCGCGTCGAGAAGCGCATCACCCACCGGGCCGATGTTGCCGGCGTCCGTCGAATCGAAGGTCGAGCAGTATTTGAAGAAGAAGCGGACGCAGCCCGCCGCCTGGAGTGCTTTCAGGGCATCGAGCGACTGGGCGATGGCGTCTTTTGCCGGGATCGAGCGCGTCTTGAGCGCCACGACGACGGCGTCGACGTCGTCGGGAATCGCCCCCTCGGGTGGCACGCCGATCGTCTGGATCGTGCGCATGCCGCCCTTGACCAGCATGCCGGCGATGTCGGTCGCGCCGGTGAAATCGTCGGCAATTACTCCAAGTATGGCCATGGGAGGACGTTAGGCGATCACGGTCGTCTTCATCCAGAACTTTCGGCGGCGGCTGCGGCGCCTGGCCTCGTCCTCGCCGTCGTAATGGTGCAGTGCGGGCGCGGGGTCGAACGTGTCGCGGATGTCGAGGGCGTTGACATTGACGATGCCGATCGCGCCGCCTTCGTCCGGCATGACGGCGCCGATATAGGTGCCGCAATGGGTGCACAGCAGGTAGTCGGTGATCCCGAGCCCGAATCGGTAGCGGGAAAGAGCGCCGGGCTTGGCGCGGAATTCGACCAATCCACCGGGATCGCCCATCGTTCGCGCGCCGTGGCGGCGGCAGAAGCTGCAGCCGCAGCGGCCGACCCGCATCTCCTCGGGCTTCTTCTCGGACTCGAAGCGGATGGTGATAGCGCCGCAATGGCAGGAACCGGTGTAGGTCGTCATTGGGCCCATGAGATCAATGAGGCACGATCAGGGTGGCGCGGAAATCGTTGACGTTGGTCCGGGTCGGTCCGGTGACCAGGCTGTCGCCCAGGCTCTCGAAGAAGCTGTGGCCGTCGTTGTCGTGCAGCATCGCCTTGGGATCGTGGCCCTTGGCGATTGCGCGCGCCAGCGAGTCGGGGGTGAAGATGGCGCCGGCGATCTCCTCCGCGCCATCGACACCGTCGGTATCGGCGGCGAGGCCCCAGATCTGCGGCGCGCCATCGGCCTCGATCGCCTTGCCCAGCAGATACTCGACGTTGCGGCCGCCGCGGCCCTTGCCGCGCACCGTCACCGTCGTCTCGCCGCCGGAGAGAATTACCGTGGGCTTGGTGGCGCGCTTCACGAGGTCGAGCGCGCGCCTGGCGTGGGCGGCACCCAGTTCGCGCGCCTCGCCCTCGAGATTGTCGCCCAGCATCACGACCACACAGCCGCGTGACCGCGCGACCGCCGCCGCGGCGTCGAGAGATTGCTTCGGCGTCGCGACCACGATGGTCTCGACGCGTTTCAGTCTCGGGTCGGCGGGCTTCGGTGTTTCCTCGATCTTGCCTGCGGCACCCGCTTCGAGGTGCGCGCGTACCGCCGTGGGCGGATCGATGCGGTATTTGGCGAGCACTGCCAGCGCTTCGGCGAAGGTCGTGCGATCGGCCACGGTGGGGCCGGAGCCGATCACGCCGGGATCGTCGTTGGGCACGTCGGAGATCAACCACGACAGGACGCGCGCCGGCAGCGCGGCGATGGCCAGCCTCCCGCCCTTGATGGCCGAGAGATGCTTTCGCACCGTGTTCATCTCGACGATGTTGGCACCCGACTTCAGTAGCGCGCGGTTGACCTCCTGCTTGTCGGCCAGCGACAGGCCGGGAGCGGGGAGGGCGAGCAACGAAGATGCACCGCCGGAGATGAGGCAGAGCACCAGATCGTCTTCCGTAAGGCCTTTCACCTTTTCGAGGATGCGGCCGGCGGCGGCTCGGCCCTTTTCATCAGGTACGGGGTGTGCGGCTTCGACGATTTCTATGCGCTTGCACGCTTCGCCATAGCCGTAGCGGGTGACGACAAGACCTTCGAGCGGATGCGGCCACTGTTCTTCGACCGCGCGCGCCATCGCCGCACTCGCCTTGCCGGCGCCGATCACGATCGTCCGGCCTTTAGGCGGCACGAGCTTGGCGATGTAAGGCGCGAGGCAGGTAGCGGGGCGGGCGGCCGCCAGTGCGGCATCGAACAGTTTGCGCAACAGGGCGCGGGCATCGGCATCTTTCATTTGGGCAATCTTCGCACTATAGGGGCGCGATGCAACAACTCCTCGGACCGGGCGATCCGCCGCCGTACGCCGTCTTCAACGTAAAGGGCAAGGCGCCGCTTTTGCTGCTCTGCGACCATGCCAGCAAGGCCGTCCCCAAGGCCTTGGGCGATCTCGGAATCTCAGAGGACGAACTCTCGCGCCACATCGGCTGGGATATCGGTGGCCTCGAAGCGGCGATCGAACTTGCGTCTGTGCTCGATGCGCCGCTCGTTGCGTCGGGTTATTCGCGGCTGGTGATCGACTGCAACCGTTGGCCGGGCGGCGAGGGATCGATTCCCGAGATCAGCGACGGCACTCATGTGCCGGCAAACCGCGACCTCGCCAAGGCCGAGATCGATGCCCGCGCCGATGCCTGCTTCTGGCCCTACCATCGCGAGATCGACCGCCAACTCGATCTCATGACGGCGGGCGGGCGGGCCGTCGCCTTCCTGGTGATGCACAGTTTCACGCCGCGGATGAATGGTTTCGAGCGTCCGTGGCACGTCGGCGTGCTGTGGAACGACGATCCGCGCCTGCCCGAGCCGCTGCTGGCCGAACTGCGGCGCGATCCGTCGCTGATGGTGGGCGACAACGAACCCTATACGGCGCGCGATGCCTACGAATACACGCTCAATGCCCACCCGCGGCCGCGACGGCTGCCCTACTGCTCGCTGGAAGTGCGCCAGGACCTGATCGGCACCTCGGACGAAGCGCGTGCCTGGGGGCGGCGGCTGGCACCGGCGATCCGGGCCGCCGTTGCAGCGGCCCTGGGCTGAGCCTATATCCGCAAACAAGCCTCCAATGCCCCGGGAGATCGCCATGGACGACAAGACCCGCACCGACCTCGAAGCCGCCGCTTTCCGCCGGCTGGTCGCCCATCTGCAGGAGCGCACCGACGTTCAGAACATCGATATGATGAATCTGGCGGGCTTCTGCCGCAACTGCCTGTCGCGCTGGTATCGTGAGGAGGCAGGCAAGCAGGGCATCGAGGTCACTGACCCCAAGGCCCGCGAGATCGTCTACGGTATGCCCTACGACGAGTGGAAGGCCAAGCACCAGAAAGAGGCCTCGGGCGACCAGAAGAAGGCTTTCGACACGGGCCAGCACAAGCACGGCTGAAGCTTGCCCGGGACGGTCCCCGTTATCCCCATCTTTCATTGCAAGAGCATCATTGAGCCGACATGCCCTCGGCTCCTATGGTCCGCCTGAATGGACCCTAGGAGTTGAGGACATGCCGGACGGAAGCGCCGTTTCCAAGAAGACCAAGGCCGGGCCGGTTTCGGCTGACCGGCTGAAGAGCTTCGTCGAGCGGATCGAGAAGCTCGAGGAAGAGCGCAAGGCCATCGGTGGCGACATCAAGGATGTCTATTCGGAGGCGAAGGGCGTCGGCTACGACGTCAAGACCATGCGAAAGGTCGTTTCGCTGCGCCAGATGGACGCTGCCGACCGGGCGGAGCAGGAGACGCTGCTCGACGTCTACAAGCACGCGCTCGGGATGGTCTGATCCCCTCCGGGGCACCGGCAACAGGAATGTGATTTCGCGCGCCATCCGCAGGCGCTAAGGTTCCGAACGGCTCGAATGCTCCGGCGAATGGAGCCAGCCGAGGAGGAATACCCATGCGGAACACCGTCATCACGGGCGTTTGCGTTGCGTTGAGTTTCGGCGCCGTGCAGGCGCAGGCACAGATCGCTGTTTCCTCGAACGACCACAAGATCACCCAGGCAAACGGCGTCAACACGAACGTCACCAACCCGCCGCCCGACAGCATCACCATCGTCGATCTCGGTGCGCTGCCGGTAAAAGTGCTGGGAACGGTGAGCAACGTGCCCGGCAGCGTCGTCGGTCCGCCGCTCTCAGTGGCGATCACTCCCGACGAGTCGATCGCGCTCGTGGCGTCTTCCTCGAAGATCGATCCGGCCGATCCCACCAAGCTCGTGCCCGATGACCGGGTGACCGTAATCGACCTTAAGGATCGCAAGATCCTCGACACGCTGAATACCGGCCCCGGTGCTGCAGGCATATTCGTCACCAAGGACGGCAAGCGGGCCTACGTCGCCAATCGGATGGCCGGGTCGATCTCCATTCTGTCGATCGACGGCAAGCAGGTGAAGGTCTTGAAGACCGTGCCTTTGATGGACGCCAAGACGTTGTTGAGCCACATGGCGGTCTCGCCCGACGGTTCGACTGGCGTGGTCACGCGCAACGGTGACGCAAAGGTCGAGCTCATGAAGCTCGGCGGCGACAACATCACCTCGTCTGCCGTGCTCGACGTGGCGCCGCGGCCCTATGCCGTGTCGGTGACCCCGGACGGCAAAACCGCGGTCGTTGCGAGTCTGGGCGATCCGAAGGCCAATGGCATTCTGACGGTCATCGACCTCGCCGGTGGCGGCAAGACCGCCCATACGGCAGACATCGGCCATGAGAGTCTCGAAGGCATGATGATGTCGAGCGACGGAAAGTGGATCGCGGGTGTGGCGCATGCCGGCTCGACCCGGCCAAAGGATGCGCCGCAATACAAGCCGAACGGCATGGTGGTCATGTACCGGCTCGACGGCAACACGCTCACCAAGGTGAGCGAGGCGCCGATCGGCGGCTGGTCGCAGGGTGTGTCATTCTCGCGCGATGGCTCTGCCCTGGTGGTCGGCAACATGAACCAGAAGAACATGCAGGTGTTCAAGAACGACAACGGCAAGCTCACCGATACCGGCCAGACCATCGATACGGTTGGCGGTTCTGCGGCGGTGCGGGCTTCGACGGACCGATGAATACACGCCGTTCGCTGCTTCTCCTTCCGCTCGCCGCGACTGCGGCGGGCGGATTGCCTGTTCGGGCGCAGACGTTTCCGTCGCAGCCGGTCCACATCGTCGTGCCGTTCCCGCCGGGCGGCGGTACGGATGCGCTGGCGCGCGCCATCCAGGATCCGATGCAACGATCTCTGGGCGGCACCATCATCGTCGACAACAAGGGCGGCGGCGGCGGCAACATTGCTCACGAGTTCGTGGCGAACCAGCATCCGGACGGCCACTGGATGGTGGTCAGCGCCAACAACCTTCCGCTCTATCCCTACATCGTGGCCAAGCTGGGCTACGACCCCAAGACGGCCTTCGTGCCGATCGGTTTCATCGCCAAGCAGGAATCGGTGCTGGTCGGCAGCGCCGACGCGCCGTGGCCGGACCTCAAGGCGATCGTCGCAGCGGCCAAGGCGGCGCCCGGATCGGTGCAGTACGGCACCGCCGGGCTCACCACGCCCATGCACCTGTCGACCGAGCAGTTCGCCATGCTGAACGGCCTCAAGCTCACGCATGTGCCGTTCCGCGGCACCGGGCCGCTGGTCTCCGATCTGCTGGGCGGCCACATCAAGCTCGGCATGTCGAGCATCACCAGCGTGGCGCCACAGATCGCAGCCGGCAAGCTCAAGCCCTATGCGATGGCGTCGCTCGAGCGTTCCTCGGTGGCGCCCGACATCCCGACCTTCAAGGAACTGGGTGCGGGCGATGTCGACGGCACGATCGTCTACACGCTGCTGGCACCGGCCGGCACGCCTCCGGCAGTCGTCGTCAAGCTGAACAAGGCGCTGAACGACGCGGTGTCGACGCCCGAGGGGAAGGACGACCTCAAGAAGCGCGGCTTCGTCGCCATGGGCGGGACGCCCCAGCAGCTCGGCGACTGGCTCAAGATTCAGGAGCCGATCTGGGTGCCGGTGCTACAGGCTGCCGGGATCAAGCCGGAGTAGCTCAGAACCAGATGTTCATCGGCAGGCCGTAGCTATCGCGTTCCCGCGCGGGGCCGAGCCGCGTCGCCGCGCCTTCTGCGATCAACATCGCTGTCCGACAGACCGCCATGGCGTCGAGCACGTCGTCGCGAGCCGCGCCGAAGAGGGACTCGACCTTCCACTTGAAACCGTGTCGGGCGAGCAGTTTGCACCGCTCAGCAAAGCCGTCCGGTTGGCGCTTCTTGGCGAGCACGGGCTTGCCGTTGTTCATGCGCGTGAAGGCAAGTTCTGGGTGCGCCTCGTAGACGATGCGTCGGAGTTTTCGGCTGCCGCGCAGTAGTTCGTCGATTTCGCGCATCTTGGGAAAGAGATGGAAGGTCTGCTGGTTCAACCCCTTGCCGAGCTTGCGGCTGGTCGCGTTGGCGACGGCGTGAGTTGTGCAGGCCAGAGCCGGCCGGCATGGCGTCGGAAAGACCGAACTGGCCTTGCCTGGCAGAAGTGCGCGGGCCTCGGGCTCGCAAGCACGACCGGGGATCGGTTCGTCCATAAGTCCGATCGGCATGTCGACCGCCAAAATGGAAAGACCCTCGCAGGCTTCTGCGAGGGTCTTCACGACTCTTATGTCCAGGGTACCGTCGGTATCACGCCGGCAGACCACCCAACCGGTGCGGCAGCCGTCGGCGCCCCCGACGATCAAAGAGTTTTGAGCGCAGCGTTCAACGTCGCACTCGGTCGCATTGCTGCCGATGTCTTGGCCTGATCGGGCAGATAGTAACCGCCCGTATCCACCGGCTTACCCTGCGCGGCGATCAGCTCAGCGTCGATCTTGGCCTCGTTGGCGGCCAGCTTCTCTGCCAGCGGCTTGAAGCGGGCCGACAGCGCCGTGCTGTTGTCACGCCTCGCCAGCGCCTCTGCCCAATACTTCGCCAGGTAGAAATGGCTGCCGCGATTGTCCAGCTCGCCGACCTTGCGGGCGGGCGAACGGTTGTCCTCGAGGATCTTGCCGTTGGCCTCATCGAGCGTCTCGGCCAGGACCTTCACGTCCTCATTCCCGGTTCTCTGCGCCAGATGTTCCAGCGAAGCGCCAAGCGCCAGAAATTCGCCTAGCGAATCCCAGCGCAGATACCCTTCGTGCTGGAACTGCTCCACATGCTTGGGCGCCGAGCCGCCGGCGCCGGTCTCGAACAACCCGCCGCCCGCCAGCAACGGAACGATCGACAGCATCTTGGCCGACGTGCCCAGCTCCATGATCGGGAAAAGATCGGTCAGATAGTCACGCAGCACGTTGCCTGTGACGGAGATGGTGTCGAGCCCCTGGCGAATGCGATCGAGCGAGAACCTGATGGCCTCGACCGGCGCCAGGATGCGGATGTCGAGACCCTTCGTGTCCTCGTTCTTGAGGTATTTCTCGACCTTGGCGATCAACTGCGCGTCGTGCGCGCGTTTGGCGTCGAGCCAGAACACCGCCGGGGTGTTGCTGAGGCGCGCGCGGCGCACGGCGAGCTTGACCCAGTCCTGGATCGGCTCGTCCTTGACCTGGCACATGCGGAAGACATCACCGGTCTCGACCTTCTGTTCCATCAGGACCGTGCCGTCCTCGGCAACCACGCGCACCGTTCCGCCCGTGGCGACTTCGAACGTCTTGTCGTGCGAGCCGTACTCCTCGGCCTGCTGCGCCATCAATCCCACGTTCGGCACCGAGCCCATCGTCTTCGGGTCGAAGGCACCATGCGCCTTGCAGTCGTCGATGGTGGCCTGGAACAGCGTCGAGTAGCAACGATCCGGGATAGCGGCGAGGACGTCGTGCAGCTTGCCGTCAGGGCCCCACATCTTCCCCGACTCGCGGATCATCGCCGGCATCGATGCATCGATGATCACGTCGCTCGGCACGTGGAGATTGGTGATTCCCTTGTCGGAATTGACCATGGCGAGGCCGGGCCGCTTCGCATATTCGGCCTGGATATCGGCCTTGATGGCGGCCTTTTCAGCCTCCGGCAGCGTCTCGATGCGGGTCAGCAGGTCGCCCAGGCCGTTGTCGGGGTCGATACCGAGCTTTTTGAACGTGTCGCCGTGCTTCTCGAAGACGTCGGCGAAGAACACGGACACGCAATGGCCGAACAGGATGGGATCGGAGATCTTCATCATGGTCGTCTTGAGGTGCAGCGAGAACAGGATACCTTCTTTCTTCGCGGCATCGATCGCAGCGGCGTAGAAGGCGCGCAACGCCTTACGGTTCATCACCGAGCAGTCGATGATCTCGCCGGCCTTCAGCGGAATCTTAGGCTTCAGCACCGTGGTCGCGCCGTCGCTGCCGACCAGCTCGATACGGGCATTGGTCGGTGCCGCAATGGTCGTCGCTATCTCCGAACCGTAGAAATCGCCGCCCGACATGGTCACCACGCGCGTCTTCGAGTCCTTGGACCAGGCGCCCATCTTGTGCGGATGCTTGCGTGCGTACTGCTTCACGGCGCCGGCGGCACGGCGGTCGGAATTGCCCTCGCGCAGCACCGGATTGACGGCGCTGCCGAGCACCTTGCTGTAGCGGGCGCGGATTTCCTTGTCCGCCGGCGTCGCGTCGCTGTCGGGATAGTTCGGGACGTCGTAGCCCTTGGCCTGCAGCTCCTTGATCGCGGCCTTGAGCTGCGGGATCGAGGCGGAGATATTGGGCAGCTTGATGATGTTAGCTTCGGGGCGCGTCGCCAGCTTGCCGAGCTCGGCCAGCTCGTCGTTGATCTTCTGCCCGGGCTTCAGTCTGTCCGGGAAGTTGGCGATGATGCGGCCGGTCAGCGAAATGTCTTTCAACTTCATCTTCACGCCGGCTGTCGCCATGAAAGCCTCGACGATCGGCAGCAGGGAATACGTCGCAAGACCGGGGGCTTCATCGACCTTCGTCCAGACGATTTCGAGATCTGACATACCTGCATCTCCGTACGCCGCTTTGGTTTCGGCTGGGTTGATCTATTGCTGATTATGGCCCGTCTTGTTGCACCACCGTGAGGTAAAGGCAATCTTCGGCGCGGCGATCCCACCTGGGCACGCGGCCAATCTTTTCCAGGCTTCAAGCTTGGAAGCATTGCCGGCGGCAACAGGAGCTTTTGAGGACCGACACGGCCCTGTCGCGGCACAGGCGGGACTTCGCATATGTCGGTACGTTGCTGTGAGCGCGCGATCGCGCAGGTGCGCGCGCAGGTCGGCAAAGGCAAGATGGTCTACGGCCTCTCGAGAGGCGTGAACTCCAGCGACGTCGCCGTGCTGCTGCTGGTCCGGCAAGGCGGCTCACCAGCGCATGGGCAGCGCCGTCAGACCCGATCGAGCGTCTTTTCCGGGCCGGCAGTACGCGGCATGGCCGCAATTGTCGGCAACAGATCGTCGAGGTCGCTCACGAAAGCCACGTGATCGAGGTGGGTCCGTTCGGCGAAACCGCCCTCCACGACGCCCCGCAGCAGGGCCGCCAGAGGTTGCCAGTAGCCGCCCTGGTCGATGATCACGATCGGCTTGCTGTGCAGGCCGAGGGTCCGCCAGGAAAGCACCTCGAAGAACTCCTCGAGCGTGCCCAGGCCGCCGGGCAGGACGACAAAAGCGTCCGACCGCTCGAACATCTGCAGTTTTCGCTCGTGCATGGTTTCCACCACCACGGTCTCGGTCAGGTCGGGATGGCCCGCTTCGCGCTTCAGCAGGAACTGGGGGATGACGCCGATCACGGTCGCACCGCCCGCCAGGGCAGCGTTGGCGACCAGCCCCATCAGGCCGACGCCACCGCCGCCATAGACGAGCGTTATGCCTTCACGGGCCAGAAGCGCGCCCAGCTGGACCGCGGTGTCGCGCGTGGCAGGGTCGTTGCCGAAACGGGCACCGCAGAAGACACAGAGAGAGACGGGGCTGGGGGAGAGGGGATCGGATTTGGACACGGAGGCTTCTTTTTACAGTCGATCCGATGTCTTTCCGGATCGAGGTGGCATGGTATCATTTCCCGCAGAGGGGGTGCGACGCCAAGGGCGGTCGGTCGTCGCACCGTTGGGAGGGTGATGTCACGCACTGTTTTCTGGCTGGTCGGGGGTGGTGCGGCCATTGTCGTTGTCGCCCTCGCTGTTGCTTGGCGTGGGAAGGTGACCGAGCAGGCGGTGATGGACCTCGCCAGCAAGCCGGCGGCTGTGGCACCTGCCGCGTCGGCTGCATCGGCGCCACCGACGGCGGTGCCTCAGGCCCCGACGTTGCCTCAGGCCTCGCCGGCTCCCTCCGAGACGGTCACGACGCCGAGTTTCGATGTCGCCCGCATCGGCCCGGACGGTCGGGCAGTCGTCGCGGGACGGGCGGCGCCGGGTGCCAAGGTCCTGCTGCTCGACGGCGGCAAGGAGATCGCGAGCGCCGTGGCCGACGCCCGGGGCGAGTGGGTGATCATTGCCCAGGAGCCGCCGCTCGTTCCCGGCCAGCACGAGTTGCGGGTGATCCAGCATATCGAAGGGCGTGCGCCAGTCACATCGGAACAGGTCGTGATTGCTGTTGTCCCCCAGCCGCCAGCCGCTGGCGCGACCGGTCCCAAGGAGGAGACACTGGTGATGATTGCGCCACCCAGGGGCGCAGCCACACTGGTCCAGCCGCCATCCGCGGCAGGCGTGCCGAAGTCGGGCGACCTTGTCATCTCGACGGTTGATTATGATGACCGAGGCCACGCCACGATCTCCGGTCAGGCGGCGCCGGGAACGACCATACGGGCCTATGTCGATGACAAGATCGTTGCCGAAGGCATTGCGGGCACGGATGGTCGCTGGCGGCTGGCGCCGTCCAGCCCCATCGACCACGGCAAGCACAAGCTGCGCGTCGACCGGCTGGCGCCAGACGGCAAACCCATCGCCCGCCTCGAATTGCCGTTCGAGCGGGTGGCCATGCCGCCGGCTCCCGGTGGCGACGGCAAGCGCTTATACGTGGTGCAGGGCGACAATCTGTGGAATATCGCGCGTGTGCACTACGGAGAGGGTTGGCGGCACACCACGATTTTCAAAGCCAATAAAGATCAGATTCGCAACCCCGATCTGATATACCCCGGCCAAGTTTTCACCCTGCCCAAGGGCGACTGAAGATCACCGGGCGACAGAGAGCGCATTCATGCTGGCCAATTTCTTCGTGCCGATCCTCGCCGACGGGTGGCGCTTCATCGCCATGTTCGCCGGCGCGACCTTTCTCGCGGCCTTGACCGGCGTGGCATGGCTGTTCTGGCCGCTGATGATCCTGACCCTGTGGTCGATTTACTTCTTCCGCGACCCGCCGCGCGGCGTGCCCCAGGACGACGGTCTTCTGATCGCGCCGGCCGATGGGTTGGTGCAGATGATCGTCGATGCGGTGCCGCCGCCCGAACTCGGCTTGGGCAGCGAAGCGCTCACGCGCGTCTCGATTTTCCTCAGCGTCTTCGACGTCCACATCAACCGTGCCCCGTGTGCCGCGTCGATCGATGTCGTGGCCTATCGCCCCGGTAAGTTTCTGAATGCCGCCGCCGACAAGGCGAGCGATGAAAATGAGCGCATGGCGCTCGCCCTTCGCCGGCCCGATGGCCGGGTGATTGGTTGCGTCCAGATCGCCGGCTGGGTGGCGCGCCGGATCGTCTGCTACGTCAAGCCGGGGCAGGCGGTGGTCGCCGGAGAGCGCTTCGGCCATATCCGCTTCGGCAGCCGCACCGACCTCTATCTGCCCCATGGCGCCCGTTTGCTGGTGGCGCCCGGGCAGCGCATGATCGGTGGTGAGACGGTCATGGCCGAACTCGACCCCGTTGCGGCCGGTCCGCGCCTGGCGATCGAATTCTAGGAGGCTGCCATGAACAGCGATTCCCCCGGGCGTCGAGGCCGTCTGCACGGCTTTTCGATCAATCGTCTGATCCCCAATATCCTGACGCTCGCTGCCCTGTGTTCGGGGCTGACGGCGATCCGCTTCGCGCTTCAGGGCGAGATGCGCCTGGCCGTCATCGCCATCATCGTTGCCGCGATCTTCGACGCCCTCGACGGTCGCGTCGCGCGGCGGCTAGGAGTCACCAGCCGATTCGGCGCCGAACTCGATTCGCTGTCGGACTTTCTCTGCTTCGGTGTCACGCCGGCCCTCGTGCTCTACCTGGCCTCCCTGAAGGACGGCGGCGCGCTCGGTTGGGTGGTGACCCTGATGTTCCCGATTTGCATGGCGCTCCGTCTCGCGCGCTTCAACACCGCCCTGGTCGCCGACACGCCGCCACCGGTCTGGACTGGGTCCTACTTCACGGGCGTTCCGGCGCCGGCAGGGGCGTTGCTCGTCTTGATGCCGCTGATGGTGAGCTTTGAAATAGAGGCGGCATGGCCGCGCCACGCGCTGGTCGTGGGCACGGTTCTCGTGTTTGTCTGTGGCCTGACGGTGAGCCGTCTGCCGACCTATTCCTTCAAGAAGGGAAGGGTGCCGCGCCACCTCGTGCTGCCGTCCCTGCTGGGCGCCGCGCTGGTCATGGGCGTGCTCGCGAGTGCGCCCTGGATTGCGTTGTCGCTGATCGGCCTCGTCTATGTGGCGTTGATCCCGTTCAGCTGGATGGCCTATCGCCGGCAGGTCTTGCAGGACCAGAAGGCGGCCGCTCCCCAGGCCGATGTCGTGTCCCTGCGCGCGGTCGATTCGGGTCCGTCGGCGCCTCACTGACTGCGCCTCGGCGCCATGTTCGATCCTGTTCTGCGCCGGTTGATCGATCCTCCCCTCAATCGGGCCGGGGCCTGGTTGGCCGAACGCGGTGTACCGGCCAACGGCGCGAGCCTCGCCGGACTGGCCCTCGGCCTGCTGGCCGTGCCGGTTCTGGCGCAGGGCTGGTACGGCCTGACCTTGCTGTTGATCCTGCTCAATCGATTGGTCGACGGTGTCGATGGGCCGATCGCGCGGCATGGCTCTCCGACGCCGTTCGGCGGCTATCTCGACATCATGTGCGACATGGGCTTTTACGCCGCCGTTCCTTTGGGGTTCGCACTCGCCAGCCCGGCCAACGCCGTTTGGGCGGCCGTCCTGCTGGCATCGTTCGTCTGCACCGCGGCGTCGTTCCTGGGGCGCGCTGTCCTGGCCGCCCAGCGCGGCGAGGCCTACGACGGTAGACGCGGGCAGAAATCGTTCTTCCATGGCGCAGGGTTGATCGAGGGCAGCGAGACAATCGTGGCGTTCGCGCTGTTCTGCCTGTTTCCTGCAGCCTTCCCATGGCTGGCCGGCCTGTTCGCCGGCCTGTGCTTCTGGACCGCGGTGGCACGCGTGGTGGAAGCCTATGGGACATCGACGCGAAGCGAGCCTTGATCGTCCTTGGTATCTTCAAGTTTTAGATAATATTATCAATTAGTTGAAGAAATTCTCTAAAGTCAAATATCAAATTAAATTGACCCCGGAATCTGCTTTGAGTACGGTTCCCACCATCCTGTCATATGACGGCGGTCGGTGAGCAACCGGCCGGATTGAGGTCGTGGAGAGAAGCATGTTGTCTGTTTTCCGCCGAATGATGAAGGATCACCGCGGCGCCATGGCGCTGGAATACACCCTGATCGTTTCGCTGATTGCCGTCGCCGCGATCGCTTCCATGCGAACTGTCGGTGACAAGATCTCGAGTGTCCTGGCGAGTTCTCCGACGCCCTGAGCTGATGCGGTGCTCCGGCACCGCGATACTCGACCGCTTCAAATCCAGACATGGCCTAGATACACTCCACGAGCGGCGCGGTCGCTCGTTGGGAGCATCTGGGCCCTATCAAGGAAGGTGCAGGCGCGATGTATGCATCCTGCGGTTCAGGGACCAAGGCGCTGATTTTTTCACTGGTGCTCGCGATCAGTGCGCCAGCGATCGCCCCGGCGATTGCCCAAGTCACCCGCAGTTCCGTCGACATGCCGGTGTCGGCCGGGGTGCCAGAGTTTCGCGATCCCAAGACCGGTCAGATCTGGACACCGAACAATGTCGGCCTGGTTGCCGGGCCGAACACGCCGGCCGACCAAGCCTTCGACCCGATGGCGCAGGCCGTCCGTGTCGATGGAGTCGTTGTCCAGCGATCGAAAATCACGCCCCTGGGCATGGTCCCGATCACGGCGGGGCCGACGGTGCCCATTGTGAACATCGGCGATGCCTCGCTGCGTGCCGTTCCCGGGCGGCGCTGGCAGGTCGTGCTCTATCTGAACAACAACAGCGGCAGAACGGTCGTGCCGCTGATCCATTGCCTCTTCACCAACGCCGGCAAGCCGGTCGAACAGACCCGCGTCCTTGTGCCGGCAGTCGGCGGCGGCGTGCGCGTGGGTCTCACGGTCTATGGCCCCGAGACCAGCCTCTTCGTCGATCGCGCCACCTGCCGGGTCGAGTCGCCCTAGAAAAGGACGCTCAGCCCTGGACCGAGTAGCCGCCGTCGACGGTGATGGCGGCTCCGGTGACGAAATCCGACGCAGGCGCGGCCAGGAACACGGCGATGCCGGCAAAGTCGTCGGGCACGCCCCAGCGCGCCGCCGGCGTGCGCTTCAGCACCGATTCGTGGAGGCCCTCCACCTGCTCGCGAGCGCCACGGGTGAGGGCGGTGTCGATCCATCCGGGCAGGATCGAGTTCACCTGGATGTTGTCCTTGGCCCAGGCGGTGGCCATCGCCTTGGTCATCTGCACCATGCCGCCCTTGCTCGCGGCATAGGCGGTCGCGAAGGCGGCGCCGAAAATCGACATCATCGAGCCGATATTGATCACCTTGCCGGCGCCGGCCTTCTTCATCGCCGGGTAGGCGGCCTGGCTGCACAGGAATGCACTGGTCAGATTGCTGTCGAGGACCTTGTGCCATTCCGCCGCCGTGAAATCCTGCGGCTGCTTGCGGATGCTCATGCCGGCATTGTTGACCAGGATATCGAGCCGGCCGTGCTGCTTGACCGTGTCGGCGATCAGGGCGTGGCAAGACTCTTCCTTCAGGACATCGACCGCGATCGCGCTCGCCGTGGCGCCGAGTCCCTGGAGTTCCTTCACCGCGGCGGTGTTCTTGGCCGCGTCGCGACCGGCAACGACGATCGTGGCACCGGCCAGGGCCATGCCCTTCGCCATTCCAAGGCCGATGCCGCCATTGCCGCCGGTAACGACGGCCACGCGGCCGGAAAGATCGAACAGCTTCATCGTCGGGTCCTCTGCGTCGGTGGGCGACCTGTATAACGGAGAGGTGCACCCTGAAACAGCTTCCGACTGCTGTTTTAGCTTCGGTTTAGCACCACCTTGGCGGCCGCGCGGTCTCGCACGAGATGATCGACGTCCATGCTCTGCGGGGTTTCTTGACGTTGGGGGAAAGGCTATGCCCGCCGCTGCTGCGTGTGGGCGGATCCGTACAAAGATTGGGTGCCGCCGGCAGAAGTTCGGGATCGCTACTTCTTGTTCCGAGGCTCGCGCGGCGGATTTGGCTTCGCGTCGTCCGAGGCGGCGGCGTCCCGGTTGATCAGGCCGATGAGTTCGTCCGGCAACGGTTCGCTCGCGATCTCGTCGTACATCGCGTGCAACTGCTTATGCAGCCAAAGATCGAAGGGACGCTCTTCTGTACTCTTCTTGCGTGGACCGGCCGCGTTGCTTGCGGTCCGGTCCCGCGTCCTGTCTTCATCTGCCATGATGTACTTTCGATGGAGGGCAGACCATTCAAGGGGGGGCCTGTCCACTCCACTGCACTCCCCCACAACCATCTCTCACTATGCCACATCTCCAGCCGATTTTGGAGATGTGGCCAGCCGCTCAAGATGTCACAGAGCTGCAGAGTGGCCCGCGGAGGCCTTCGCCGTATCCTCGTCGGCGATATTGTCCGACTTCGGTTCGGTATCGCCATCCGTCAGCAGGTGCTCGAGCCTGTCGCGGGCGCGCGAGATCCGGCTCTTCACCGTACCCACCGACACGCCGGTGTGCGCGGCGATGACGTCATAGGGCTGGCCCTCGACGACCGCCAGCAACAGCGCCTCGCGCTGGGTCGGTGCAAGCTTTGCGAAGGCGGTCAGGAACTCGCGCATGATCAGTCCGCTCTCCTGATGCGGCGGATGCGAAAGCGCCTCGGCGACCGTCGTGTCGACCGGAACGGTCGGACGCAGGCGGCGCAGGCCGGAAATGAACTCGTTGCGCTGAATACGAAACAGCCAGGCGGCGAGATTGGTGCCCAATTGGAAGCTCTGACGGCCGGCCAGTGCCTTGACCACGGTGTCATGAACCAAGTCGTCGGCCTGATCGCGATTGCGCGTCAGCGAAAGGGCATAGATGCGCAGACGCGGCAGGATCGCCGTCAGCTGCTGGTGGAAATCGCCAATGTCGTTAACGATCGATGTGGGGGTCGTTGAAGTTTCGATGGCCATAAGCTTCTCCTCGCAAGACCGTTCTGTCCTGAAACAATGCCGGCGAGGGCAAAAGGTTACATCTCTGTAAGATATTTCTAAGTCGTTGAAATACAACGGTATTTTCTAGATCACTTAATTCAATTGGCTTGCCAGTTGCTTGCGCGCCCGTGAAACCCGGACTTTCAGCGTCCCGACCGAGCAGCCGCATAGACGCGAGGCTTCCTCGTAGGAGAAGCCGCTGGCGCCTACCAGGATGAGCGCTTCCCGGGCCTGGGCGCTCAGCCGCCACAGCGCCGATGACAGTTCCTTCATGGCGATTGCCGCTTCGGGATTGTCGACGGCGGCCAGCGGCGCGACCGAGTCTGTGTCGACCGACACCGGTCGGCGGCGTTGCGTGCGCAGATCCGAATAGAAGCGGTTGCGCATGATCGTGAACATCCAGGCTTTGAGATTCGTACCGGCGGTGAACTGGTTCTGCTT
>CANJHI010000071.1 GCA_947474005.1 Alphaproteobacteria bacterium | reverse complement strand
TGCTCGCCAGAGCATAGTGATCGAGGGCGCGCGGCAACTGCTGCCGGCGGTCTGTTCGGACGCCGCCGTGTCGAAGAGCGCGAGTCCCGAGGCGACGCCGTCCGACATCACCGGCTGCGAGATCTACCTCGATGGAATTCTAAAGGCCTTTCCCGCCGAGTATTCGGCTGCGCTCGTCACCGATGACAAGGGGATCGCGCGCTGCTCGAATTCTGCGACGATCGTCGGCATGAGCTTTGCCGATCGGACGATATTCGGCCAGGTCCGTGAAACCAAGGCGTTTTCAATTGGAACTCCCCTCGCCAGCCGGGTTACGGGCCTCGCCATCATTCCAGCGGCGCTGCCCGTTCTGCGTGGAAGTGAATTCGTCGGCATGTGCGCCATCGGCATTTCGCTCGCGAATTTCGCCAACACGGTTTCCTCCGCGCCGACGGCAGCAGGCGTGACGGTAGCACTGATTGATCGCAGCGGTGCTTCGTTCGGCGCCAGTTCCGAAACAGCCCGGACCTTGCCGGTCACCGCCCGGATCGCCGCGGCAATTGCCGGGGGACTGGCCTTGTTCAACGACTATGGTCAGGACGGAACGCTTTACGAATTCAGCCTCCGTCCTTTGGTCGGAAGTGCCGTTTTCATCATCGCGGCCGTGCCCGTCGAACAGGGCTTCCTGGTCCTGGCACGCACCGGAAGCGGGCTGGTTCTCGTGGTGTTGGCTCTTGTCGTGTCACTCGCGGCGGTCTGGTTCGGCGCCGATCGCTGGTGCGTGCGCCCCTTGCGCTACATCCAGGATTTCGCTGGCAAGGTCAGCCGTGGTGAAACCCCGGGCTTCGCGCCGCCGCGGCCGTGGACGCCCGAGCTGACGTCGGTCGGCGAGGGCGTGACGGCAATGGCTGCCGCGATCGCCAGTCGGGAGGCCGAACTCCGGGCCGGGCTCGAGCAACGCGATCATATGCTTCGCGAGATCCATCATCGGGTTAAGAACAACCTGCAGATGATCTCGAGTCTGCTCAATCTGCAGGCTGGCGAAATCCGCTCGCCGCGTATCCGCCGCTACTTCGGCGACGCCCAGAATCGTGTGCTCACCCTTTCGATCCTGCATCGACACCTCTATGAGCGCTCCAGTTGGGCGTTGGTCGATTTCCAGCGCTTCATCAGCGATCTGGTGAGGCAGATCTCGGTCGCGGATGCCAATGACAATTCCTCGTCGCCGCGCTTCCATATCCGAGCACCGATCATGGCAGTCGGACCCGACACGGCCATCCCGGTGGGACTGATCGTAACCGAGGCCGTGAGTGCGGCCCTGCGTCACGACTTCAGTGGCGTCACGACGCCCGAGATTCGGATCGAGGCGGCTGAAAGCGACGGACAGGTCACCTTCGTCATCGAGGACAACGGACTGGATCGGCACGGCAGCGCGATGCGGTCGGGCGGTCGGGGTGTGTTCGGCCTGACCTTGATCCGGGGATTGGCGACGCAGCTCGGAGGCGACGTGGTGGTGACGCCGCGCGACGGCGGCGGCACGCGCATCGTCGTCACCTTCCCGATGGCCGCCGAGCAGGCCGCGGATGCCTAGGACATCGCTCACCGGGCGCTCGATCGGCCTGATCGTCGGATTGACAATTGCGGTCCTGATAGCGACCGGCGCCATGCTTGCCATTACCCATTCCAACTCTGCTGCCCGGCAGCAGCGCCTGATGGTCGGGAACTACGAGACCATGTCGCTGATGCGCGAGACCGTCGCCGCCCTGCAAGGCGCCGAACTCGGCCAGCAGGGCTACCTTCTGACCGGTGATCCGGCCGCGCTCGAGCCCTATGAGGAAGCGCGCCTGCACATCGAGGCCGGCCTGCGCCAGCTCGAGGTGGCCGCCTCCGCCGATCCCGCGACGGCGCTGCTGATCCGGGAGTTCCGCGGCCTCGCGGCTGAAAAGCTCGAAAGGCTCCGTGAAGCCGTGGCGGCCTATCGGCTCTATGGCCGCGACGCTGCCCTTGCCTTGACCCGCACCGGAGCACCCGGGGCGACCACGGAGCAGATCCGCCGCGCCGGCGACATGTTCATCGAGGGTCAACGGCTTCTGTTGGCACAACGGCTGGCAATGCTGCGCTCGGAACAGGCCAAGTCCGATGTCGCTGGCCTGCTTGTCATAGGGGGAGCCTTCGTGTGCCTCATTGCCGGCATGGCGATCGTCATCGCCGGGGCCGGTCGATTGGAGCGTGCGCAACGCGAACTGATCGCGCGCTCAACGCTGCTCATGACGACCCTCGAGAGTCTGCGAGATCCGATTTTCGTGATCAACGCCGACGGCACGGTTGCGGCGTGGAACGTACCCTTCCTGCAGCTTGCAGGCTGGGATCCCGCCAGGCACGGCGCCTTGACGCGGGATCAATTGCTATCGGAACGGTCGCCGTCGATGCGCGCCTTACTTGCACCCTTGAAGCTCGATGGCGATGCGCCGGAGCGGCCGTCGATCGCCCGCGTTTCTTACGATGGCCGGGACTACGAGGTCTCGCGCGGCGAGATGTCGGGCGGCGGTGTGGTCGTGCGCTGTGTCGACATCACCGAAAAGCTGCGCGACGAGGCGGCCTTGCATCAGGGACAGAAAATGGAGGCAATCGGCCAGCTTACCGGCGGCATGGCGCATGATTTCAACAACATCCTTCAGGTCGTGCAGGCGAATCTCGAACTTGTGAGGGCTGACGTCTCGGCCAATCCCGGAATGCTTGCCCGGCTGCGCAGCGCCATGGCGGCGGCGGAGCGGGGCGCACGGCTGACCCACCAGCTCCTGGCCTTTGCGCGGCGTCAGCCGTTGGCGCCTCTGCCCACCGACGTCGCGCGATTGTTGTCGGATCTCACCGACCTGCTTCGCCACTCGCTCGGCGAACGCGTCATCATGGAGCTGGCGATCGCCGAAGATGCCTGGAATGCGAAAATCGATCCCGGCCAACTCGAGAACGCGATCCTCAATCTTGCGATCAATGCGCGTGACGCTATGCCCGAGGGCGGCACGGTGACGATCGAGGTCTCCAATGCCACCCTCGACCAGCGCTACGCGACGTTGCATCCCGACGTGACGCCGGGCCCCTACGTTCTCGTTGCGGTGAGTGACACCGGTACAGGGATGCCCCCCGACGTTGCTGCCCAGGCGTTCGATCCGTTCTTCACGACCAAGCGCGAGGGCAAGGGCACGGGCCTTGGGCTCAGCATGGTGTACGGCTTCGTCCGCCAGTCCAGCGGACACATCCGCATCGACAGCGCCATCGGCCAGGGCACGAGTGTGAAGCTCTATCTTCCTCGGACGCTCGACGCGATCGCCGAGAGGCAGGTCGATGCAACGACGACACCTACGGGTAGGGAGCACATTCTGGTGGTCGAAGACCACGACGATGTGAGGCTCGCAGTCGGCGACCTGCTCAAAGGCTGGGGCTATCGAGTGACACTTGCGGAAAACGCCGAGGCCGCGGCCGCGTTGCTGAACGAAGGGGCCGAATTCGATCTCCTGTTTACCGATGTCGTGATGCCCGGCACCATGCCGGTCATGGAGATGGTGCGGCTGGCGCAGCGCTTGCGGCCCGATATCGCCATCCTGCTCACCACCGGTTATGCCAGAGACCTGATCCCGGAGCAGGGTGACGGCGACTATTCGATGATCGCCAAGCCCTATGGCGGGGATGCGCTGGCGGCGAAGGTACGCGGTGTCCTGGCCGCGCGCCGGACGCTGCCGCGGGCAGCGCCGCCACCGACAGCGTCTACCACCGGGGCGCCTCGCCGCGTCCTGCTGGTGGAGGACGAGGTCCTTCTCCGTATGTCGGTTTCCGACATGCTGGAACGTCTCGGCTGCTCGGTGGAGGGTGTCGGCAGCGCCGAACAGGCTCTCGATATACTGGCCCGGGACGATACGTTCGACCTGTTGCTGACGGACCTCGGATTGCCGGGGATGAGTGGCGAGGACCTCGCCGCCGAAGTGGGCCGGCGCTATTCCAACTTGCCGGTGGTCATTGCCAGCGGCTATGGCCGGCCCGACGGGCAGCCGAATGGTTGGCAGTTCATTACCAAGCCCTATTCCTCGGTCGACCTGCAGCAGGTCCTCGACCACGCCGCCCGGACCGCCGACGCCGGCTGAAATCTGCGCGGTTCCTGCAACTCTTCCCGCGGCCTGGCGTTACCTTGGTATGCGACCAGCGGAGGGCGAAATGAATTCTACCGTTCCCCCCAGGGCTTCGAGCAATAAAGGCTAGGACAGGACCGTCAACCGGCTGCTGGAAGGTGAACTGCTCGACCTTTACGCAGCACTGCTGATCGTCGTGCCGATCGCCGTCTTCCTGCGGTTTCTCTGAAGCAACCTCAGAAGACCGCGGTCGTTGAGAAGCCATCACCGATTCGCCAATCAACAGCGACAGGAGAATAACATGCGCTCACTCACGATTCTGGCTGTTTGCCTTGCTGCTACCGCAACCGTGCTGCCCGCAGCGGTTTACGCGCAGACCAGCCCTCAGACCACGACGCAGAACGATGCCAAGACGATGTGGGAGAAGATCAAGGGCAGCTGGACTCAGAGCAAGGGCGCCGTGAAGGAGCAGTGGGGCAAGTTGACCGACGACGACCTCCTGGCGATCGAGGGGCGACGCGACCAGCTCGTCGGTAAGATTCAGACCCGATACGGAATTTCCCATGAGGAAGCCGAGCTGCAGGTCAGCGGTTGGGAAAAGCGGCGCGCACGCGACCTGTAGTCAACAGCCCGTCGTTAGTCGAAGGATGATGTTCATGGAACAGGCAAGTCGTCTCGCAACAACCACGGCGGTCGCCGTGCTGGCCATCGCTCTTGGGGTGTCCGCTTTTGCTCAGACGGCCGAATTCCGCGATCCCAAGACCGGCAAGGTCTGGACACCCTACAACGTGAGCAAGGATGAACAGCGAGCCGCTGCGCCGGCGACGTCGAGCCAGGACAAAGCGTTCGATCCGCAGGCGCAGCGTGCTGTCATCGAAGGTGTGTCCGTTCAGCGGCCACGCGCTCAGCTGATGGGCGTGCTGCCTGTCACGGCTGGGCCCAGCGTGCCGCTTGTCACACTGGATGGTGCGTCACTGCAGGCCGTGCCTGGCGAGCGGTGGATCACGGCCCTGTACGTGACGAACAACAGCGGCGCGAGGGTCGACGTCGTGGTCGGCTGCTTGTTCACAAACGCCGGCCGCAAGGTCGAGGATACGCGTGTGATCGTTCCGCCGGCAGGGCCCGGCGAACGCCTGGCGCTGCAGCTGTACGGCCCGCGCGTTGACATGTTCGTCGATCAAGTCACTTGCCAGATTGTTTCACCGACCTAAAGGCGCCCTCAAGCAATTTGCGCCCCTTCGAAAAGTCGCTACGCTCGGTCCTTGGACTGACAGGGGGCGTGGATGCGTAATGGTAATTTCGGGCGTCGGACGGCGTTGGCGGTTAGTGTGGCGTTGGCGGGGATGTCGTTTGCCGGCGCGAAGGAGGTCCGAGCAGACAAGGCTCTGACGGTCGTCCTCGAATCAGAGGCCACGATCCTCGATCCCCATGCCACCACGGTGGCTATCACCCGGACATTCTCGACGCACGTCTTCGACACGCTGTTCGCCATGAACGAGGCGGGCGAGATCAAGCCGCAGATGGTCGATACGTGGCAGAGCAGTGCCGACAAGCTGACCTGGACCTTCGTTCTCCGCGATGGCCTTAAGTGGCATGACGGTATGCCGGTCACGGCGGAGGACTGCGTGGCATCGCTCAAGCGCTGGGGCGGGCGCGACGCCCTGGGCAAGATGCTGCTGGCCGACACCGTGTCGCTCGAGGCCGTCGACGCCAAGACGTTCAAGCTCGTGCTCAAGGCGCCGTTTCCGCTGCTGCTGGATATCCTCGGCAAGCCGAACGCGCCGCTGCCGGCGATGATGCCGGCGCGACTGGCGGCAACACCGGGCGACCAGCGTATTCCCGAGCCGATCGGCTCGGGACCCTTCCGGTTCGTCAAGAGCGAGTGGCGGCCGGGCAACCAGATGGTGCTCGAGCGCTTCGCGGACTACGTGCCGCGCAAGGAGAAGCCGGATTTCCTCGCGGGCGGCAAGAACGTGAAGATCGATCGCCTCGTGCTACGCGTCATGCCTGACCAGTCGACGGGCGCCAACGCGCTGATGGCAGGCGAGATCGATTATATGCAGTACCTCCCGTTCGACATGCTGCCGCTCCTGGAGAAGGAGCGGGCGGTGAAGCTGATAGGGCTTGGGGGCTTGCATCAGTTCCAGGGCAACTTCCGTCTGAACCATGCCGCACCTCCCTTCGACAATCCGGCAGTGCGGCGTGTACTGTGGAAGCTCGTCGACCAGGATGCGATATTGACCGCCATCGGCGTGCCCGATCGTTTCAAGGCCAAGTCTTGTCCGTCGTTCTGGATGTGCGGCACGCCGCTCAGCACCGACGCGGGCTCGGCCGGCGCCAAGATCGATCTCGCCGCCGCCCGCGCCGAATTGAAGGCGTCCGGCTACAAGGGCGAGCCGGTGATCATTCTTGAAGTCGCAGGTTCCATCAGCCAGACGGCGGCGCGCGTTCTCGCGCAGAACATGCGCGACGTCGGTTTCACGGTCGAGGAACAGCCGCGCGACTGGCCGACGATTCTTGCCCGGCGGGCCAAGAAGGAAGGCTGGTCTATGTTTCCGGTCTACTCGAACGGCACCGACATGTTCACGCCGCTCACTTATTTCTACGTGGCGGCGACCTGCAACGATTTCCCCGGCTGGTCGTGCGACGAGCGCATCCCCAAGCTGCTGAAGGCCTTTACCGAGGCCGGAACGTTGGAAGACCGCAAGCGCATCGCTGCCGAGATCCAGGTCATCGCCTATGAACTCGTGCCGGCGGTGATGTGGGGCCAGTTCAGCATCGCCGCGGGCTACCGCAGCGACCTCAAGGGCATGCTCCAGTCGTCTTATCCGATGTTCTGGGAGGTCGATCGCTGATGGAGATGGTAAGGCACAACGAGGCACAGCATCGCTACGAACTCGAGACCGAGCACGGGCTGGCGGTCGCCGTCTATCACCAGCAAGGCGATCGTCTGGTCTTTACCCATACGGAAGTGCCGCCGGCCGACGAGGGCAAGGGCATCGGTGCGCGGCTGGTCCGTGCCGCGCTGGATGACACCCGCAAGCGCGGCTTCAAGATCGTGCCGGCGTGCAGCTTCGTGGTCGCTTTCGTGCGCCGGCATTCGGAATACGACGACGCCCGCAATCAGGAAGCCTGAACAGACTGCACGACGAGGAATGCCACCAGGGTCGCCGCCGACGTCGCAATGGTGCCCCAGGCCAGATCGACCAGGCTGAGCGCCATCGACCAGCCGCGCAGGGTGGCGAGGTTGGTGATGTCGTAGGCGGCATAGACGCAGAAGCCGAACAGTGCGCCGTAGAGCACGGCAGCGGTCCGGGTGCCGGCGGTGATGGCAGGCGGCAAGGCGAACACGGCGATGCCGGCGGCATGGATCAGGTAGAACAGGATCGCCACCGACCACAGCGGCCGGTCGAGCAAGAGCTGGCCCGGACGGGCCTTGTAGAATTCGCGACTGACCACGCCCAGCCACAGGGCGTCGAGAACGGCCAACGCGCCGAGCGCCACGAGATAGCCGATCACGAGTGATTTCATCGGCGACACTGTAGCTCGATTGCCGCGTCGGCGCCTCATGAGCCCCTGGAACTTGCCGGGTTGCCCCACGTTGCTCCATCAGTCTCCGATGTCACGGGGCCATCGATGGAGAGTGTAATGCTGTACTGGGCGTTGATGTTTCTCGTGATCGCACTGGTGGCCGCCGTCTTCGGCTTCGGCGGGATTGCGTCGACGGCAACGGGCATGGCGCAGATTCTGTTCGTGATCGCGCTCGTCATGTTCGTGATCAGCCTCTTCGCCGGCCTCATCCGCCGAAATCTCTGATCAGGCGCGCGCCGTCTCGAAGTGCATGCGGAGCTTGTCGCGCGCTGCGTTGCCGGCATCGCGATCCCAGCAGTTGATGATCGCCAACCGGAAGCCGCCGGGCGGCATGGCATGGCGAGCGGGCGCCAACTCCTCGTGGAAGGTGATCTGAACACTGGAGATGCCGGGCAGGCCGGCGATCGCAGCCTGCAGCGCTGGCGGCGGGTGGCGGTGGCGGTCGCCGTGCGGGGCGAACAACACGACGCTGTAGCCCGTGCGCCGGCTCGAATCGTCGAACTGCCATTGGCCCGTTGCATAGAGACGGACCAACGCTTCGACCCAGCCCTTGCCATAGAGATCGGGCCACTGGTCGGCGAAGCGCAGGTGGACTTCTATGATGCGCCCGCCGATGGTCTCGAGATTGACCATGCCGGTATAGCCCGCCAGGTGGCGGCGGCACCACGCGCCACACCATTCCTCGACGGCGGGTGCTGCGCTGGCATGCACTTCCCAATGGTCGAAGGTCCCGTCGCCGCTGGCCTCGCCGCGGGCATGACGCCACCAGTGAGGGACGCCGTCGACCACGGCCGCGTCGCTGCTGACGTGATCGCCCTCGAGCAGGGTGCTCCACATGTGGCCGGGCCGGTAGGCCTCGGCATAGTCGGCCTCCGAGCCGAGCACGCGGCTGCCCACGCCCATGCCCTTCAGATTGTAGATCGGCTTGGAGAATACCGGATAGCGGACGGGCGCCACGCCGTGCGGGGCGGCGTCGAGGCCCTGACTCACGGCCACCGCGAGCTTGTCGTAGACCCAGCGGTGCGCAGGATTCCACGTCCAGGCGTCGCTGTCTTCAGTCGGAATGAAGATGTCGTCGGGACACTTTGCACTCTCGAAATATTGAGTGCGCCACGGGTCGATCTCGCAAATCGGCACTTGCGTCCCTCTGGTGGACAGGTCGAGGCTGCCAAAAGTGGATGCGCGACGGGCGCATTGCAACCGGCTATCGTCGAGATGCGTTGCGTGCGGTGCGGAGGTGTCGTGTCGAATATGGTAACGCAAGCCGTGCAGGCCCAAGCCGTCCAGATCGGGGCCCCGGAGTCCATCGCACGTTTCCTGGCGGTTCGTGGCCAGACCGAGCGGCTGGCAGCACCTCTGTCGCCCGAGGACCAGACCGTGCAGTCGATGCCGGACGCCAGCCCGACCAAGTGGCATCTCGCGCACACGACGTGGTTCTTCGAGACGTTCGTGCTGCGTCCCCATGCACCCGGCTACCGCGCCTTCGACCCGGCCTACGAGTATCTCTTCAACTCCTACTACGAGGCTGTCGGGCCACGGCACCCGCGTCCGCAGCGCGGCCTGCTCTCGCGGCCCGGCGTCGACGAGATCATGGCCTATCGCCGCCACGTCTCCGATGCGATGGCCGAGCTGCTCGAGCGTGGTGCTGCCAACGTGCAGGCGCTGGTCGAGCTCGGCCTGCATCATGAGCAGCAGCATCAGGAGCTGATCCTGATGGATGCCAAGCACATGCTGTCGCTCAATCCCCTGCGTCCGGCCTATCGGCCGGTGCCGCACGCTGCGGTGTCGGAAGCCGCCGCACTAGCGTGGACCGCGTTCGAGGGCGGCCTGGTCGAAATCGGCCATGAGGGCGCGGGCTTCGCTTTCGACAACGAGGGCCCGCGTCATCGTGTCTGGCTGGACCCGTTTGCGCTGGCGTCACGTCCGACCAACGGCGCCGAGTATCTCGCCTTCATCGAGGACGGCGGCTATCGCCGGCCCGAGTTCTGGCTGTCGGCCGGCTGGGACTGCGTCAGCCAGCGCGGCTGGGAGGCGCCGCTCTACTGGGAGAAGAAGGACGGGCGCTGGCACGTGTTCACGCTCTCCGGCCTGCGCGCGCTGCAGCCGTCGGAGCCGGTGTGCCACGTCAGCGCCTACGAGGCCGCGGCCTTCGCCAAGTGGGCGGGCAAGCGCCTGCCGCGCGAGACCGAATGGGAGGCGGGTGCCGCAAAGCAAAAAGGCACGCTGCAAGGAATGGGCGAGGTCTGGGAGTGGACGTCCAGCCCCTACGTCGCCTATCCCGGTTACCGCGAGCCGCCGGGCGCGATCGGCGAGTACAACGGCAAGTTCATGGCCAACCAGATGGTCCTGCGCGGTGGTTGCAGTGCCACGTCGGCGGACCATATACGCACAACCTATCGCAACTTCTTCCCCCCCGATGCGCGATGGATGTTCGGCGGCATTCGCCTGGCGGAGGATCTGCGATGAATGTTTCCCTGCTCGCTTCGGATAGCGTCGAGCTCAACGACCGCGAGGAATTCCGCGAGGCTGTCCTGGCAGGACTTGCGCGCTCGCCGCGCGCCATTCCGGCCAAGTTCCTCTACGACGCGCGCGGCTCCGAACTGTTCGACGCGATCTGCGAGCTGCCGGAATATTACCTCACACGTACTGAGACCGGGATCCTGAGGAGCTGCGCCGCGGAACTGGCGCGACTGGCCGGGCCGGGCTGCGCCCTGGTCGAGTTCGGCAGCGGTTCCAGCGTCAAGACACGGCTGCTGCTCGATGCCATGCCCGACCTCGCGGCCTACGTGCCGATCGACATCTCGCGCCACCATCTCGACGCCACGGCCGCCCGGTTGCGCCGTGACTATCCGCGCCTCAGGGTCGAGCCGGTGTGCGCCGACTACATGGCGCTCGACGCACTG
This sequence comes from Alphaproteobacteria bacterium, assembly GCA_947474005.1. Taxonomy (GTDB): domain Bacteria; phylum Pseudomonadota; class Alphaproteobacteria; order Reyranellales; family Reyranellaceae; genus Reyranella. Next base: position 14,875 of record CANJHI010000071.1, on the reverse strand, counting down.
CCGGCCGATGTGAACGGCGCGCCGCGTCTCGGCTTCTTTCCCGGCTCGACGATCGGCAACCTCGAGCCGCAGGACGCCACGTCGTTCCTGCGCCGCGCCCGCACCCTGCTGGGCGACCGCGGCGCGATGGTGTTGGGCGTCGATCTCCGCAAGGATCCGCAGCGCCTGCACGACGCCTACAACGACTCCGCCGGCGTCACCGCCGCCTTCACCCTCAACCTGCTGCGCCGCATGAACCGCGAACTCGGCGCCACCTTCGACACGGCGCGCTTTGCCCACGACGCCTTCTACGATCCGGTCGAGGGCCGCATCGAAATCTACTTCCGCAGCCTCGCCGCCCAATCCGTCACCGTCGCCGGCCGCACCTTCACTTTTGCCGAGGGTGAGCGCGTCCACACCGAATATTCCTACAAGTACGACGAGGCCGGCATCGCGGCACTGGCGCGGAGTGCGGACTTCACGATCGACAAGACCTGGACCGATCCCGCCCGCCTGTTCGCCGTCGTCTATCTGGAGGCTGCTCCCTAGAATAGGCAGCCCGCCCCCGAGTTTCCTCGGGAGCGGGCTGATATGGCCGGGCGGGGAGGGTTGAGCGTCGCTGGGTTGGGGGAGGGCAACGCTGGATCTACCCGACCATGCCCGATCAACGGCGTCCCGCCTGTGGAGGTTGCGCCCCTCAGCCGCAAAAATGGCGCCCCGCTAAGTGCCTGATTTCATGGACTCAATGGCTGCCAGCCGGACGCTGAGCTCCTTGTGCAGAATGTCGTCGCGGATCCGGGGCAGCATTTTCCGGATGGCGTCGGCCTCGGTGGCCTCGAGCGTCTCCAGGAACGCCGTGATCTCGGCCTTGGTCGCGAAGCCCATGTAGGCATCGTCGGCCTCGTGGGCGAGGCAGGCGGGAGAACTGGGCTCTTCTGGCTCGTCGATCAATTCGGATGCCACCAGCGGCCCGCCAGCACGACGCCGGCCGAGAGCAGCCGCTGCTCGCCGATCATGCGTTCGCCGATCGAATCGGCGTAGTCGAACGTGCCCTTGGCGACATCGATCACCGTGGCCTCGCCGATGCTGCCGACTTTCAGCGTGCCGAGATCGGGCCGCTTGATCGCGGCGGCAGCATTGCTGGTCGCGAGCTTGATCACCGTCGGCAAATCGACGCCGAGGCAGAGGAACTTCGACATGGTGGTGAGGAGATCGAATGCCGGGCCCTCGATCGAGATCACATGCACGTCCGAGGAGATCACGTCGGGCAGGAAGCCCGCCGCCAGCATCTTGCGCGTCGTGCCGAAGCCGAACGAGCCGCCGCCGTGGCCGATGTCGAAGATCACGCCGCGGGCACGTGCCGCCAGGATCTCGTCGCGGACGCGGCCGTCGGCGCGTACCGGCGCATTCGGAAAAGGGCGGAAGCAGTGGGTGAGGATGTCGCCGGGACGTAGCCGGCTCACCACCTCGTGGCGCGACGGCGGCGGCGCGTCGAGATGCGCCATCAACGGAAGTCCCGTCTCCTCGGCGACGTCGAGGGCGATGTCGAGCGGCATGATGCCGGAATCGCCGCTCGCCGACTTGCCGACGCGCACCTTTATGCCCAGCACCAGGTCCTTGTTCTCCAGCGCCACCCGCACGGCTTCGCGCGGATCGAGCAGGCGCATGTCGGCGCTCTCGCCCACCATCACCGTCTTGGAGAAGGCGAAGATGCCGGGGAAGGAGACGTTGAGGTAGGGCAGGATACGGACGGGCGAGGGCTCGATCACATGCTTGCGGAAGCCGTGGAAGTTGCCGGGCCCAGCGCTGCCGGCATCGATGAAGGTGGTGACGCCGCCGGTGCGCGCCAGCAGCTCGGCCTCGACGCCGAGCGAGGTGCCGCCCCAGTAAACATGGGTGTGCAGGTCGATCAGGCCCGGGGAGACAATCTTGCCTTTGACGTCGCGCGTGTCCTTGCCCGCCAGGCCGTCGCCGATGGCCGAAACCTTGCCGCCGGCGAAGGCGATGTCGGTCACCTTGTCGATGCCTTGCAAGGGGTCGATCACCCTGCCGTTCTTGAGAACCAGATCGTTCATTTCAATTCCTCTGCCGACGCGCTTCCCCACGAGTCACGGAGACACGCCGCTTCATTATTTGCCGGGTTGCGTGGCCTCTGCCAACCGCTTGATTTCGCTGTGGAACGCGGCGTCACCGCGACGCGAGATCGGAGTCGCCGAATGACTCGATTCAAAACTGTTCGCCGCAGCCCAAAGCCTTTGCCGGGAGGCCGACGGCGACGCGAGCGGATGGTGGCGGAAAGTCATGCCTTCAATATGGTAGGAAATAGAGCGGAAGTCAACTATTTTATCCTACCCATGGCCTTGCCGAGCACCCCGGCGCGCGGCAGCGACACGCCTTCCAGCCCCAGCCAATCGGCCATCAGGCGCAGTTCCTCGATCAGCGGTCCAGCCACCTTTGCCGCGTCGTTGCCGGGCTCGAGATGGGCCGCATGGGCGAGCAGGCGCGAGTTGGCGCGATCGGCCTTGAGATCGACACGCGCCACCAATTTGTCGTCGAGCAGGAAGGGCAGCACGTAGTAGCCGTGCTTGCGCTTGGCGACCGGCGTGTAGATTTCGATGCGATAGAAGAAGTTGAAAATACGCTCGGTGCGGTCGCGTTCCCAGATCAGCGGATCGAACGGCGCCAGGAGCGCGCGCGCCTCGATGCTGCGCGGCTGGCGCGCGTTGGGATCGAGATAGGCGGGATGGCTCCAGCCCTCGACAGCAACCGGCAGCAGGTCGCCGGCCTCGACCAGCTCGGCGAGGCGCGTCTTGAAGTCGTCGACCGGCAGTCGGAAGTAGTCGCGCAGGTCGCTCGCCGTGGCGACGCCCAGCGCGCGGGAGGCCCTGCGTATGAGTTCGCGCCGCGCCTCGGCCGGCTCCGGTGTCGGCAGGGCCTGCACAGCCGCCGGCAGCACACGCTCGCTGAGGTCGTAGACGCGTTCGAAGGCGCCGCGCCGCGTCGCCGTCGTCACTTCGCCGGCAAAGAACAGCCATTCCATGGCGTACTTGGCGTCGCTCCAGCCCCACCACGGGCCGGTCTTGGCGGTGCCCTGCTCGAGGTCGGAGGCGGCGAGGGGACCGCGCGCGATGAGCTGGCGCCGCACCTCGTCGATGAAGGCGCCCTTCTCGCGGCGGAAGACGTGCAGCTTGTTCTTGACGTCACCGGCGTGGGCCGCCGCCGCGCGCGCCATGCGCCAGCGCCACAGCGGGTGGCTCGCCACCGGCAGCAGCGAGGCCTCGTGCGCCCAGAACTCGAACAGCCCGCGCTGGCTCTTGCCGCCCCAGGCGAGACGGTCGAGATGGTCCGAGTCGTAATTGCCCAGCCGCGAGAACAGCGGCAGGTAGTGCGCGCGGGTGAGCACATTGACCGAATCAATCTGCAGCAGGCCCAGGCGATCGATGGCGCGCCGGACGTGGCCCGCGTTGGCGGCACCATCGGGGCGGGAGATGCCGAAGCCCTGGGCGGCGAGGGCAATGCGACGGGCGGCCGAAGCCGAGACAGCGGTACGTTTGCGGGACACGGCCCAAGCTAGCGCGATAGGGAAGGGGCGGACAGGGCGGGATAGCCCGACGGGGGCGGGAAAATGTCGGGTTTCTAAAGACCGCGCTTCTTTGCTTCGGTCTGCCTCGTCGCTGTACGCCTCGCCAGGACGCTAACCTGCGGCTCTCCGGCGATCTACCTTCCCGGGATCGACGCCAGACCTCGCTTCCCCTCGAGCGATGCCAAACTCTGAAAGGTTTGCCCGGAGCAGATAGGTGAAGCCTCGCGGCGTGAACTGCATTGAAACGTCGTAGCCGAACTGCGTGGCCATGTCCTGCAGAACAAACGTGCCGAAGCCGCTGTCCCCGGGGGAGGCTGCCGGAGGTCCGCCCGTTTCGGCCCACAGGAACATGAGCCAATGCCCTTCGATGTCGGGGCGCACGATGACCTGACCCCCGGGGGTGGACAGGGCGCCGTGCAGGAGGGCATTGCTCTCCAGTTCTCCCAGGATGATGGCGAATTGCCGAGCCATCTTCAGCGGCAGCCTGATGTCGTCACCATCGAAAGCAATACGCGGCCGCTCGACGAGGGACGCCAGCGAGACTGTCTTGCTGCCTTTCGGCAGGTAACCGATGGCTCGCGCCAGACGCTCCACACGCAGGGTGATCAGGCGAGCCAGTTCCTCCGCGCTACCGGCCCGCTTTGCCAGAGCGCCGGCAATGCCCCTGAGCGTTGCGAGATACTCCATGTCGAGTTCGGAGACTGTGTTCTCGATCACTTTCCGGCTTTCCTCGGCTCCCTGCTGGACGGTCAAATCGAACACACTTGCCAATTGACCGTGCCGTCCGTCCTTCCCGATCGGGTCGAGGCGCACATCGACGGGAATGACCGATCCACCGTTGCCGTGCGCAATGCTCCTCTGGCGCTCCGACCCCTGCGGCCCTGAGCGGCCCGGCTCGGCCTGAACGCCAGGTGCTTCTTTCGGGCTCGCCTCCAAGAGGTCATCGATAGGCTCACCCTTCAATTCTTCGGCTTCGTATCCCAGCAATCTGCCCAGGCTCGCGTTCGCGAGGATGATCAGGCCATTCTCGTCGACCACCGCCAAGCCGTTCGGCGCGCTGTCCAACAGCAGCAGAACGTTCCGCTGCTGGGCCGCCAGTCGATCCACCATGTTGCTGATCAGGGTGGCGATGAATACGTTGACAGCGTTGACCACGACGAAAAGCAGGATTTCTGCATCGCCACTCTGCTCCAGGGCGAACGAAAGGGCGGGCGGCATGAAGATGTACCACGCCGCCAGAGCAGCCAAGGCGATCGCCAGCATGGCTGGCCCCAGGCCGCCGATCAGAGCGGCCGCAAAGACGGCGGGATAGAATGTCGTGAACGGGACGTGAGTGCCCACGAATGGGTCGATGATCCAGCGAATGCCGATTGCGGCGAGGACCAGGGCGACGCTGATCGCATAAGAGGCAGGTCGGTTGGTCCGCACCACGAGAATGCGCTTCATCCAGGGACCAAATTCAAAGCCCAGCGCAGACGGCGTGCGCGACCTATGCATCTGCGAAAGGGCCATCGTAATTCTCCCCACTTTCGATGGCACTATTGCCACTGCGCCGGCAACTGTCACCGTCAAGATTGGCATATCTGATGACGCCAAAATGTACCGGCGTGGCCTTTCGGGCCGCCTCGTCAGCTTTTCCGGATGCAGGAAAACCGGTCGCCTGTACCCGCGAAGACCAGCGCGTTGCGACCGGCGGGTGAGGCCTCCAACGACCCCTGATCCAAATGCCTTCGCAGGGTCACCCTGCAGCGAAACTGGCGACCATCGCAAGGCCAAACGTGACGGCTTGCGTCCCGAGCATGGAGGCGCCTCCGTCCCAATGCGACGTGGCAAGCCCGGTCTCAGTCGGCCCTGAACAGTTCGCGCGTCGCCCACACTTTACCGTTCAGAATGTCTCGCACGTTGACCATTGGATAGCCGACCGGCCAGACGAGCCGCTCGTCCCGCGAGAGCTTCAATTCATCTGCAGCAACCGTCGTAATTGCACTGCTCCCGGTCGGGAGGCACTTCCGGCGTCAGGACGCTTTCATCCATTGCGCACTTCGGGCAGTGTCTCGCGACGTTGGACGTGGAAGGTGGTGACGGTGCGTAGGCGGCTGGCATTCGAGGGACACAACCCCACCTTGGGAGACGTCGTCGGGCAGACCTATGTCCTGGCCTACACGGAAAACGTCGAGCCGCTCGTTGCGGCGCTCGAGAAGGAAAAGCTCAATCCCACGGTTCTGCGCGCGGTCTACTCGGAGGAGGAGCAGACCTACTCGAGGACCGTCCGCACTTTCATGAGCCATCTCTCGGCCTGGCAGCGGGCTTCGCAAGACAAAGGCTTTACGCTAATCTGCGAGGCCGACTTCGTCCCCTGCCAGGGGCTTGGATCCTTTCCGACCTTCTGGCCGCCGGACGAACCGCTGGCGTGGGGATACATGTACCAGGGCAGTCCGCGGATTCTCGCCCTGATCGGCCCCGAGCGCTATCTCCGCGGCCATGCAGCGCCACTGGTCGCCTACGTCGTCAGTCCCCAGGTCGCGAAGCTTCTCTGCGATTGCTTCGAGTCTGGAATGCAGGGGCGCGATCCGCAGGAGTTCTTTCCCTTCGATGGCGGCCTGCAGTGGGCGGCCATGGGGCGCGGCTGCAAGGCGTTCATTTCCCCGACTCACTACGGCGAGCATGGCGGCAAGGCCAATCCCGAGCATGGCGTGCAGGGCGTCAGACGGGCGGGCGAGCATCGGGCCGATACCCTTGCCGGCCCTCTGTATTTTCTGCCCCAATATTGCGAGGGAAGCCGGCTGCAGTACTGGTACACCCGCGTCAGGGAGCGCCTGCTCGCTTTCGCCCGCCTGGCGAGCGGCAGATGGATCGAACGTGCGGGCTCGTATCCCTATGATCTGCGGGCCAGGCTGGAGATGATGGCGGTGGGTCTACGGCGCCTGTTGCGCTGAGCGAGGTTCGCCCAACGAACAATCGCGCCATGTCGCGATGTTCGCCTCGAGGTGATCGGCGGCGAACATCGAACAGACGAGCGCGTCGCAGGTGCAGGCCCCGCCCAGGGCCTGCAACAGATCGGACAGCGTGGCGGTCTTGCGGGTCGTTTCGGCCTGGCGGCGCAGGAACGAGAACGGCGAGTGGGCGATGAAGCGGACGCCGCGCCATTCCGCCGGAAGATCCAGAAGAAAGTCGCTGACGGGGACCTGGACGACTGAATCGGCCAGCAGGTCCTTGGCGGAGAGGAACGCCAGCCCCTGGCGCAGGTCGCCTTCGACCGAGAATCCGAACCGCCGGATGGTGCCGGCGCGCTTCAAGGTCTTGAACCATGCGCCGACCTCCTCGACGCCCGGCGCGTCGGGCACGAAGTTGTGCAGCAGAAGATCATCCAGATAGGTCACGCCCAGTTCGGCCAGGCTCGTCTGCAGGCTGCCGGCCAGGACATCGAGATCGTAGGTCCGCGTCGGCTGGAAGTTGCCGGCGCCGGCCGCCCGCGCCACCTGGGCTTTTAGGCCGGGCGCCAGGGAGAGCGCCCAGCGTGCGGCGGACTTCGCCATGCTCAGCAAGGGCGAGGGCCGAACCGGCACGATGCCGCACTTGGAGACGATACGGATCTCCTCGCGGACATGGCGGCGCAGGAAATCGCCGACGACGCTCTCCGCCTCGCCCCAGCCGTACGACCGTGCGGTGTCGAAATGCCGGATGCCCGCCGCGTGCGCCCGCTCCAGCGCCTGCGCGCCGCGGCGGCGCGAGATGCGGCCCATGATGGCGGCCGTGCCGAAGCCCAGCGGCGGGATCATCACAGGCGCACTATTGATAGCGGAACTGGAGCATGAGCCGGTCGGCGGACACCGGCGCCAGCGCCTTGTGATAGCACGAGGTGTCTTCCAGGAAGCCTGATCCGGCCGGGCCCTCGATCACGCGTTCGGCCTCGGGTCCGTAGGTTTCCCGCACCTCGGCGTCGCCGAGACGGGCGCTGCCCAGCAGGTGGCGCAGGCGCTTGCGCCGGCTGCTGCCGGCGATCAGCGCGTGCGCACCGTTCATGTCGTCAGTGTCGAGGAGATAGAAGTTGGCATAGAGGAAATTGAAGCCGTCGACGTCGTAGTGATAGTCGATCGTCTGGGAGGCGGCCCGCCGCTCGTCGTCGGACAGATGGTTGGCCAGGCTCCAGAACAGCCAGCACGAAACCCCGGTCGGCCGGTAGCCGAGGAACAGCGACGCCGCTTCATAGAGAAACTTGTCGCCGGCGAGGGCGCGGATCATCGGAAGGCTGGCCGAGTTCCGCACCGTCGCCAGGGCGAGGCTGCCGCGGCGCTCGGGCGACTGCGACAGGGCCTCATATGTCCCGACGTCGGCCTCGTTGAAGTGAAGCGGGAGCGTCCGCGCGGCATGCTGCAGCTCGGCAATCGCCGCCTTGTCGAGGTTCGGCCCCAGCGAATAGGACTGCTTCCGCATCTCCGCGACCTGCTGGGCGGCCGTCCTGGGGCTAAGAACATGGCCCGAGGCAGCGATGTCGATGGTCGCGTCGGCAGGATGATAGAGATCACCGATCCTGAGCGGCGTGGTGCCGGTGACGGCGTCCTTCAGCCGATGCAGGTGGGAGTAGGCATCCCGGACGGTGACGAAGCGGCCCAGCAGGTAGCTCGGGCGATGGAGCAATATGTGGGCGATGCGCCGCATCCTGGAGGCGGGAGGAGAGGCGAGGCCGGGCATGCGGCACACTACTCCGGTGCCGGCGCGAGCGGAATACACTTCGCCGCTCTTGACGGGGTGGCGGACGCACGCTCCAGTCCGCCGCCAATGCAGCTCGGGGGAGAGACGATGACGACGACAGCAGATCGTGGAGTCCGCAACGCGACCGTGGCCGGTGTCGTGGCCGGTGTATTAAGCGTCCTGGCAGCGTCGTGCGCGCCGGCCATCCCCGACCAGAACCTCTTCACGCTGAGCTGGGGCAAGCTCGGCGAAGGTTACGAATCGTTCGTCAACGACCGCAACGATTGCGTCATGGCGGCCAGCGTCGCCACCGAGAATGCCGCCGGGCGCGAGCGGGCGATGCCGGCGGTGAGCGCCAGCCGTTTCAAGGACTGCATGCGCGCGCGCGGCTGGGAAGCCGCCGCCGGCGGCTACAGCGCGCCACTCGGCTACGACGTCCGCGTAGTGCAGTGATCGCGTAAACGGGGCTATTTGGCCTCGAGGCGGGCGATGGCGTTTGCGACGGCGTCGGCCTGGCGTTCCGAGATATGGCCGTTCAGCTGATACTGCTTGCAGACGGTCTTGAGGAACGAACTGCGCTCCGCGTAGGCCTCGGCCTGCTTGATCAACTCGTCGTGGATGCCGGTCGGCATCCTGTTGCGCCGAGCCAGCCAGGCGCGGACGAGTTGGATCGACACGCCGACGATGAGCGCCGCGCCCGCGAAGATCGCGATCTCCATCCGTCACTTCTCCTCACTCACAGACGAACATGATAGCTTGTTCGGCGATGTCATTGGAGAGTGACCTCTATGCGCCGGTCAAGGCGCTGCTGGAAGGGCAGGGCTACGTCGTGAAGGGCGAGGTGCGCGGCTGCGACGTGGTGGCGGTGCGCGGCGCCGAACCGCCGGTCGTGATCGAGCTGAAGCGCGCCTTCGGACTGGGGCTGGTACTGCAGGGCGTCGATCGCCTGACGCTCACCGACCTGGTCTATCTCGCCGTCGGCGCCTGGCCCAAGCAGATGAAGGGCGTGAAGAGGCTCTGCCGCCGTCTCGGCCTCGGCCTGATGGTCGTGATGGGCGAGCGCTGCGACGTGGTGCTCGATCCGATGCCTTACCTGCCGCGCAAGAACAAGCGCAAGGCCGGCCGCATGCTGGGCGAGCACGCGCGCCGGGTCGGCGATCCCAACCGCGGCGGCTCCTCGACCCGGGTGCCGATGATGACGGCCTACCGCCAGGAGGCGCTGCGCTGCGTCACCCTGCTGGCGCGCGGCGGACCGATGAAGCTCGCCGACATGCGCAAGGCAGCCGACGTGCCCAACGCCGCCAAGATCCTGCAGCAGGATGTCTACGGATGGTTCGAGCGCGTTGAGCGCGGCATCTATGGGGTGACGCCCAAGGGGCGGCAGGGCCTCGCATTGTACGATGGTAAGCCGGCGTAGGGGCGGGGACGCAGATGCTGATCGCGCAATTGTCCGACCCTCATGTGCGGCCCGAGGGCGTGCTCTATCAGGGCGTGGTCGATTCGAACGCGATGTTCGCCGCCGCCATCGCCCATGTGAACGCGCTCGACTTGTCACCCGATCTCGTCCTGCTGACGGGCGACCTGGTCGACGAGGGCAGCCCGGATGAATACGCGATGCTGCGCCGCCTGCTCGGCCCGCTCGCCGTGCCGGTGCTGGCGATCCCGGGAAACCACGACAATCGCGACGCCTTCCGCAAGGCTTTCCACGATCACGGCTACATGCCGCCGGCCGGGCCGATCAACTATGTGGCCGACGATTTCGGCCCGGTGCGGATCGTGGCGCTCGATGTCACCGTGACCGGCCAGCATCACGGCGCGGTGTCGGCGAACGGCGCCCAGTGGCTCGACGACGAGCTGGCGGCCGAACCGGGACGGCCGACACTGCTGATGATGCACCAGCCGCCGTTCGATACCGGCGTGCCCTATCTCGATCTCTATCACTGCCGGGACGGCGCGCGGCTGGCCGACGTCGTCGCCCGCCATCCCGCCGTCGAGCGCATCGTCTGCGGCCACGTGCATCGCTTCATGCAGCTCCGGTTTGGCGGCACGATGCTGTGCACGGCACCCTCGACGACGACCGCGATTGCGCTGCGGCTGAATCGGGACGCCAAGCCCGCTTCGTATGTCGAGCCGCCGGCCCTGCTGCTGCATCACTGGCGGCCGGACGCCGGCATGATCACCCACTTCGTGCCGATAGGGACCTTTCCCGGGCCGTACCCCTTCGCCTGATCCTCAAGGACAGCGGCCGCCACAGCGTTCAGGGGCATTACCTTTGACATTCAAGCGTGGGGACGGTTGAGTCGAGGCGGGGAGATGTTGGAGTCGGTTTCGGTCGGCTCGTCCTGGGAAATGGCATCGTCGTGAAATCAATCAGTTGGCTGCTGCGCGGCGCGCTCGCACTTGGTGGCGTTGTTCTGGCCGTTCAGGCTTGGCCAGTTACCCGCGGCGCCTGGGAAGCCCAGAAAGCCGATACCGTCGTCAGCCAGTTGCGCCGCTTCAATGAGCAACACGGCGGCCAAGCTGCCAATCTCGCCGACGTCGTTGCCGCAATTGGCGCCCTCGACCGCGCCGTCGCCGCTGACCCCGTCGCCGGCCGCTACCTGCAACGGTCGGAACTCGTCGTCGGCGGCGCCCTGACGCCGTATTTCAGCATCACGCTCGATCAGCGGGTCGCCTGGCTGCGAAGCGCCGAGTCCGATCTCGTCGCCGGGCTGGGCGCCGCGCCGGCGCGTGGCGTCGCCTGGGCGCGCCTCGCCACCGTCCGGCAGGGCCTGCAAGGAACCTCGCGCGGCGTCGTCGACGCCTTGATGATGTCAATCGACACCTCGCCCATGCTGAGCACGATCTGGCTGGCGCGGCTGCAACTGATCTTCGACAACTGGGTGGCCTTCACACCGGCAGAGCGCGAACGCCTCGGCGCCTACGTCGCCCAGACGTGGCGGCTCAGCACCGAGAGGCTCTGGTTCGCCTATGCCATTCGCTCGCCGGTCGACGAGCTGCTCGTCCGCTATTTCCTGCGCGACGAGCCCAGGGCGCAGGAGGAACTCGCCGCCTTGCTCGCGCTGAAGAAGCCGCAATGACGTCCCGGGAGACGGGCGACGAGGAAGACGAAGCGGAAGCCGAGCCGCGGCTGCGGCCTCGGCGGCTGGTTCTCAAGGTGGCCGACAATTTCGTCATCACCCTGTTCTTCGCGCCAGTGGTGCTGTCCGCGCTTCTTCTCGGCAGTGTTCGCGACTGGGCGTGGGCGCCGATGGCTGTGGCGATGGGCCTGGTGTCGGTTCTCGTGGCCCTCGGCTTCGGCGCAAGGGGCGGCTTCGAGGTCTCCGAACGCGAACGCCGGCCGCTGCTGGTGCTGGTCGCGTGCTTCGGCCTCTTTCTCGCCTTCGCCTTCCTGCAGATGTCGTCGATCGCGCCGCCGTCGGGAAGCGCCTGGCTCTATGCAGCCGCGCTTCGGATCCTGGGGCGCGCCCATGCCGACGTGCCCGATCTCGCCGTCGATGCGGCACGCAACAGCCTGCTCAGGTGCGTTACTTGCGGGCTGATTTTCCTGATGGCGCGCGCCATCTGCAAGGATCGCGGTCATGCCCGGATGTTGTTGATTCTGTTCATCGCAAGCGCCGTCGTGGTCGTGGGCTATGGCCTGCTCATGCAGACGACGACGAACTCCTGCTATGTCGGCACTTACCTCAAGAAACTGGGCTCCTACGATGTCGGGTCGCGTTGCCTGATGTCCGGTACGTTCGTGAACAGCAATTCGTTCGCCTGCTACGCCGGCATGGCCGTGGTGGCGGTGCTCTCCTTGATCCTGGGCGGTCGCCGCCGCGGACCTTCCAGCAGCTTCGATGGACGCGACGTCGCGACATTCGACTCCCTGCTGACGGGCTCGCGAGTCGTGTTGGTGGCCATCGCCTTCTTTCTTCTGGGGGGCCTCCTGTTGTCGGCGTCACGCGCCGGATTTGCCGCGAGCGTCGCCGGTGCTTTCGCCCTGGCGTTGCTGCTGTTGCGCGGGCGGTGGCGCGAGCGTCCGGATCTGGTCCGCTGGTTCTGGATCGGGGTGGCGATCCTGCTCGTGTTGGGCGTGATCGCCGGTGGCGCGATGATCACCAAGGTGGCGCGGGCCGGCGACTCCTCGACTCGCATCGCGATTTGGATGACCTCTGTCGAGGCCATCGGCCTGTCACCCTGGCTGGGATGGGGGCTGGGCAGCTTCGCCGACGTCTTCACCATCCTTCAGCCGGCATCGATCACCCAGCCGAACAACCTTGCCCATTCGACGCCGCTCGAGGTGGTCGTCGAGCTCGGCGTCATCGGCGCGATTCCAGCGTTTGCCGTCGTACTGATGCCCTGGTACGCGAGCCTGCGTGGCGCGCTCAGGCGGACCTACCGGCAGCGCGTGTTGCCGGCGGCGGCCTTCGCCATCGCCTTCGTTCCGATCCTGCATTCCATGGTGGATTTCAGCCTGCAGATCCCCGCCATCGCTTACGTCGTAAGTGCCTTGTTGGGCATGGGCTGGGCCCAGGCATTCCGTCGCGGCAAGCCGGCGCGACGTCCCAGGGAACGGGTCTCGGGCAACAATCGTCCGTAGCACCTCATCGGATTTCATCTCGAGGCTTCATGAAAATTCTCTATGTGCTGCCGGAGTACCTGCCTCAGACGGGAGGCGGGATCATCACCTATTATGCAGCGCTGCTCCCTTTGCTGGTCGAGGCCGGTCACGACGTGCGCGTGCTGTATGGCAGCAGTGTCGTATCCGCCCCGGGGGGCGGCATATCGAAGATCGATGGCATAGAGACCGAGATCCTCGATTCGGACGTCATGGCAAAGTATATGCCGCTGTTCAGCAGGTATCAGATCGCACCGAAATTGCAGCGCACTCTCGCCGCTGCCTGGGCGCTATGGGAGCAGGCCCAGAAATATCCAACTCCCGACATCGTGGAGGTCACGGACTGGGGCCTTCTTTTCGTACCCTGGATGCTGCGGAAGGGGCCGCCCATCGTCACGACCCTGCACGGCAGCATCGGCCAAATCGCCCATCATGATCCACTGGATGGCGAGCAACTGGCCGACGCCATCATTCAATTGATCGAAGTCCTTGGTCTCTCGGCCATCGAAGGATTGCAGACCTTGAGCACCAACAATGTCCGGTTCTGGGAGCAGAAGCTCGGCAAGAAGGTCGGTCTCGTTCGCCCGGTCTGGTGTTGGGGCGACGTGCCGGGCGCCGGCGACGAGAGGACGGAACGCGGGCTGGTGGTCGGTCGCGTGCAGCACTGGAAGGGACCGCACATCCTATGCGAAGCGATGCGGCTTCTGGGCGACAAGGCGCCCGACGTCGACTGGATCGGAAGAGACGTCCCCATTCATCACCAGGGCCGTTCGACCGCTCACTACCTTTCCCAAACCTGGCCGGATGTCTGGGGCTCCAAGATCCATCACTTGCCTGGGGAGAGTCCGGAGCAGATTCGTGCACGCCAGTTGACGGCGGGCTTCGTCGTTGTTCCGTCGATATGGGATGTCTTCAACTTCACCTGCGTCGAGGCCATGGCGGCGGGCGCGCCCGTCGTCTGCTCATCGGGCGTCGGCGCCTGCGATCTCATCGAAAATGGCGTTACCGGCTACATCGCCTCTCCCACGAGCGGCCGCAGCCTCGCCGACAACATCGACGAGCTTCGATCCCTGAGCTCGCGGCGCCAGAGAGAAATCGGCGATGCCGGGGCTGAATCGATACGGCGAACCTTGGCCCCCGAGATCGTACTTCCACCCCGACTCGACGCCTATCGCACTCTCAGCCGTGGGGCGCATGTGCCGCCGCCGGTAGACGACTGGCTTGCCCATGCATGCGCCCCCGATGAGGCCACGACCTCGCTGGACTCCTGCTTGAACGAAATCCCGCTGCGCAAATTGCTGAAACATTCGTGGGGCCGTGTTCAGCAAAGGTTCGGCTCGTAGTCGGCAGGGGACTGTAGATACGGGCCAATACAGAACCAGCGGAGCCTGAAAAGTCCGCCTCTGGATGGTTTTGGTGACCGCACGGCACGATTCCAGGGTTCCTCCAGGGCTGGCCACAGCACACGAGCTTCTACTCGAATGTGCAATCGACCCGTCGTTTTCTCCTGCAGCCGTAAAAACTTGCCCAAATGCCCTGTGGAACGAACAGGCGGAATGCTAGCGTTGGATGGGCTCATCTGGGGGTGTCGGTTGAATATCGTCCAAAAGACGTTCGTCTCTCTACGAAAGGACGGACCAGTTCGTACGCTGCGCAAAATCCTGGGGTACCTGTCGGCGCAGGCGGAAATTCGGGAGGCGCAGCGGATCAAGAAACGGATTTTGCGCCACGAAGACCTCGAAGGCAGATTTACGGAAATCTACCGGCTGAATTCCTGGGGCAGCGGGGAGAGCGCCAGTGGCCCGGGATCCTCTCTCGCCGAGACCAAAAACTTGAGAGAACGTCTTCCTCAATTGGTTGAGGATCTTTCGATTAAAACAATCGTAACTACCCAGGTAGCTTGATGCTCAGGGGAATCGGGTGAAGGAACAAATGACGAATCTAATCCCGTGAATGTTCCCTGCATTGTAGAATTGGGGCTCGCATAAGGCGATTCTTGGTTCGGTGCACAATTACCG
>CANJHI010000070.1 GCA_947474005.1 Alphaproteobacteria bacterium | reverse complement strand
CAGATATTCTCGCTCACGCTTTTCGAGAAGATGCCCTTGCAACAAGCCTTTTCAGCCAATCATCCCAGCTCCGATGACGTCGCCATCGGCAACCAATTGAATCTGTTCTCTTTTTAACCGGACAGCAGTGTAAGTGCTTCAATTTTCAGCATTCACGCAGATTTTGGCCGAGCTTGCTGCTCAAGACCAGTGCACAACTAGCCGCCGGAAGCAAAAGTGTGACAGTTATGTTAAAATAGTTCCGCCTAGCGCCTGCGGTCTGCCGCGCGATCCACTGTCGATCGGTCTAAGCTCCCCTATGACCTCACATCCCTGGAGCGCCGGTTTCGAGACCCTGCCGGGCGAGCACGACTACCGTGTCGACGAGGTCGACGGCAGCGTCCCGGCGACGCTGCGGGGCACGCTGTTTCGCAACGGCTCGGGACGCAACGATCTGGGCGGTCAGTGGTTCGCGCACTGGTTCGACGGTGACGGCATGATCTCCAAGATCCGCTTCGACGAAGCAGGCATCCACTACCGCAACCGCTATGTTGCGACAGATAACTACCGCGACGAAACCAAATCAGGCCGGATCGTCCATCGCGGCTTCGGCAAGATGCGGCCGTACGGCGTGCTGGGAAATGCCTTCCGCCAGCCGGCCAACATCTCGAACACCTCGGTCGTGATGCAGGGCGAGCGGCTGCTGTCGCTGTGGGAAGGCGGGCCGCCGACGGCGCTCGATCCGGCGACGCTCGACACGCACGGCATCGAGGATTTCCGCGGCGTGCTGAAGGCGTTTTCGGCCCATCCCAAGATCGATCCGGACACCGGCGAGCTGTTCAACTTCGGCATCGACTACGGCGCCAAGACCACGCTCACACCGTACAAGCTCGACCGCGGAATCCTGACCCGGCTGCCTCAGGTGGTGCTGCCCTATCCGGTCATGAACCACGATTTCGTGCTGACCGCCCGCTACATGGTGTTCTGCCTCGGGCCGATCCTGCTCCACCCGCTGCGGTTCATGCTGGGCTTCAAGAGTTTCGACCGTGCGCTCCACTGGGAAGGCTCTAAGCCGACGCGGATCCTGCTGGTGCCGCGCGACGGCGTAGGTGAGCCGCGCTGGATCGAGACCGACGCCTTCTTCCAGTTCCACTTCGCCAACGGCTTCGAGGACGACGGTGCCGTTGTCCTCGACCTCGCGCGCTACCCGAACTACAGCACGATCGGCGAGGCGTTGCGGACCTACTGGCGCTCCGCCTGGCCGTCGCGCGGCATGGCCGCCCTCACCCGGCTGCGCATCGATCTCGGAACGGGAAGGGTCGAGAAACAGACATTCACCAGCGGCGCGGCGAACGAATTCCCCAGCATCAACCCGGCCTACATCGGAAAACGCTACCGCTACGCCTATTTCGCCAGCAACCCCGCCCAGCGCGAGATCGGGCTGCAGCAGCAGATCTCACGGCTCGATTTCGAGACCGGCGCGGTCACCTCGCACGATTTCAGCCCGGCGGGCTATGTCGGCGAGCCGCTGTTCGTTCCAACACGGGCGGGCGGCGCCGAGGACGACGGCGTCGTGCTCGTCATGGTGTTCAATTCGGCCGACAAGCGCACCGATATCGTCGGCCTCGATGCACGCGACCTGGCCGCGCGGCCACTGTTCACGGCGCGGCTAAAACATCACGTGCCCTATCCGCTGCACGGGACTTTCACGCCCAGGCTTTTCTAGTTTTCTGGGACCGCGGGCCTCCAGGCCCGCTCGGACTCATGAAGCGGGCCTGGAGGCCCGCGGTCCAATGAGGTCTGAGGACTGCCTTCAATCCACGGTGATCTTCGTCGCCTTGGCGAGGTCGCGCCATTGAGCGATCTCCTTGGCGACGAGGGTGCGGAATTCGTCCGGCGTGTTGCCGACCGGCTCGATGCCCTCCTTGTCGAAGCGCTCGCGCAGCTCGGGTGACTGCACGGCGCGGTTCGAAGCGGCGGCCAGCCTGTCGATCACCGCCCTGGGTGTGCCCGCCGGCGCCACGATTCCCATCCAGAGATAACCCTCGAAGCCGGGCAGCCCGTTCTCGGCGACGGTCGGCACATCCGGCAGCAGCTTCGAACGCGCCAGGCTGGTGATGGCGAGCGCGTTCAGTTTGCGGTCGGCCACGAACTGGCCCGCTGTCGCATAGGTGTCGAGCTTGAGCTGCACCTGGCCTGCCACCAGATCGGCCAGTGCCGGTGCGGCCCCTCGATAGGGCACGTTGGTCACCTGGATGCCGGTTTTGAGCAGCAGCAGCTCCATCGTGACGTGCGGCAGCGTGCCGTTGCCGGCCGAGGAGGAGTTGAGCTTGCCCGGGTTCTTCTTCGCGTAGTCGATGAAGCCCTGGAAGGTGTTGAACGGCAGCGAGGGGTGGCTGACCATCAACATCGGCACCCGGCCCGCAATCGACACCGGCTGGAAATCCTTCTCGGTGTCGTAGGGCATGGAAGTGCGGAAAGCGGCATTGATGGTGTGGTTGGGCGTGGTGAACAGCAGCGTGTAGCCATCGGCCGGCGCCTTGGCCACGAACTCCGAGCCGATCACGCCACCGGCGCCGGCCTTGTTCTCGACGATGAACGGCTGCCCGAGGTCGGTCGCCATCTTTTGCGCCAGCATGCGCGCCACGACGTCGGTGACGCCGCCCGGCGGGAACGGCACGACGAGGCGGACGGGCCTGTCGGGATACGGCGCTTGCGCGCGGGTTGCTGAAGCTGCCGCCAGGGAAATACCGCCTGCAAGGATGGTACGGCGCGCGATCGTCATGAGGCCCTCCGGCAAAGTCTTCTTGCCGCAATTGTGGTCTTGCCGCAGGCGGCGTGGCAATCTTGGTGCGGGCGGTTCAACACGGAGAGCCTGGCGCTACCCCAGTCTGTTCCGGGGTCAGCGAGATCGACGGGAAGAGGATACCCGATGAGCATCTCCGAGGTTGAACGATTTGCCGCCAGCTTGAAGTCGAACGCCGACCTGCGTGTGGAAACCGGCAAGGCGCAGGTGGCCGAATCGTCCACCACGCCGCTTGCCCGCGCGGTCGCCTTTGCCGGGAGCAAGGGCTACCGCTTCACCGCCGACGAAGTGAAGGACTATGCCAGGGCCAAAGCCAAACCTGGCGCCAAGGAACTCCCCGACGCCGAGTTCGACATCGTTCTGGTTACGACAGGCAAGAAGGCGCCCAAGGAACGGGGGATCTTCCTCAACATCGGCCTCAGGATCGGCGAGTTGTTTGTCGATCTCCTTGATATTTTGTTGCCCACCCGCCGGTAGCGGCACGAGAAGGCAGGCCTGCGCGCTGGAGGCCCCGCGTGCCACGCTGGCGGAGACCGGCGCCAATCTCGAATAGAATATCGACAGCTATCGCGCCTGCCAGAACGAGATGGAGAACCGGCTAACGCGGCGGAATATCCCCGTTGTGGTCTTGCCGCGGACGGCATGGCAATCTCGACAAAACCGGCCCCAGCCGAAAGGATCGATGTCGATGGAAGACTTGGTAATGGCCGCATTGGGCGGCGATGACGCGGCCATCGAACGGCTCCTCAAGGCCGGCGCCGACGTAAATCATGCCGACGGCAATGGATGGACGTCGCTGATGGCCGCGGCCGGCCGCGACCATCTCGACATGGTCGACCGCCTGCTGGCCGCCGGGGCCGACGTCAACGGCGCCGACGCCAAGGGAATGACCGCCCTAATGCGGGCGGCCGAGGGCGGCCATCTGGCCGTCGCCGACCGCCTGCTGATGGCAAGGGCGAACGTCGATCACGCCGACGGCAAGGGCAAGACCGCCCTGATGCGCGCCGCCGAGAGCCGGCGCGAGGAAATGGTCGACCACCTTCTCAAGGCGGGTGCCAACGTCAATCACGCCGACAAGCGGGGCAAGACGGCGCTGATGCGCGCGGCGCTGGGCGGCGACGGCGCCATGGTCGAACGGCTACTGAAGGCCAAGCCCGACGTCAATCGTGCCGACGGCAATGGATGGACGGCCCTGATCTGCGCCGCGGCGGGAGATGTCTCGGTGATCGACCGGCTGATCGCGGCCGGCGCCGAGGTCGACCGCACGACCAGGGACGGACTGACCGCGCTGACGCGCGCCAGCGCGGCCGGCCACAGCGCCGCTGTCGCGCGGCTCGAGGCCGCGCGGAGCGGCAAGCGGTCCTAGGGCCCGCGCGACCACCGATGACATCAGATCACAAGCACGGCGATGACCATGCACATGGTGCTGGCGCACACAGCCACGCACATTCTCACGCCCATCATGGTCACGCTCATGGGCCGGCCAACTACAACAAAGCCTTCGCCATCGGCATTGTCCTGAACACCGCATTCGTGATCGTAGAAGCCTTCTACGGGGTCATGGGCAACTCGCTCGCCCTGCTGGCCGACGCCGGCCACAATCTCAGCGATGTGCTCAGCCTGATGATGGCCTGGGCCGCAGCGGCACTCGCCAAGCGCCGCCCCACCGAACGGCGTACCTACGGGCTGAGGCGAACTTCCATTCTGGCATCGCTCGCCAACGCAATCCTGCTGCTGGTGGCCGTGGGCGGCATCGTCTGGGAGGCCGTCCAGCGGCTGGGCAAGCCCGAGCCGGTCGTCGAGACGACGGTCATCGTGGTGGCGCTGATCGGCATCGGCATCAATGCCGCGACGGCGATGATGTTCATGTCCGGCCGCAAGAACGACATCAACATCCAGGGCGCCTTCATGCACATGGCCGCCGACGCCGCGGTCTCGCTCGGCGTCGTGCTGGCGGCCGTCGCGATGATGTACACTGGATGGCTCTGGCTCGATCCGGCGACCAGCCTGGTGATCGCCATCGTCATCACGGTGGGCACGTGGTCGTTGCTGCGCGAGTCCGTCAACCTGGCGCTCGATGCCGTGCCCCAGGGCGTCGACCGCCACAAGGTCGAACGCTACCTGGCCGGCCAGCCCGGCGTCACGGAGGTGCACGACCTTCATATCTGGGCGATGAGCACGACCGAAGTGGCGCTCACGGCACATCTCGTGCGGCCGGATGCGGCGGTCGACGACAGCTTTCTCGCCCGCATATGCCACGACCTGCGCGAGCGTTTCGGCGTCCAGCACGCGACCGTCCAGATCGAGTCGGGCGATCCGAGATATCCCTGCCACCTCGCCCCGGCGGATACTGTCTAGTAGACGTCGGTGCTTCGGGCGGCCAGGCCGTCGAGCAGGCGTTCCATGGCTGAAACCACGGCCTTGTCCTTGATGCCATATTGGCCGGCGAGATCGCCCACGCTGGGGTAGTTCACCCAGACGCGCTTGCGCGCGTCTTCCCACACCGACAGCCTGAGCGGCAGGTCGAGCGCGATGGCCTGCTTGTCCTGCATCAGCTTGGTGCCGACCTGCGGCTTGCCGAACACGATCACCTTGGTCGGCCGCAGCTCCAGCCCGACCTTGTCCGCGTTGTCGGCGTGATCGAAGGTCGCGAAGACCGGAATCTTGCGCGCCGCGAGCTGGGCTTCGAGACGGGCCACGGTCTCGTCGACCGGGAACTTGCTTTCGCGGGTGACGATCGAATCGGACGTCACCTCGGCGCCGAGGCCTGTCTTGTAGGCTTCGGCGATGTCGCGGGCGAGACCGGTCAGGTCCAGCCCATCCTTGTTGGCGAGCAATGTCACGCAGACCAGGTCGCTGGCGGCCGTGAAGCGGCTCAGGTAGGCGCTGAAGCCAGGCGATGATCCCTTGATCTCCATGAAGCCGGGATGGCGCGTGAACTCCCAGCCGGCCATCGCCGGCACGATCGTGCCATTGGCGAGCGTCGTCGGCCTGTAGATGAGCGCGCGATTGTCCGCGCTCTTGACCAGGATGCCTCCCGCCAGCGCGATGTCCCAGGCGCTGATGTCCTCGGCCGATGACCACAGGCTGCCGAAGGCGAAGAGATTGGCCGACGCCTTGGGATCGACCGCCACGAGCTTGCCCGCGACCTCGCGATAGCCGACGGCGGGTTCTATCGGATTTACGTAAGGCACCTCCGCCGTGAAGCGCTTGTGCGGCCGCTCGAGGAACGACTTGGTCGCGAAGTCTTCGGCGAACATGGTGGCGCGCAGACCGAGTGGCTCGATCTGATGGCGTGTGATGAAGTCGTGGAATGACATGCCGCTGGCACGCTCGACGAGGAGGCCGAGCAGCAGAAAATCAGTGGCGCTCATTCGGACCTGGGTGCCGGACTTGAACAGCAGCGGCTGGGCCGACACCAGGGCCGCCAGCTCGGCCGGCTTATAAGGCCGGTCCTCCTTGAAATCCGCGCTGCCGCGGTAGTCGGGAATACCCGACGCGTGCTGCAGCAGTTCGAACACTGTCACCTGCGCCCAGGCGGCCGGCAGATCCGGTAGATATTTCCCGATGCCGGCGCGAAGGTCGAGCTTTTGCGCCTCGTGGAGCTGGAAGACGGCGACGGCGGTGAACGCCTGGGTGAGCGGGCCGATGTTCCACATCGTCCTGGTCGAGGCGAGCTCGTCGTCCGTCAGGCTGGCGCGGCCATAGCCGGCGGAGCGCGGAATGTAGGGCGCCTGCACGATGGCCATCGTGAGGCCTGGCACGTCGTTCTTTTCCATGAATTCGGCGATGCGCTGGTCGATAAACTTTCCCCGCACCGACAGGACGGCTTTTCCGCGAGTGGTCTCCGCCTGGGCGGCGGCGTCGGACGGGACGAGGAAGGGCGCGGCCAACAGAGCCAGCAGCGCGGCGGCGATCGATCGGAAAAACATCATCCGCTGGCTCGCCATTCCGCTTGCTCCCTTGCGCGACGTCCGCGCCATTTCCTGGCCGCGTCTTTACACATTGGAGGCGGAAGGCGGCAACATGAAAGCCGGAGCTAGTTGCCCTGCCCGGTCACCCGTCGCACCATCGACCAGATCGCGTCGATCTGGACGCCCTGCCTGGTCAGGAACATTGCGTCGTTGGCATAGCCCCACCAGTTCCAGCATCCTTGCGGATTGGTGTTGAGCATCGACTGGGCGTTCTGCGTCGCGAGTTCCGCAACCGTGGTCGCGTGGACCTGCGGATACACCACGATGATGCGGTTGGCCTCGGCCCATTCGTTGACACCGATCTTCGTATAGAACTCGGCGCCCAGCAGCTCCGCCGATTGCAGGCAGCCGTGCAGGACGACATGCAGGCGGCACGGTTGTGCGGCACCCGCGTCGCACGCCTTCGGGACATAGAGATAGCCCGTGGCGGACAGGCCATTCGCTTTGGCGGCCTTGTTCGGCACGAATTCCGTCTGGTCGAACGCGACGATACGGCCGTCCGGCGCGACTGCCGGCGGCTGCAGCGGCCCATAGAGGGTCTGCAGCATTTCGCCGGCCTGGTCGTAGTTGCAGTTGTTGATGTAGGGCGAGGCGTTGGCATCGCAGGCATTGCCGAAGTTCTTCGTCACCCAGGAATGGCCCGCACCCGTTCCGGGAAGATCGCGATCGCGGAAGTCGATCTGGGACGCGGGCACGCCGAGCGTTCGGTAGAGGCTGACGCCAGTTTCGACCACCTTGGAGTTGACGACCTTGTCGGCCTTTCCGGTGAACAGGTAGACGCGGCTGCGCGCGAGATTTGCCGGCGGGTCGATCCAGCCTCGCGCGGCAAGGTCGGCGATGATGCCGGCGTAGAACACGACCGGCTTCAGCAGGTTCGGTGTCGACATACAGGGCCCCAGCGCAAGGCTCACCAGGGCCGCGACGCCGTCGCCGGTCACCCTGTCCACGGTGCAGCCGAACGGTCCGCCGGCGATAACGCCCGCGCCCATGATCCCCGCCGAATGCGCGACGTGCAGTTGGTAGGCCATGAACGCGCCGGAGCTGATGCCGGACACCGAAACCTGGCTCGGATTGGCCGGGAAGCGTCCGAGCGGATCTGCGGCCGATGCGGCACCGCCGAACCACGCCATCGCCGCCAGCAGCAGCGCGCCGGCTGCCCGCATCGGCAGGCCGTTCACGCCGGGGAAACCGGCTGAACCGTGAGCGGCACAGGCGCTACCGCAGAGAGCTTGTCGGGAGCTGCCTGCTCCAGCGCGGCCTTGACCTCGTCCAGGGCCGCCATCATCCGCGACTGCAGGATATTGGCGACATCACCGCTGTTGCGGGCGGCCAGCTCAGTCAGGATATTCGAGTTCGCTTGGCTTTCCATCATCGTTGTCTTGATCGAATCGATCTGGCCGATGACCGCCGCATGGATCGCGGACGCCGTGGTCGGCACGAACGGCTGGGTGCCAAACGCGCGGCGGAATGTGCCCTCCGCTATCTCGGCCTGGCGCTGGGCCAGCACGCCTACGCCTTCCAGCATTTTTTGCTGGGCCAGCCCGATCGCCTCCATGTTGCGCAACTCGATGGCAAGAAACTCGTGGAAGCAATTGAGGCCACTGGCGAAAATCCGGGTTGCACTTTCCATGACACCCCTCCGTGAGGAACCGAACGATACACACTCGCTGGAGTCAGTTCGCAGGTGCAGCATATGAGCGGGAAAGTGGCTTCGATAGTGAATTCTCCGAGACAGCTTGCCTCCTTCCGTACCGTTGACAGCAAGAGGTGAACTGGGGTTCACTCTTTTATAATGAACCGCGGTTCATTCTTTCATGTGAGCAGAGAGATATGGCCTACCGGCGAACCGAGAGCGTCACCCAGCGGCTGGCGGACAAGCGCGCGCACATCCTGAAGGCGGCGCGCGATCTCGTGGCCGACGGCGGATGGTCGGCCGCCCAGGTCGATCACGTCGCCGCGAAGGCCGGCGTCGCGACCGGCACCGTCTATCGCCACTGGCCCTCGAAAGCCGAGCTGTGCGCGGAGATCGTGGCGAGCGTCTCGGCGCACGAAGTCGGGATCGTGAAGGCGGTAGCCGACGCCGGCGACCCGCCTGTCGAGAAATTGCAAGCCGCCATCCGCGCCTTCGCCAGCCGGGCGCTGCGCGGCCGGCGGCTCGCCTACGCCCTGATCGCCGAGCCGGTCGATCCGGAAGTCGAGGCCGTGCGTCTCGACTATCGGGCAGAGCTCGCGCACTGCTTCGAGCGCATCCTGCGCGAGGGCATCATGCGCGGCGTCTTCCCGCGGCTCGATCCGGCGGTGGCTGCCGCCTGCATCGTCGGCGCCTTCATGGAGGCGCTGATCGGCCCACTCGCCCCCGCCAAGGGCACAGGGCCCCGCGCGGACCGACACCTGATCGAGCAGATCACCCAATTCTGCCTGCGCGCCAGCGTCGGCGCCCCGGAGGGAAAGCCATGAACAGCCTTGGAGCAGACACGAGCGCCGACCCGTTCGACCGCTTTCCGACCTTGCCGGCGGACAGCTACGCCACGCACGAGGTGATGAACCAGGCGACGCCGCTCACCGGCCACAATGCCTTCACCGGCGACAAGCTTCTGACCGAAATCGCCCGGCGCGAGAAGATCTGCTGGGCCGACGGATTGCTGACCGACGCGGGCGCGACAGTGGCGAGCGCGCACGTGGCCAAGCTGGCACGCGACGCCAACCGCAACCTGCCCGAACTCAAAAGCCACGACCGCTTCGGCAACCGCATCGACCAGATCGAATTCCATCCGGCGTGGCACGAGCTGATGTCGCTGGCGATCGGCCATGGCACGCACGCGCTGTCGTGGACCGCCAAGCAGCCCGGCGCGCACGTTGCCCGGGGGATGCTGTCTTACCTCTGGAACCAGGGCGAGAACGGCATCTGCTGTCCGCTCGGCATGACCTATTCCGCGATCCCGGCGTTGCGCCTGCAGCCGGAACTCGCGGCGATCTGGGAACCGTTCATCCTCTCGTCCCGCTACGATGCCACATCAGCGCCCATGCAACGCAAGACCGGCGGCACCGTGGGCATGACGCTGACGGAAAAGCAGGCGGGCTCCGATCTGCGCGCGACGCAGACCACCGCGCGTCCCGCCGCGGCCCGACGGGGGCCGGGCGAGGCCTACCTGATCGACGGCCACAAGTGGTTCTTCTCGGTGCCCCACAGCGACCTGTTCGTGACCCTGGCCCACACCGATCGCGGCCTCAGCTGCTTCCTGCTGCCGGGTTGGCTGCCCGACGGCTCGCGCAACCACCTGCAGATCCAGCGCCTGAAGGACAAGTGCGGCAACAAGTCGAACGCGTCCAGCGAGATCGAGTATCGCGGCGCGCTCGGCTGGCTGGTCGGCGAGGAAGGCCAAGGCATCAAGGCGGCGCTCGCCATGACCCACCTGACGCGGCTCGACTTCGCCATCGGCTCGGCCGGGTTGATGCGCCGCGCACTCTCCGAGGCCATCCATCACACGACCGGGCGGCGCGCCTTCCAGCGCTCGCTGATCGACCAGCCGTTGATGCAGAACGTGATCGCCGACATGGCGCTGGAAGCCGAGGCGGCCACCCTTCTGGCCTTCCGGCTGGCGCGCGCGGTCGACGACGAGCAGGCGGGGGATGCCAGGGCGGCGCTGCTGGTGCGCATCGGCACGCCGGTCGGCAAGTACTTCAACTGCAAGCGCGTCGTCGGGCTCGTCCACGAGGCGCTCGAGTGCCACGGCGGCAACGGCTTCGTCGAGGAAGGCCCGATGCGCGGCTCTATCGCGAGGCGCCGCTCAACGGCATCTGGGAAGGCAGCGGCAATATCATCGCCCTCGACGTGCTGCGCGCCGCCGCCAGGTCGCCCGAGAGCGTACCCGCCTTCCTCGACGAGGTGCGGCTGGCCAAGGGTGGCGACCAACGCCTCGACCGGATGATCGACCGTCTCGATGCAGAGCTCAGCCAACCGGACGAGCATGAGGCGCGGGCGCGCCGCATCGTCGAGAAGATGGCGACCGCCCTGCAGGCGAGCCTGATGATCCGCCATTCGCCCTCTGCCGTGGCCGACGCCTTTTGCGCGACGCGCCTGGGAGATGACGGCGGCAGCGGCACCTACGGAAACTTGCCGGCCGGCCTCGACCAGCACGCCATCGTCGAGCGCGCGCGCATGGCCCCCTCGCCCGGAGCGTTCGATGCAGGACTTTAAGGGCAAGGTCGTCCTGGTCACCGGCGGTGCCACCGGGATCGGGCGCGCGGCAGCGCTCGCCTTCGGACACCGCGGCGCCCTCGTCGTGATGGCGGGACGCCGGCAGGCCGAGGGCGACAAGGCGGTGGCGGCCCTCGTCGAGGCAGGCGGCAGCGGCCGCTTCATCGCGGCCGACATCACCAAGCCGGAGGACATCGAGCGGCTGCACCGCACGATCCTCGAGGAACATGGCCGCCTCGACGTCGCCTTCAACAATGCGGGCTACCAGGAGCCGCGCGCACCGCTCGCGGATCAGGATTCCGCCCTCTACGACCGCGTGTTCGATACCAATGTCCGGTCGGTCTACCTGTCGCTGCAGCACCAGATCCGGCTCATGACCCGGCAGGGCGGCGGTGCCATCGTGGTCAACACCTCGGTGAGCGGCCTGCGCAATCCGAACCCCGGCCTCGCCCTCTACTCGGCCTCCAAGGCCGCCCTGGTCTCGCTCACCCGCTCCGCCGCGATGGAATATGCCGAGAAAGGCGTGCGCATCAACGCCGTGGCGCCGGGCCGCGTCGTCACCGACATGATGCTGGCCTCGAAGATCATGGACATGGGCGCCGTCGCGGCCGGCCTGCCATTGCGGCGCATGGGCCAGCCCGAAGAAGTCGCCGAGGCCGTCGTCTGGTTGGCGTCGGATGCCTCCTCGTTCGTCGTCGGGCACGTGCTGTGCACCGACGGCGGCTTCATGGCGCTGTGAACAAGAGGATCCGCCATGTCGATCTACGCGCAACGCGCCCGCTACGTGCCGGTCGAGAAAGGCTTTAACATCAAGCGGCCGCCGCTGGAGCCGCAGGCCTTCACCGCGGAAATGGCCCGCGCCTTCGCCCACGACGCGCCGACCGGTTTTACGCCGCTCGACCTTTCCGGCGCGCTCGGCACCGACTATCCCGCCACGACATCCTTCATGCTGGCGCGCTACGCCCGCGTGCGCAAAGGCGAGCGGCTCGATTATGTCTTTGCTGCCAGCGGCGAGATGTGGGTGGTCCTGCGCGGCAGCGGAACGCTGACCCGGGGCAATGAGACGATCGACTGGCGCTGCAAGGACATGTTCGCGTTGCCGGGCGGCGTCGCCTCCTCCTGGCAGGCCCATGAGGACTCCGTCCTATGGGTCACGACCGACGAGCCGACGCTCGCTTTCGAGGGGGTACGCCCGGAAGTCTCGACCCGCACGCCGATCGAGGCGACGCACTGCCGGGCAGAGGACATCGCCCGCGAGCTGCGCACGCTCTACGACCGAACGATGGAACCCGACACGCCGGGTCGCGCGCTGTTCATGGCAACCGAACGCACCGAGCGGCTCGGCACCTGCCTGCCGTCGATGACGCTGACACTGAATGCAGTGCGGCCCGGCGAAGCCCAGCGGCTGCACCGCCACAACGCGGCGGCGATCGTGCTCGCACTGCACGAAGCCAAATGCGCCTCGACGATCGACGGCAAGATTTTCCCCTGGACCCGGTACGTGACGCTGCTGACGCCGGCCGGCGCCGAGCACGACCATCGCAATGCGCCGGCGAGCGGCACGGTCACGGACGACGACGTGGCCCTCGCCCTGATCGTCCAGGACGGCGGGCTGTACTACTACGGCCGGACCATGGGCTTCGCCTTCGCCTGACGGCACGGCGGAAAGGCCCCGCATTGCGCGCGCCCGGCCACGCCCGTACCGTTGGATGTCCATCATCGCGCCATGGAGCCTCCGCATGTCCAGTCCCAGCCTGGTGATCCGCAACGGCACCATCGTCGATGGGTCCGGCGGCGACCCCTATGAGGCCGATCTCGTCGCAATCGACGGCAAGATCGCGGCGATCGGCGGCAACATTCCCAAGGGGACCGAGGAGATCGACGCGCGCGGCAAGCTCGTCACGCCGGGCTTCATCGACGTGCACACGCACTACGATGCGCAGGTGACCTGGAGCGACCGGCTGTCGCCGTCGTCGTGGAACGGCGCCACGACCGTGCTGTTCGGCAACTGCGGCGTCGGCTTCGCTCCCTGCCACGAGGATCAGCACGACATGCTGATCAACCTGATGGAGGGCGTGGAGGACATTCCCGAGGTCGTGCTGAGCGAGGGCCTGCCGTGGAACTGGCACAGCTTCCCGGATTTCCTCGATGCGATCGCCGCCCGTTCCTACGACGTCGATGTCGCGGCCCAGGTGCCGCATGCAGCACTCCGGGTCTATGTGATGGGCCAGCGCGGCGCCAACCGCGAGCCCGCCACCGCGCAGGACCGCCAACGCATGGCCGAGCTCACCGCCGAAGGCCTGCGCGCCGGCGCGCTCGGCTTCTCGACGTCGCGCACACTCAACCATCGTGCCGCCGACGGCAGCCACATCCCGACCCTGCGCGCCGAGGAAGCGGAGCTGACGGCGATCGCCCACGCCATGCGCGAGGCCGGCACCGGCTGGATGCAGATCGTGTCGGACTTCGAGGATCAGGACGACGAGATCGGCCTGTTCCGCCGGCTGGCGCGGGAGTCCGGCCGCCCCGTCACCATCACCCTGCTGCAGTCCGATGCCCGCCCCAATGGCTGGCGCGAGCTGATGTCGCACATCGACGAGGCCAATGCCGAGGGGCTGCGGATCACCGCCCAGGTCCGCTCGCGCCCGACCAGCGTGCTGCTGGGGCTCGAACTCTCGCAGAACCCTTTCATGGGCCGGCCGAGCTACAAGCACATCGCCGATCTGCCGTTCCCCGAACGCCTGGCCGCGATGCGCCAACCCGACTTCCGCGCCCGGATCCTGGCCGAGCAATTTCAGGGCAGCCGGCGTGCCGGCCGGGTCGAGCGATGGGACCGGATGTATCCGCTGGGCGACCCGCCGGACTACGAACCGAAGGCCGAGAGCAGCGTTGCCGCCCGGGCGGCCCGGCAAGGCCGCTCCCCCGAGGAAGTGGCCTATGACCTGCTGCTCGAGCGCGACGGCAAGGCGATCCTGTATCTGCCGGTCACCAACTTCGCCGCGGGCAACCTCGATGTGGTGCGGGAAATGATTGCCGCTCCCAACACGCTGATTGGTCTCGGCGACGGCGGCGCCCATGTCGGGATCATGTGCGACGCGACCGCCACCAGCTACACGCTGACACATTGGACCCGTGATCGCCGGCGGGGCGCGCTGTTCCCGGTGTCATGGGCCATCAAGCGGCTGGCCGCCGACAATGCCGCCGAGATCGGGCTGAACGATCGCGGCCTGCTGAAGGTCGGGATGAAGGCGGATATCAACATCCTGGATTACGACAACATGCGCCTGCGCAGCCCGGAGGTCGTCTACGATCTGCCGGCGGGCGGCAAGCGGCTGGTCCAGCGGACGGACGGCTTCGATGCGACCATCGTCTCGGGCGCCGTCGTCTACCGGCACGGGGAGGCAACCGGTCTATTGCCCGGTCGCCTGATGCGCGGCCCGCGCGGCGCCTGAGCGGCGTTATCGACAGGACTGAACGAAGCTCATCAACTCGTCGTTGAAGCGAGGGGCGTCCTCGCAGAACGGCGAATGTCCGCAGCCATCGAACCACGACTGGTGCGCATGCGGCATCGCGGCAAGGCTCATGTCCGCAGCAAGGGGCAGCACGACGGTATCCTCGCGCCCATGCGTGATCAGGACCGGGGCGCGCACCTTCTCCAGGGCGGCGATCGTCGGCGCGGCCTCTGTGGACCAGCCGGCGATGGCCCGCCGCACCGCGGCCGGCACCTTCATGTTGTAGGCAAGTGCCCGGCGGAATTCCGCTTCGGCCGGCTTCCTGCCGTAACACCCGTCGAGGAAGGCAATCGCCGCCTCGATCTCCTCGGCCAACGTCGGGCTCTCCGGCGCAAGCTTCGGCGCGCCCGGCCCGCGACAGCGCGGATCCTCGATCACCTGCGAGGCGACGAAGTTGATCCCGCCGAGGCGCGCGTCGCCATGGGTCATCAGATATTGCCGAATGATCCGCCCGCCCATCGACCAGCCGACCAGGATCGGCCGCTCGAGCTGTTTGGCCGCCAGGACGGCGGCAATGTCGTCGGCCCAGACGCGGCTGCCCTGATAGGCAGACGCGTCGGCCGGCTGCTCCGATGCGCCGTGGCCGCGCATGTCGAAGGCAACGACGCGACAGTGCCGCGCCAGGTCGCTCCGGAGCTGCAGATCGAAGCAGAGATGGCTTTGGGCAAAGCCGTGAATGAGCACGACCTCTGGGCCGGACGGATCGCCCCATTCGTAGACGGCAAGGCGCGTGCCGTCGGGGGCGCGGATGTCGCTCCGCGCGCCCTCAGCTATCGGGTCAGTCACTGCGTCGCGTCACTTCTTCTCGATGTTCCAGAGCACCGTCACGGGCGCCTGCAGCCAGCCGACCACGTTGGTGCGCGATGCACCCGGCCCGTACCACATGCCGAGCCATCCATACTGCGCCGTCTCGAGCGCGCGCGCCTGTACCGCCGCGGCGAGGGCCTTGGACTTGGCCGGATCGGTCTCCTTGGCATAGGCGTCGCGCAGCTTCTCCATCTCCGGATCGTTGGGCCAGCCGAACCAGGCCTTGTCGCCGTTGGCGACCGTGAAATTGGCCGCGATCGGATTCAGGATGTCGGCGGCGATGGCGTAGGTGTGGAAGGCGCTCCAGCCGCCCTTGTCGGCGGGGTCCTTCTTGGCGCGGCGTGTGACCACGGTCTGCCAATCCATCGACTGCATGTCGACCTTGAAGCCGCCCTGCTCGAGCAGCGACTTGGTAACGGGCGCCATGTTGGTCAGCACCGGCAGCGTTGTCGACTGCATGAGCACAACGGGTGAGCCGTCGTAGCCCGCTTCCTTGAGCAGCGCCTTGGACTTCTCGAAGTCCGGCTTGGTCAGCAGGTCGCCCTTGATCTCCACGCCGTTGGGCGTGCCGCAGACGAAGGCGGCGGTGCAGACCTTGTAATACTCGGGCTCACCGACCGTTGCCTTGAGGTAATCCTCCTGGCGCAACGAATAGAGCGCGGCGAGGCGGATCTTGGGATTGTCGAACGGCTTGGTCAGCCAGTTGAAGCGGATGACGAACTGCTGGCCGAGCGGGTTCCAGTTGACGATCTGGACGCCCTTGTCCTTCTTCAGCAACGGAATGAGATCGTGCGGTACCTGCTCGACCATGTCGATTTCGCCGGCGATCAGCGCATTGGCCTGCTGCGTCGGATCGGGCATGTCGATGAACTCGACCCGGTCGACCTTGGCGACCTTGCCGCCAGCCAGGCCGGAGGCGGCCTCGGCGCGCGGCTTGTACTTGGGATTCTTGATGTAGACGTGCTTCTCGCCGGGCTTGGATTCGGCGTTGACGTAGATGAACGGGCCGGAGCCGACCTGGCTGTCGATCTGCTTGAACGGATCGGTCTCGGCGATCCGCTTGGGCATCATGAACGGCACGTTGGAAGAGGGCTTGCCGATCGTGTCGAGCACCAGGCCGTACGGTTCTTTCAGCTTCAGGGTGAAAGTCTTGTCGCCGATCGACTTGAGCTCGGCGACGAAGTCCATGAGCTTCTGGCCCATCGGGTCGCGTGCGCCCCAGCGCTTGAGCGAGGCGACGCAATCCTCGGCCGTCACCGGCTTGCCGTCATGCCATTCCAGCCCGTCACGCAACGTGAAGGTCCACAGGGTCTTGTCGGGAGAAATCTCGTACCTGTCGACCATCTGCGGCTTGACGGTGGTGTTCGCGTCGGTGGCAAACAGCGTGTCGTAAATCATGTAGCCGTGGTCGCGCGTGACGTAGGCCGTTGTCCAGATCGGATCGAGGATCGTCAGGTTGCCGTTCTGCACGAAGCGCAGGGTCTTCTTGTCCTGTGCCGACGCGGCACCCGGCACAAGGATGGGCACGAGTGCCATCGCGACCGCAAGGGCAGCACTTCCGGCCGCCAAAGTACGGCGATTGATCTTGAACATCGTTTCCTCCGACAGGCCAATTGTTGGCCGCTTGTTGAAATCGTTTTCAGCAACCTTGCCAGTCAGAGCGTCGGAGTCAATAGTCACAGACCAACTGCAAGGAAATCGTTTCCAGAATGGCCGTCGCCACCATCCGAGATGTCGCCCAGGCAGCCGGCGTCTCGCTGAGTTCGGTGTCACGGGCGCTGAACGGCGGAAAGCATGTCAGCGCCCGCATTGCCCGCGACGTGGCGGCCGCAGCCGACCGGCTGGGCTACCAGCCGGACTTCACGGCCCGCAGCCTGCGCACGCGAACCAGCGGCATGGTGGGGTGCCTGGTCTCCGACATCGCCAACCCGCTCAACGCCACCATCGTGCGCGCCGCGGAAGCATGCCTGCGCGACGCCGGCTATCTGCTGGTGGTCGCCAGCACAGCCAACGATCCGACGCGCGAGCGCACCGCCGCGATCGAATTCAGGGGCAGACGGCTGGACGGCCTGCTGGTAGCGCCCGGCAGCAACGCCAACGCCAAGACCTGGCGCGATCTAGGGGCTGCCGGCACGGCGATCGTCATCCTCGATCGCGATCCCCTGGAAGACGACGACGACAATCGCTGGCCGGCGGTGCTGGTCGATCATCGCGCCGGCGCGAAAGCGGCGACCCGCTATCTGACCGGGCTCGGCCATCGGCGCATTGCGCTGCTGACGGCGGATGCCGAGATGCGGCCCAGTCGCGAGCGCATTGCGGGTTTCCGGGAAGTGTTCGCCGAGGCCGGCATCGATCCGGCCGGCGCGCAGCTCTGCCTCCAGTCATCGCCCATGGATTTTGCCCATAGCGATGCGCTCGCCCTTCTGCGGCGCGACGATCGGCCGACGGCGGTCATCGCGCTCGGCACGCGGATCCTGGCAGGCGTGCTGCGCGCGGCGCGCGATATAGGCCTTTCCGTGCCCGGCGACCTCTCGGTGCTGTCGGTCGGCGACACCGATCTCGCCGCCGTGCACACGCCGGCCATTACCGCGCTGCGCTGGAGCCTCGAGGATGTCGGCCGCGCCGCCGCCGAATTGCTGCTGCAGCGGCTGCGCGGCGATATCGGCCGGGCGCAGTACCGTGCGCTGTTGCCCGTCGATCTCGTGCTGCGTGATTCCTGCGCGTCCCCGAAGACGAATTGATTGCGGGGGCCTACTCTCCCCTAGCGGCTCGGATGGCCTGCCAGACTCGCTGAGGCGTCGCCGGTATGGCAATGTTCGTCACGCCATACGGCGAGAGCGCGTGCACGATCGCATTGACCACCAGGCCAAGAGCGGGCGTGGTGCCGCCCTCTCCCCCGGGCCGGATGCCGTGAGGGTGCGAACTCGCCGGGACTTCCATAATCCGCGTCCTGAACGATGGCATGGTGTCCGCGCGGGGCAACGCATAGTCCATGAACGAGGCGCTCAGCAGCTGGGCACTCTGGGGCTCATACTGGACTGCCTCGAAAAGAGCCTGGCCAAATCCCTGCGTCACCGAGCCATGGGCCTGTCCATGGAGCACGAGCGGGTTGATGGCGAGGCCCACATCATCGACCCCGGTCCACACCGCGATGCCGACGTGACCGGTATCGGGATCGATCTCGACCTCGCAGACATGGGTGCCATAGGGAAAGCCGCCGGTCTGGTTGAATATCTCGCCGGCACTGTCCAGCCCCGCACCGTCTGAAGCAGCGTCCCCTTTGCGGCCGGCTTGCGCGATCGCCCAGAGGTCGACGGATGCGCCTCCCGCAAAAAACGCCCCGTTGCCGTAACAGACATCGGACGGCGCGGCCTGCAGAATGGGCGCGGCGCATTCGATGCCCTTCGCCAGCAAGGCGTCGACGGCCTGGCGGAGCGCGATGCTCACGAGCCGCATCGAACGTCCCGAGTGCGACCCGCCACCCACCGAAACCCTGTCACTGTCGTTGGCGACAAAGCGGATTCGCTCGAACGGGATCTGCAGCCAGTCGGAGAGGAGCTGGCAGAAGGTCGTCTCATGGCCCTGGCCGCTGCTCATGGTTCCGACAACCAGCTCGACACAGCCGTCTGCGCACACCTTCAACTCGGCACGCTCGCGAGGGAAGCCGCTGGTGACCTCGATGTAATTGGCGACGGCGATGCCCCGGCATTTCCCGCGCGCCACGGCCTCTGCCCGCCGCGCCTCGAAGCCGGCCCAGTCAGCTTCAGCCAGGGCCTGTTCCATCGATCCGGCGTAGTCGCCGCTATCGTAGGTGACGCCGACGGCATTGGTGAAAGGCAGGGCATCCCGCGCGATCAGGTTGCGCCGACGCAGCTCCAGCCTGTCGAACCCGAGTTTGCTTGCCGCGATGTCGATCAGCCGCTCGATCACGAACACCGCCTCCGGCCGGCCGGCGCTGCGATAGACGGCCGTCGGCGTGGTGTGGGTCAGGACCGCATGCCCGTAAAAGTGCACGGCCGGGATGCGGTAGACGCTCTGCATCATCGAAAGGCCTTT
Organism: Alphaproteobacteria bacterium; assembly: GCA_947474005.1. Lineage (GTDB taxonomy): Bacteria > Pseudomonadota > Alphaproteobacteria > Reyranellales > Reyranellaceae > Reyranella. The sequence continues at coordinate 6,155 of CANJHI010000070.1, read as the reverse complement.
TCTCAACGGCCAGAAATAGACCGTATGCGCGCCGAGGTTCATGGTGTTGACGCCCCGCAGCGCCAGGAAATTCCCCGATCCGTCGAGCGCGAGCTCGGCCTGCGACGCGAGATCGCGGGCCTGATAGTCGGTCATGAAGCATTCCAGCCGCGACGCCGTCCACCGGACAGGACGCCCGACCTTGCGCGCAGCCCAGGGCAGCAGCGCATATTCGGGATAGAAAGCGTTGCGCGTGCCGAAGTTGCCGCCCATGTCCCCGAAGACGCAGCGGCACTTCTCGAGCGGCACACCGAGGATCGACGCCAGGCGCTCGCGGGTGCGAACCACACCGGCGCCAGTTGTCGTCTGCAGCGTATAGCGTCCCGCCGCGGGGTCATATTCGCCCAGCACCGAACGCGGTTCCATCGGCGTGCCGTTCACCCGATGGGCCCAGCCTTCGAAGCTCACGACGTGCGCGGCCGCAGCAAACGCCCGATCCGTCGCCTCCCGGTCGCCGACCTCGCAGGTCAGGGCGAGATTGTCGGCGCACCCGGCCCACACCAGCGGCGCGTGCGGCGCCATTGCCTCGCGCGCATCCACGATGGCGGGCAACACGTCGTATTCAACGACCACCCGTTCGGCGGCATCTTCCGCCAGCGACGGACTGTCGGCGATCACTAGGGCCACCGGTTCGCCCACGAAACGCACCGCGTCGGCCGGAAGCGTCATGTGCGGCGTCGTGAACGCCTTAAAGCCCGCCGGCAGGCGGAGCTGTGCGTCGGGCGGCGAGGTGAAATCGGTATTGTGCGGAATGGGTCCGAGACTATCCGCTGCGGCGTCAGCGCCGGTCAGGACCAACCTGACGCCCGGCATCGCCATCGCCGCCGCCGTCTCGATTCGCCGTATCGCCGCATGGGCATGCGGAGAGCGGACGAAGGCGGCGAAACAGGCATCCGGACTGGAAAAATCTGCGGCGTAGTTTCCGCGACCTATGAGAAGCCGAAAGTCCTCGGACCGCGGCAGGGCCGCGCCGATCCCCGTCGATCTCTTTCTGTCACTCATGTGTTGCCATTCATTGGACGGTGATGCCGAGTTCCTTGATCAGCTTGCCGGTTTTCTCGAACTCGGCCTGGATCGCCTTCCGCAGGTCATCCGAACCGCCCGAGACGATGACGCCGCCCCGATCGGTCAGCGCCTTCACGAAGTCGGACTCCCTGGTGATGCGCAGCAGGCTCCCGCTGAGCTTCTCCGCGGTATCGGCCGGAAGCCCTGCCGGCCCCAGAATGGCCCACCAGGTCACTTCGACGAATCCCGGGAGGACCGAGGCGACCGTGGGGACGCCGGGCAACGCCGCCGACGGCTGCGCGCTCGTGACGGCCAGCGCCCGCAGCTTACCGGCCTGCAGAAGCGGGAAGGCGCTGGGCAGGTTGTCGAACATCATCTGCACCTGTCCCGCCATGAGATCCTGCAGGGCGGGGCTGGAGCCCTTGTAGGTAATGTTGACGATGTCGATGCCGGCAGCGCGCTTGAACATCTCCGCTTGAAGATGGGTGCTCGACCCCATGCCGACGCTGCCGTAGTTCACGGAACCCGGCTTGCGGCGTGCAACGTCGATCAGTTCCTGGACAGTCTTCGCCGGAAAGTCGGGGTTGACCATCAGGACGTTGGGAAATTCGATGACACGCGCCAGCGGCGTGAAATCCTTGAGCGGATCGTAGCCGGCATCCTTCATCAGCCAGGAATTGGTCGTCAGCGTACTGGCCGGCACACACAGAAGAGTGTGGCCATCCGGCTTGGCTTTGGCGACCACGGCAGCCCCGATGGCGCCGTTGGCCCCGGGCTTGTTCTCGACCACAACGGATACGCCGAACTGCTCCGCCAGGCTCTTCGCCGCCAGCCGCGCGAGATAGTCACCGAGGCCGCCCGGCGGGTAGGGCATCACCAAGCTGATGGCGGCGCCGCCCGGGAACTGCGCATGTGCCTGTCGTGCGATCGCGAGCAGCGCGAAACCTGACAGGCCCCCGAGAAAGGTATGTCGAAGCATTCGTTCCTCCCACTAGTCCCATTTGGGACCATATTTAGTCCCATATGGAACCACCCGTCAACCACTGGCGGCAGGGAAGATCGATACGCTATACGAAAAGGATGTCCCCGAAGGTGAAGCAACGGTCTGCATTGCAATTCGACCCGGATTCATTGGCGTGGATCGGCCTGCGGCTCACGGTCGTGAGCAGCCGCTACATGGGGCCAATCAATGCCGTGTTGGAACAGAACCAGGGGCTATCGCGCGATGATGTAACCGTAGCGATCTGCCTCTCGATCACCAATGCCACATCTGCCCAGGAGATCGTTCGATACACCGGCCGGCCAAAAAACAGCGTCAGCCGTGCGGTGGCCAGCCTCGAGGAACGGGGCTTCCTGCGGCGCTACAGCGACGCGAGCGATCGCAGAACCTCCAAGCTGTCCCTGACGGCACAGGGCACCCGGCTTTTCGATCAAATCACGGCCTGCTTCGTGCAGCGCGACAGTCTGATGCTGCGTCCACTGTCGGAACGGGAGCGACACGAATTCAATCGTCTGCTCAACAAGATTTCCGCCCCCTCCGCCGATTGGCCCAAGACAGGTCAGGGCTGAGAGGTGATGCCCAGTTCTCTCGCCTTGATCTGCAGCGCCAGCACCTTCGAGAAGATACGGCATTGCGCAAGTCCGCCCGCCAGGAACCACGCGCCGGGATGGCCGGTGGGCCGCCACATGCCGGCGAGTTCACCTTCCTCGTCGAAGCCCCACACCGAACCGATGCGATCGGTGGCGGCGTCGCCCACGATGCCGCGCACCGCCTCCTTCTGCCCCTCGTAACCGGTGGCCAGCACGATCAGGTCGGCCGCGCGCACCGTGCCGTCCTTCAGACGCACGCCCTCGGCACAGAAGCGCTCGATGTCGGCGAACTGGACCAGGCCGATCCTGCCGTCGACGACCATCTGCGAGCAGCCGGCATCGAAGTAGTAGCCGCCGCCGCGGTTCTGGTACATGACCTGCCAGCCGGTGCCGTCGGGCCCCGACGTCAGCTTGAAGCCGCGCTTCTTCAGCCCTTCCAGCAGATCCTTGTCGGCTTCGGCGTTCTTGATCGTCAGCTGCTGGTGCGCGCGGCTGTAGATCGGATAAGGGAACGACGTGGCGAGCAGGTCGCAATCCTCGAACGGGATGTCCTCGTCATAGAGCGCGTAGGGTGACTGCGCCTCCTTGAGGCTGACGATCAGCGTCGGGCCGTTCTGGATGATCGACACCTCGGCGGCGCCGGACACGGCCAGGTCCTGCGCCACGTCATGGCCCGACGTGCCGGTGCCCAGTACCAGGGCGCGCTTGCCCTGCCAGTCGAGGCCGCTGCCGTAGTCGCCCGAATGGTGCACGGCGCCGCGGAACTCCTTCAAGCCCGGCAGGTCGGGCCATCTGGGAACCGAGCTGACACCGTTGCAGAAGACGATGTGACGCGTATGCATGGTGCGGTCGCTGCCGTCGGCGCGTTTCAACGTGACGGTCCAGCGCTTCTCGGTGTCGTCGTAGGAGGCCGACGTGAGCTCGGTGCCGGTCCAGATATTGAGCTCCATCGCCTCGGCATAGAGCTCGAACCAGTTCGCCAGCATGTCCTTGGGAATGAACACCGGCCAGGAGCGCGGAAATGGCATGTAGGGGAAGTGGTTGACCCGCGTCTCGTTGTGCAGGGTGAGCGCATGGTAGCGATCGCGCCACGAATCGCCCAATCGCGGCTTGCGCTCGATCGCCAGCGTATCGATGCCCAGCATGGACAGACGCGCCGCCGCCATCAACCCGGCCTGCGCCGCCCCCACGACGAGCACGGCGGGATCGCGGTCGGCGTAGGCGGTGGCCTGACGACGGCGGTCGGCCCAGTTCTCGCCGCCAAAATTGCGCTTCCAGTCGACGTCCTGCCAGCGCTTGCCATTGGCCGGATCCTCGTGGCCGCGAATCTCGTCGAGCGCGGTCATCAGCGTCCAGGCCCGCAGCGCCCCGCCCTGAGAGACGAGGCGCACGACGCCTTTGCAGGGGCCAACCGCGGTCTCGAAGGTGAAGATGGTCTCGATCGCCGCGGTGCCCGCGCGCGTTACCAGCCGCGGCGGCGTGCTGCCCTTGGCGAGCTGAAGCGCGCTGAATCCCATCTTGGCGCACAAGGGCGCCATCCTCTCAGCGATCGCGGCCGCGCCGGATGTCGTGTGCAGATCCCAGGTGAAGGCCAGGATGTCACGCCAGTGGCATTCGTCGGCGAACAGCAGCGCGATGCGCGCCGCATCGCCGGACGCCACAGCCGATGCGAAGTCGTCGAGCCAGCGCTGCGCTGCCGTCTTTGCCGAAGTATCCGTCAGGATGCCGTCCATTCAGGAATTCCTTCGTCGTCGTCTGATTCAGATTCGCTTCGTCCAATCGAAGTCGTCGATAGGAGGGCGGCGTTGCTGGTCGCGGGCGTTCTTCACGGCGGCGAGTATGTCCTGCTGCCACTTCCGAAAGGTCACCAGCGAGGGAGAGCTCAGGTAGCGGTTGCCGTTGTTGGACAAATACGGAGCAGGATCGACGAACTTGCCATTGATGATGGTCGAGAAGTGCAAATGGGCACCGGTCGATCGGCCGGTCATGCCGACATAACCGATCAGCTCCCCTTTGCGAACCGTGGCGCCTACGGCAATGCCCTTGGCAAACCGCGACATATGGGCATAGAGCGTCACTTGCTGGGCAGCGTGGCGGACTTTTGTGGTCAGCCCGTACTCGAAGTATCCGCCTTGATGCTCGATGACACCGTCGGCTGCCGCAAAGATCGGTTCTCCCACCTTCGATTCATAATCGATGCCATCGTGAAAACCACTTCCCGACAGGCGGCCATAGTAGCGTCGAGGTCCGAATGGCGATGAAAGGCGCGAACCCGGCCTGGGCTGTGCAAAAGCCGCTTCCCCCAACCGCCGGCCCTCTTCATCGAACCAGCTCTCGGGTTCATCGTCCGGCGTGAACCGCCAAAAGGTCTGCCTGGAACCGCCGCTGCCGACCGAGATGTAAAGCGGACAGGCCGCACCATCAGGGGATATGCCTTCAACGACCTGAACGATGTCCGATGTGGCGTCGAGGCCCTCGAAAAGCGAAAGCAACTCCCGATAAACCGTCCCGGCGGCGCGAACGCTGTCCAACCTTGCCTCGGACAATAGTGCCGGCGGCGCGCCGGGCGCATTGGCTGCCACATTGGCTGCAAGGGTAAACCCGGCGAACGAACGATTCCCACCCGACGAGAGACCGCAGACGTGACTGCGCTTCGCAGAGCCCTGCCCGTTTGCGCCTTCGTGATCCAAGCGAGCGTGATCCAAGCGAATGGCCTTATCGGCCGCCTGCTTGCCCGCCGCCACTCCAGACACGAGAGGGCTATGGTCGGCATCCCCGACATGCGCCAAGGCGTCGACCGCCAGAAACTGGAGGACGCAAACAATTGTTGCCGCCGGCGGTAATCCCAGCAATCCCAATCCCAGCAATCCATGGAAGCCGCCGGCGCGGCGCAAAATAATCGCTATGGCCCTAGCTCCCTTCTGGCGCTCGGAACGATACTCGAAAAGCGACGGTCGAGTCCGCGATGGCCTCGAGATCAGACAACAAAAAAGCCGCCCGGTCAGGGCGGCTTTTTATGATTTGGTTGCGGGGGCAGGATTTGAACCTACGACCTTCAGGTTATGAGTGACTGCAAAGGGGTTGCGCAGGATTGCGCGGAACTTCCTTTTTCTTCGTGTTTTCAATGGGTTAGTTGACTATCAGGGGTCGTGTCACCACGGTGTTTTGCGCAGGCACTCGCCGCGACTCTCGCCCTCTTGCTTCCACAGTGCTTCCACCGGCGGGCGCGGTCGATGCCTCGAAGTAGAGCAAGCATTCGAACGGGACCACGCCCCATGCCGAGACTTACCAAACGCGTAATCGAAGCCGCCGAGATCCAGGCGGCGGAGCACTTCATCTGGGACGACAGTCTTCCCGGCTTCGGCGTGCGCATCCTGCCGAGCGGACGGAAGGGATACATCGTCCAGTATCGCGCGGGACGCCGTTCGCGGCGCATGAGCCTCGGCCCCAGCACGGTACTGACCTGCGAGCAGGCGCGCACCCGGGCCATCAATATCATTGCCGCTGCCAGGGGTGGCGAT
>CANJHI010000069.1 GCA_947474005.1 Alphaproteobacteria bacterium | reverse complement strand
TTTGCCGTGATTGCCATCGCACTCCTGTCAGTGACCTGGCTGCGCCGCCGCCGGGCGCGTCACGGCAGCGACGCCGGCAAGGCGGCCTGCGGTGGCGCGCCAGACTCGGCTGCTGCGCCTGCCGACGGCCGGCCCGGGCGACACGGCCGCACTCGCGGCGGCCATCGATGAGGGTGAGGTCGACCCGGCCGCCATCGTCGCGATCATCGGCAAGACCGAGGGCAATGGCTGCGTCAACGATTTCACCCGCGGCTATGCCACGCTCGCGCTGAAGCTGCTGCTGGCCGAGAAGTTGGGCTGCGCCCTGACGGAGATCGAGAAGCGGGTGGCGATCGTGATGTCCGGCGGCACAGAGGGCGGGCTGTCGCCGCATCTGCTGATCTTCAGCCGCGACACTGTTCCAGCAGCGGCGACATCCGGTCCGCGGCTTGCGCTCGGCATTGGCCTCACGCGTGCATTCGCGCCCGAGGAAATCGGCCGTGCGCCGCAGATCGAGGAGACCGCGGCCGCGGTCACCCAGGCGATGAAGGAGGCGGGCTTCGTCTCGCCCGCCGACGTCCACTTCGTGCAGATCAAATGTCCACTGCTCACCAAGGAGCGCATCGAGGAGGCCGAACGGCGCGGCGCATCGGTGGCGACCGGCGACACCTATCATTCGATGGCCCTGTCGCGCGGCGCCTCGGCGCTGGGCGTCGCCCTGGCACTCGGCGAGGTGAAGGCGGCACCAGAGCAGTCGATTTGCCGCGACTGGTCGCTCTACTCCAAAGTTGCCAGCACCTCGGCCGGCGTCGAACTGCTGCGCAACGAGGTCGTGGTGTTGGGCAATGCAGCCGGATGGGCCGGCGATCTGGTGATCGATCACGATGTCATGACGGATGCCATCGACGCCGCCGCGGCGCATCGCATCCTGAAGCGGCTCGGCGTGGAGGGGGAGAGCGTGGCCGCCGTCCTTGCCAAGGCGGAGGCCGCGCCATCGGGCGCCATTCGCGGCCGGCGGCACACCATGCTGGACGACAGCGACATCCATTCGACCCGCCATGCCCGCGCTCTGGTGGGCGGCGTGCTGGCCGGTGCGATCGGCGACACGATGCTCTATGTTTCCGGTGGCGCCGAACACCAGGGGCCGGCGGGCGGCGGTCCGCTTGCTATTATTGGGCGGCGATCATTGGGCGGACCTGACTGGCTGCGCTAAGCTCGGCCGATGGAAGCATCGGATCCCCCATCAAATCCCTACGCGGGTCTCGGCGTTCGCCGCCGCATCAATGCCGCCGGCGCGCTGACGCGACTGGGTGGTGCCGTGATGGCGCCGGAAGTGATGGCGGCAATGGCCGCGGCCTCGCGCGCCTCGGTCGACATAGGCGAATTGCAGGATGCCGCGAGCGCCCGCATCGCCGAGGCCACCGGCGCCGAAGCGGGGCTGGTGACCACGGGGGCCGCCGCGGCGCTCACGCTGGCGGCGGCCGCTTCGATCGCACGCTGGGATGTGGCGCGTATGGCGGCCCTGCCGCACGCCGAGGGCTTCCCGCACGACATCCTGATCCCGCGCACGCACCGGACCGGCTACGCCCACGCGCTCGCGGCGTCCGGCGCGCGGCTGGTCGACATCGGCCACAACGACCGCGGCACGGGCGCCGGGGTGCGCGGCCTCGAAGCCTGGGAAATAGAGACCGCGCTGTCGCCGTCGGTCGTGGCCGTGGCCTTTTCGGTGAATGCCGCCAGCATCGTCGATCTGCCGATCGCCGTCGCGGTATGTCGTGCCAATGGCGTGCCGCTGATCGTCGATGCGGCTGCACAGCTGCCGCCCAAGGAGAATCTGCGACGCTTCATTTCGATGGGCGTCGATCTCGTGGCTTTCTCGGGCGGCAAGGCGCTCGGCGGGCCGCAGGCCTCGGGCATCCTGGCCGGCCGGCGCGATCTCGTGGCCTCGGCGCTCCTGCAGCAGCTCGATATGGATGTTGCCCCCGAGACCTGGACGCCGCCGAAGATGGTCGACCGCGCCAACCTGCGCGGCGTGCCGCATCACGGCATCGGCCGCGGTTTCAAGGCGGGCAAGGAAGAGATCGTGGGGTTGCTGACCGCGCTCGATCGCTTCGTAAAGGCAGACGATGCGGCCAATAATGCCGCTCTCGAATCGCGCCTCAAAGCGATCGCCTCGGCGCTGACCGGTGCTGCTGTCACTTTGGTTTCAGCACAGCAGACGGGAAGGGTGCCGGTGCTCGAGATCGCCGTTTCAGATGCGCTTGATTTGAGCGCGCGCCTGCAGCGCGGTGACCCACCAGTGCATCTGTCCGAGCGTCATGCCGCGCGCGGCGTGCTCACGCTCGATCCGCAGGTACTGCTGCCTGAGCACGACGCACCGCTGGCGGCGGCGCTGCGGGCAGCCCTTCAGTCGACCGCAGCCTGACCCTCGTCGCGATAGGCCCAGCACTGATCGGGCGGCAGGGTGAGCGAGATCTCCCGGTTGGTCTCGTGCCGGGCCGCCGTGCCGAGTTCCAGGGCTTCCAGGCGCTGGCCGCCGAATTCGACGTCGTAGACCGTCTGCATGCCCTGATAGCGGCGCTCGATAACCCGGCCGGAAAAGACGTTGGTGGGGCCGCTCTCGCCCAGGCGCACGTTCTCGGCGCGCAGGGCCACGCGGGCCTTGTCGCCGGTGCTGAGTTGATGCGGCGTCCAGGCCTCGATGCGGCCCGCCGCGCCGAGGTCGATGGTCGCCTTGTCGCCGCTGCGCCCCAGGACTTTGCCCAGCAGCACGTTCGACGCGCCGGTGAAATTGGCAACGAAGGGGTCGGCCGGCCGGTTGTAGATTTCGTCGGGCGGTGCCATCTGCAGCAGCTTGCCCTCGCGCATCACGCCGATACGGTCGCCCAGCACCACGGCCTCTGACTGGTCGTGGGTGACGTAGAGGCCGGTCATGCCGGTCTGCTTCAGGATGCGGCGCAGCTCGTCGCGCAGCCGGATGCGCAGCTTGGCATCGAGGTTGGACAGCGGCTCGTCGAGCAGCAGCAGTTGCGGCCGGTAGACGAGGCTGCGCGCCAGAGCAACGCGCTGCATCTGGCCGCCCGACAGTGACGTGACCGGCCGCTCGGCATAGTCGCCCAGCCCCACCAGTTCGAGCGTGTCGCGGACCTTGGCGGCGATGTCGCCGCCGCCGTTGCGGCGGTGTTTCAGCGGATAGGCGACGTTCTGGTAGACCGTCATGTGCGGCCACACGGCATAGGACTGGAAGACCATGCCGATGTCGCGCTCGCGCGGACTTATCAGGACGCCGCGCTCCGGTTCCGAGACGACGCGGCCGCCGATCGAGATGCGGCCGCCGGTCGGATGTTCCAGCCCGGCCACGCAGCGCAGCGTCGTGGTCTTGCCGCAGCCCGAAGGGCCCAGCAAAACCACGATCTCGCCCGCCGGCACGTCGAAGCTCACGCCGTCGACGGCGGGCTTGCCCGTCGCGAAGCGCTTGACCAGGTCTTCTATGAGAAGAGCAGAGCTCACTGGCGGTAGCCGTAGGTCTTGTTCCACTCGGCAAGCCACGGCTCGCGCAGCTTCTCGAACTGCTCAAAGTTCGGCACCCAGACCTTGACCACCTTCGGATCCCAGCCCTTGGGAAACGCCGGCGGGTCCTTCAGCGATGTGATGTTGCCCAGCTTCGTGATGGCGAAAGCTTGGCCTTCCTTCGACAGGCGCCAGTTCATGAACAGCTTGGCGGCGTTCGGGCTCTTGGCCGTCTTGGTGATGCCGTCGGCATAGGGGATGATCGGCACACCCTCGGGCGCGAAGATCGCCTCGGCCGGCGCTCCCTCGACGATCTTGGTGTAGATGATGTTGTAGAGCAGCGGCGCGATCGACACTTCGCCGCGCACCACGGCGTCGGAAAGCGGCGCTCCCGACGGATAGAGGGCGATGCCCAGTGCCGCCTGCTTGGCCCAGTAGCCGTCGCCCAGAACCTGCTTCTCGAACATGATGCGGGTCCAGGTCGTGCCGCCCGACGGGCCGACCACCTGGCCGATGGTCTTGTTGTTGTATTCCGGCTTGGTGAGATCAGCCCAGCTCTTGGGCGGGTTCTTCACCAGTGCGGTGTTGTAGGCGATCGCCCAGCCCAGCGTGACGCCCGGCCAGAGCTTGGGTGAGACCAGCGCATCGGGGCGGTAGTCGGCAGCGTTGGGCGGCGCGTAATCCTGGAAGAGATCGACCAGTTCCAGCATCAGGCCGCGGTCGGAATGATTCACCACGTCGGCGCCGAGCTTGCCGGCGGCCGCCTCGGTCTTGATGCGGGTGATGAGCTGGCCACCCGGCGCGCGGACCATCGATACCTTGATCTTGGGGAAGCGCTTGTTGAACTCCTTGATGACCTCCTGCTCGGTCTCCGCGAAGTTGGCCGTGTAGTAGGTGAGTGCGCCTTCCTTCTCGGCCGCCGCGATCAGCTCCTTGGAGCCGAATTCGCTCTGTGCCAGGGCCGGCAGTCCGGCCAGCGAGACCGCCAGTCCAAAGGCGGTCGCAATCGTCATCCTTCGCATCATCGGTTGTCTCCTCGAGTTGTCGTCATTTCGTTAGTTGAAGCGGGCGCTCGTTGTCGTTTCGCGCGATAGCCAGGTCGTGAAGCCCAGGAGCACCGCCAGAATGGCGGTCTGCACCAGGCTGAAGGCGGCGGTCTTGCCGGTGTTGCCGCCCTCGTAATAGTCGAGCAGCAGTACGGCCATCACGGTCGTGTCGCTGGTGTAGAGGAAGAGCGACGACCCGAGCTCACGGATCGCCAGCACAAACAGCAGCGTCATCGACGCCACCACGCCCGGCCGGGCGAGCGGCAGCACGATGGTTCGGATCGTGCCGAGCAGACCGCGGCCGCAGATCCAGGCGGCTTCCTCGAGTTCGCGATGGATCTGCAGGAACGAGGTCGACAGCGCTTTCACCGTGTCGGGAATGAAGCGTGCGACGAAGGCCAGCGCCAGGATCCAGATCGTGCCGTAGAGGCCGCCGGGCAGGCCGATCCAGGCCCACAGATAGGCGACGCCGACGACGAGGCCGGGAATGGCGACGGGCAGGGTCGACAGCAGGTCGATCGACTTGCGGCCGGAGACCTGGGTGCGGAAGACAGTGTAGCCGATGGCGAACGCCAGCACGCCGCCGATCACCGCGGTGATGACGCCGACCTTCAGCGTGTTCCAGATCGACAGCATGGTGAGGGGATTGTCGAACACGCTGTTGAAATGGACCCAGCTGTACTGGCTCATGTCGAACAGCGCGTTGAAATCCTTGAAGAACATGAACTTGCGGAAAGCGGCGATGACCAGCGCCAGGGTCGGCAGCACGACCACGATCATCAGGTAGGTCAACGCGAGGCTGAAGGTGAACCAGCGCCACTTGCCGAGGTTGAGGCTGCGCGGCCGGAACGCCTTGCCGGCGACGGTGGCAAAGCTGCGTCCGGACAGCACCCGCTGCTGGGCCCACACCAGGATCGCTGTCACGACCATGAGAAGGATCGCGACGGCCGCGGCGGTATTGTAGAGGGGCGGACTCCAGGCGGTGAGCTTGAAGATGTAGGTCGTGAGCACGCTGATGTTGGCCGGCGCTCCGAGCGCCGCCGGCACGCCGTAGATGCCCAGCATCACGACGAACGACAGCAGCGAGCCTGCCAGGATGGCCGGAGCGATCAGTGGAAAGGTGATGGTGAAGATCGTCGTGAAGGCGCTGGCGCCCGCGACCTCGGAGGCTTCCTCAAGGCTCGGGTCCATGTTGCGCAGCGCCGAGGCGGTGAACATGTAGACGTAGGGCGCGTAGTACATGCCGAACACGATGATGAGGCCCGACATCGAATAGAAATCGAAGCGGAAGTCGATGTTCATCCACTTGAGTGCGGTGTTGAGCAGGCCGGTCTTGGGTGAGCCCAGGATGCCCCAGGCCACGCCCGCGACCAGCGGCGGCACGAACAGCGGGACCAGGCTGGCCCCGGCGATGAAGCCCTTGAACGGCGTGTTGGTGCGCACGACGATCCAGGAGAAGGCAAGCCCGATCACCACCGCCAGGATGGTGCCGCCGCCGCACGCCGCCAGCGCATTGAAGAAGGCGAGATGGACGTTCTCGTTGCCCAGCACTTCCAGGAAATGCTTGGCCGACGGATTGAACTTGCCGAAGCCGTCGATCACCGGATTGGAATCGCTCAGCGCCCCGAACACCAGCATCAGGAGCGGGTAGATCACCAGGAACGTCAACAGAAGCAGCAGGGCAAGGACCCATAGCGGCGCCGCCAGCCGGCGCGACGGGCGCACGACATCGGTCGATACCGGCAGATCGGCAGCACTCGTCGCCGTCAACGCTTCGTTCCTCCCAGGCGTCCGCAGGTGGGCCTGCGGCATTTTCATTAGCTGTGTAATCGTAGCCCATCGTGAAATCCGACGCTACGCTTTGGTTATGAAACTCCCGACCCATGATCGATACGACTATGTGCCGCTGCGCGGCCGTCCGGACTATTCATGGCCGGGGGGCAAGAAGCTCGCCGTCTATTTTGCCCTCAATCTGGAGCATTTCTCCTTTGGTGAGGGACTCGGCGCCGAGTTGGCGCCTGGCGGACCGCAACCCGACGTCCTCAACTTCGCGTGGCGGGATTACGGCAACCGGGTCGGCGCCTGGTACCTGCTCGATGCTTTCGACGCTCTGGGCCTGCCCATGGCGGCACTCGCCAACAGCTCGATGTACGACTACGCCCCCGACCTCATGGCGGCCGTGCGCGCACGCGGCGACGAGATCGCGGGCCATGGCCGCACCAACGCCGAACGGCAGGGACATCTCGACGAGGCGGCCGAACGCACCTTGATAGGCGAAGCAACGGCTCGCCTGACGGAAGCCGAAGGGCGGCCTCCCGAGGGCTGGCTGGGGCCGTGGATCTCTCACAGCCATCGGACGCCCGACCTCCTGGCGGAAGCCGGTTATCGTTATCTGCTCGACTGGTGCATGGACGATCAGCCGATCTGGTTCCGCTGCCGCGGCGACAAGCGCATCCTCGCCGTGCCCTATCCGCAGGAGGTGAACGACATTCCGGCGATCGTCGCGCGAAAGATGGGGGCCGATGCGTTCGCCGACATGATCGTCGATCAATTCGACGAGATGCTGGAGCTCTCCGAAGCGCGGCCATTGGTCATGGGTGTGGCGCTGCACGCCTATCTCGTGGGCCAACCGCATCGGCTAAAACATCTCAAGCGAGCGCTGCGGCACATTGCGTCGCGACGCGAGACGATCTGGCTGACGACACCGGGAGCCATTGCCCGGCACTGCGCCGCGCTGCCCGACGGCATCATTCCTTAAGGAGCATCATGCGTCTTTTCACGGCCACGCTCGCCACCGAGACCAATACCTTCTCGCCGCTGCCTACCAGTCTGGAGAACTATCGCGAGTCGGTGTTCCTGCGGCCCGGCGAGCATCCGACCGATGCCCCGCGCATGTGCACCGCGCCGCTGTTCGTCGGCCGCGCCCGCGCCAAGGCCGAGGGCTTCGAGCTGATCGAGGGTAGTTGCTTTGCCGCAAGTCCCGCCGGCACCACCAACGGCGCCGACTACGAAGCCATGCGCGACGAGATCCTGGACCAGCTAAAAGCCGCAATGCCGATCGACGGGCTGCTGCTTGGCCTGCACGGCGCCATGGTGGCGCACGGTTACGACGACGTCGAAGGCGACATCATCGAGCGCGCCCGCGCCATCGTCGGCGCGAAGTGCGTGATCGGCGTCGAACTCGACCCGCACTGCCATCTCACGCTGAAGCGCGTGGCGGCTTCCGACATCGTCGTGCTCTACAAGGAATTTCCGCATACCGACGTGGTCGAGCGTGCCGAGGACGTTCTCGATCTGGTGCTGCGCACGCTGCGCGGCGAGATCAAGCCGGTGACCTCGGTCTACGATTGCCGGCAGATCCAGAGCTATCCGACCACGATCCAGCCGATGCGCGGCCTCGTCGACCGCATCATGGCGATGGAGGGCAAGGACGGCATCCTCTCTGTTTCCATCGCCCACTGCTTTCCCTACGGCGACGTGCCCGAGATCGGCACGCGCGTGCTGGTGATCGCCGATGGCGACAAGAAGAAGGCCGATGCGCTCGCGACCACACTGGGCGAGGAGCTGGTGTCGTTGCGCGGCAAGACGGCGCCGCCATCGTTCGATGTTGCGACCGGGGTGGGCGAGGGGGTTGCCTTCAACGACCTGCCGGTGGTGATCGCCGATCCTGCAGACAATGCCGGCGGCGGCGCGCCCTCGGACAATACCGACATCCTGCGTCACCTGATCGCGAGCAAGGTCGAGAATGCCTGCCTCGGCCCGATCTGGGATCCCATTGCTGTCCGCATCTGCTTCGACGCTGGCATTGGCGCGAAGATCGGCCTGCGCTTCGGCGGCAAGATCGCGCCATCCTCGGGCCAGCCGGTCGACGCCGTGGTCGAGATCATCGGCCTCAAGCGCGATGCCTGGCAGCGTTTCGGGCCGACCCAGGTGCCGGTCGGCGATTGTGCGGCTGTCCGCGTCGACGGCGTTGACGTGGTGCTGATCACCAAGCGGACCCAGGCGACCGGCCTCGAACTGTTCACCAACCTTGGCATCGATCCTGCCCAGAAGAAGATCGTCGTCGTGAAGTCGACCAATCACTTCATGGCGGCCTACGGGCCGATCGCCAAGAAGGTGATTTACGTCGAGTCGAGCGGGCCGCTCCGGCGCGACCACCGCAAGGTGCCCTATACGAAGGTGCAGCGACCGATCTGGCCGCTCGATCCCGACGCCAAGCCACGCGGCCTCATTGCCTGATTTCGCATTGAGTGTCTCGTTGAGAGTGTCCTGTTGGGCGTCGTGCTGGACAATCACATGCGGCGCTTTGCATACTCTGTGCGGGGAGCTTAGGGAGACTCGCATGTTGAAGCGTATTCTTGCCGGCGCGTTGGCGCTGGTCGTTCCATTCGCGGCTCATGCACAGGGGCAGGAAAAGGTCCTGCGCGCCGTGATGCACGCCGACGTGCGCGTCATCGATCCGATCTGGACGACCCAGACGATCGCCAGTATCCACGGCATGCTGATCTACGACACCTTGTTCGGCAACGATGCCGACCTGAAGCCACAGCCGCAGATGGTGGGAAAGTACGAGATCAGCCCCGACCGGCTGACCTACAGCTTTACCTTGCGCGACGGCCTCAAGTTCCACGACGGCTCGCCGGTCACCACCAAGGACGTCATCGCCTCGCTCAAGCGCTGGGGCGCCAAGGACGGTGTCGGCATCCGTCTCTTCTCCTACGTGAAGAAGCTGGAGGCCGTGGACGACAAGACCTTCACCATGGTGCTGAGCGAGCCCTACGGCATGGTGCTCGAATCGCTCGGCAAGAGCGGCAGCTCGGTCGCCATCATCATGCGCGAGCAGGAGGCCCTCACCGACCCGCAGCAGCAGGTCAAGGAGGCGATCGGCTCGGGCCCCTTCAAGTTCGCCAAGGACCTCTGGGTGCCCGGCAGCAAGGCGATATACCTCAAGAACAAGGATTACGTGCCGCGGCCGGGCAACGAGCCGCCGTCTTCCTTCGCCGGCAGCAAGATCCCGGGCGTCGATCGCATCGAGCTGGTGTGGATCTCCGATCCGCAGACGGCGATGTCGGCGCTGGTCAACGGTGAGATCGATTTCTACGAGGCGCCCAACAACGACTTCCTGCCGATCCTGGCCAAGGCCAAGGGCGTCAAGCTGATGATGACCGGCAAGATCGACAGCACCCAGGGCATGATCCGGCTGAACCATCTCCATCCGCCATTCGACAACGTGAAGGCGCGGCAGGCGATGTACTACCTGATCAACCAGGAGGATTTCCTGCGCGCCATCGTCGGCAATCCGGAATACTACCGGGTCTGCCCTGGCCTGCTGACCTGCGGCGGTCCGTACGAAAACGACGGCGGTTCGCAGTGGATGAAGGAATACAATCCCAAGAAAGCGGCGCAGCTGATGAAGGAGGCCGGCTACAAGGGCGAGCCGATCACCGTGCTGTTCACCACCGATCACAACACCATCACACCGGCCACGCAGGTGCTTGTGCAGGCGATGCGCGAGGCTGGGCTCAACGTCGATGCCCAGTCGATGGACTGGGGCTCGGTCGTGTCGCGCCGCGCCAAGAAGGAGCCGCCGGCACAGGGCGGCTGGAACATCTTCGTCACCACGTCGGGCGGCGTCGGCTCGGCCAATCCGGTGCTTCACACCTGGATCGGTGCCGCCTGCGACAAGGGCCTGTTCGGCTGGCCGTGCGATCCCGAGATCGAGAAGCTGCGCAACGCCTTCGCCTTCGCCCAGACTGACGAGGAGCGCAAGAAGATCGCCAAGGATCTGCAGACCCGGGCCATGGAGCAGGTCGTGTTCCTGCCGTTCGGCCAGTGGAACACGCCGCTTGCCTATCGCGCCGACAAGATCGAGGGCATCGTGCCCAATACCGGACTGGCGGTTCTGTGGGGCATTACGAAGAAATGATCCTTCGCTTTTCCCTCCCCTTCGCGGAGTCCGCGAAGGGGAGGAGAACCGGATCATGACCGCGTACATTGTGCGGCGACTGTTCGCGACCCTGCCGGTGATGGCCGTGGTCGCGCTGTTCGTGTTCTTTCTCCTGCGCTTTGCGCCGGGCGATCCGGCGGCGATCATCGCCGGCGAGGACGCCACCGCCGAGGCGATCGCGGCTGTCCGCGGCAAGCTCGGACTCGACCGGCCGATGGTCGAGCAGTTCTTCGTCTGGATCCTGCAATTGGCGCAGGGCGACATGGGCGTGTCGATCTTCTCCAACCTCGCGGTCACGCGCCTGATCTCCCAGCGTCTCGAACCGACGGTGGCGCTGACGCTGTCGACCCTGTTCGTGGCCGTGGCGCTCGCCATTCCCATCGGCGTCGTGGCGGCGTGGAAGGCGCGCAAGCTGGTCGATCGCCTGGTCATGGGCTTCGCCGTGCTGGGCTTTGCCATGCCGGGGTTCGTGCTGGCCTACATCCTGATCTATTTCTTCGCCGTGCAGTGGCAACTCCTGCCGGTGCAGGGCTACCGGCCGATCGCCGAGGGCCTGTGGCCGTTCATCGAGTGCCTGATCCTGCCGTCGGTGGCGCTGGGCGTGACCTACATGGCGTTGATCGCCCGCATTACGCGCGCCTCGATGCTGGAGGTGCTGGCCCAGGATTACATCCGCACGGCCAATGCCAAGGGGCTGGCCACCGACCGCGTGCTGCTGCTGCATGCGCTCAAGAACGCCGCCGTGCCGATCATCACCGTGATCGGCATCGGCATTGCGCTGCTGATCTCGGGCGTGGTCATCACCGAGACGGTGTTCAACATTCCCGGCCTCGGCCGTCTCACCGTCGATGCCGTGCTGAAGCGCGACTATCCGGTGGTGCAGGGACTGATCCTGGTGTTCGCCGCCGCCAAGGTGCTGGTGAACCTGATCATCGATATTTCCTACGCCTTCCTCGATCCACGCATCCGCTACTGACATGACTGCAATCACCGACGATCTCGTCCTGCCGCCACGCCGCTTCTCGCTGGCGACCGCCATCCGGCGCAATCCCACGATCGCCTTCGGCGCCGTCCTGCTGGCGGCGCTCATCATCGTGGGCATCTTCGCGCCCTACATCGCCTATAGCGATCCGTTCAAGATCGCGCCGGTCAATCGCCTCAGGCCGCCGTCGGAGCGCTGGTGGTTCGGCACCGACCAGTTCGGCCGCGACGTCTTTTCGCGCACCGTCTACGGCGCACGCGTGTCGCTGATCGTGGGCCTTTCGGTCGCGCTCTTCTCCAGCGCGGTGGGCCTCGGTCTCGGCCTGCTGTGCGGCTATTTCCGCAAAGTCGACGGTATCGTCATGCGCGTCATGGATGGCTTGATGGCGATCCCGTCGATCCTGCTCGCCATCGCGCTGATCACGCTGACGCGTCCCAGTCTCGGCATCGTGATCCTGGCCATCGTCATTCCCGAGGTGCCGCGCATCGTGCGCGTGGTGCGCGCCGTCGTGCTGTCGATCCGCAGCCAGCCCTACATCGAAAGCGCCATCGCCGGCGGCACCAAGAACACCAAGCTGCTGCTGCGCCACGTACTGCCTAACACCCTGGCGCCGCTGATCGTGCAGTCGACCTACGTCTGTGCCTCGGCGATGCTGATCGAGGCCGGGCTCTCGTTCCTCGGCGCCGGCGTGCCGCCGGAGGTGCCGAGCTGGGGCAATATCATCGCCCAGGGCCGCACCTTCTTCCAGATCGCACCGTGGACGATCCTGATCCCCGGCGTGTTCCTGGCCATCACCGTGCTGGCGGTGAACCTGCTGGGCGACGGCCTGCGCGACCGGCTCGACCCGCGCCTGGCGAGGCGGCTATGAGCGTCGCCAGCGGCAATATCCTCGAGGTCCGCGATCTGCAGACCCAGTTCAACACCCTGGACGGCGTCGTGCGTGCGGTCGACGGCGTGTCATTTGACCTGGCGCGTGGCGAGACGCTCGGCATCGTGGGCGAATCGGGCTGCGGCAAGTCGGTGACGGCGCTTTCCATCCTGCGCCTGATCCCGCCGGAGACCGGCCGCATTGCCGCGGGCTCGATCAAGTTCGAGGGCGAGGAGCTCACGACGCTGGGCGAGGAGGCGATGAAGCGCCTGCGTGGCCATCGCATCTCGATGATCTTCCAGGAGCCGATGACCAGCCTCAATCCGGTGCTGACGGTCGGCACCCAGATCGCGGAGAACGTCGTGCGCCATATGGGTGTGCCGTGGCGGGCGGCGCGCGAGCGGGCGTGCGAGATGCTCGATCTGGTGCGCATCGCCGACGCCCGGCGCCGCCTCGACGAGTATCCGCATCAGCTCTCGGGCGGCATGCGCCAGCGCGTCATGATCGCCATGGCGCTCTCCTGCGACCCCCAGGTACTGATCGCCGACGAGCCCACCACTGCGCTCGACGTCACCATCCAGGCCCAGATCCTCCAGCTCATGCTCGAGCTCAAGGAGAAGACCGGCACCGCCATCGTGCTGATCACCCACGACCTCGGCGTCGTGGCCGAGACCACCGAGCGTGTCGTGGTGATGTATGCCGGCCGCAAGGTCGAGGAGGCGCCGGTTGAGGCGCTGTTCGCCGAGCCGCTGCATCCCTATACGCGCGGCCTGATGCGGGCGATCCCGCGCCTCGACATCGAGGCCGATGCCGCCGGCACGCGGCCCAGGCTGCAGGAAATCCCCGGGTTGGTGCCACGGCTGACGCAGCCCATCCCCGGCTGCGCCTTCGCGCCGCGCTGCGGCTTCGCGACCGAGCGCTGTGCCGTCGAGTCCCCGCCGCTGGTCGATGTCGGCGCGGGCCACACCGTGGCCTGCTGGGAAGTCGATCGTGTGCGGGCGAGCGCGATATGAGCGAGCAAAGCACGACCGAGCGTCCTGTCCCCGAGGCCCCAGTTCTCCAAGTGGATGGCCTCGTGAAGCACTTTCCGATCCACGGCGGTCTGCTGCAGCGCCAGACGGGCGCGGTGAAGGCGGTCGACGGCGTTTCCTTCTCGATCGCCCGCGGCGAGACGCTGGGTCTGGTGGGCGAATCCGGTTGCGGCAAGTCGACCATCGGCAAGACGGTGCTGAAACTGATCGAGCCCACGGCCGGCCGCATCGTGCTGGCGGGCCAGGACATTTCGGCGCTCAAGCCCGGCGCCATGTGGCCGCACCGCCGTCGCATCCAGACGATCTTCCAGGATCCTTATTCGTCGATGAATCCGCGCCTGCCGGCCGGCACCATCGTGGGCGAGCCGCTGGAGAATTTTGGCCTCTCACGCGGCAGGGAGACCGACGACCGCGTCGCAAAACTGTTCGAGCGCGTGGGGCTCCGGCCCGATGCGATGCGCAAGTACGCCCACGAATTCTCCGGCGGCCAGCGCCAGCGGCTGGGCATCGCCAAGGCGCTGTCGGTCAATCCCGACGTCATCGTGGCCGACGAGCCGGTCTCGGCGCTCGACGTCTCGGTGCAGGCACAGGTGCTGAACCTGCTGATCGACCTGCAGGAGGAATTCCGGCTCGCCTATCTCTTCATCAGCCACGACCTCGCGGTGATGCGCCATATCAGCCATCGCATCGCGGTGATGTATCTCGGCCGCATCGTCGAGCTCACGACCAAGCGCACGCTGTTCACGCAGCCGTTGCATCCCTATACCGAGGCGTTGCTGTCGGCCGCCACCGCGCCCGATCCTCGGCGCCGCCAGAAGCGCAAGCACATCGTCCAAGGCGACGTGCCGAGCCCGGCCAATCCGCCACCGGGTTGTCACTTCCACACGCGCTGCCCCTATGCGATCGCCGACTGCAAGGTGATCGCACCGCCCTTGATCGAGGTGGCCGAGGGTCACCACGTCGCCTGCCTGCGCAGGCCCGTCGGCGGCGACCCGGGGCCGCTGTCGGTGTCCAGCTAGCTACGACTGCGGTGTTTCGGCGGGTCGGGTGGCCTGCAGTGACGGCCGGGGCGATACCGCATCGAACCAGGCGGCGAGCTTGGGCGCGACGCCGCGCCAGTCGGTCCCGTATCGCCAGTCGTCATAGCCGCAGGCGACGGCGGTCGTTATCTGCGGCAGATCGAATTCGGTGCCGAAACCCGAGACCTGCTTCTCCAGGGCCTCGAAGCAGCGGAGCTGCCGGTCCCGCATTTTCGCGATGAAGTCGTTCGACCGCTCGCTGTCTGAGCGAAGCAGCTCGGCGCGCCGGGCGATCTGAGCTTCAATGATGGCGTTGGCGATGGAGATCGTCGCGAGTGCACGCCATCGGGCGACACCATCGCGCGCGAGCAGGCGAAAATTGCCGAACTCGCCGTTCAGGTAATCACAGATCGAATGGGAGTCCGCTAGCGTGAAGTCGGCGGTGACAAGCGCGGGTATCCTTGCGACCGGCGTGTCGCCCATGAAGTCGGGATGGGGCACAACAGTGCGTGTGCCCCATGCATGGGGCCATTTCGTCTGCACGAACTCGAAGCGGTCCTGTATTCCCAATTCCAGGATCGCGACCCTTACGCGCCTCACCCATGGCGAGGCAGGCGTAACGTAGAGACGCACCTCTATGGCCGCCGCGCGCCGGGCGCGGTGTCGCGGAGATAGGTGAGGGCGGCCTGTACGCCGCCCGCCTTGTGCGGCACCTTCGCGAGGCCGAGCGCCATCTCGACGCCGGAGAGGGTGCCCATCAACATCAGGTCGTTGAAGTCACCGAGATGGCCGATGCGGAACACCTTGCCCGCGACCTTGCTGAGGCCCTGGCCGAGCGAGAGGTTGAAGTTTTCCAGCGCCACCTTGCGGAAAGCGTCGGCGTCGTGGCCTTCGGGCATGACGATGGCCGTCAGCGCGGGGCTATGGGCCTTGGGATCGCTGCACAAGATCTCCAGTCCCCAGGCGTTGACGGCGGTGCGCGTCGCCTCGGCATGGCGGACATGGCGGGCGAAGACCGCGTCGAGCCCTTCTTCCAGCAGCATGTCGCAGGCCTCATTCAGGCCATAGAGCAGGTTGGTGGCGGGCGTCGACGGAAACCAGCCGTTGGCGTTGGCCGCCAGCATCTCCTCCCAGTTCCAGTAGGCGCGCAGTGTCTTGGCCGTCTTGGAGGCGGCGAGCGCCTTCTCGCTGATCGCGTTGAAGGAGAGGCCGGGGGGCAACATCAGGCCCTTCTGCGAACCGGCCACCGTGACGTCGACGCCCCAGGCGTCGTGGCGGTAGTCGACCGAGCCCAGCGAGGAGATGGTGTCGACCAGCAGCAGGGCCGGGTGTTTGGCCGCGTCGATCGCCTGGCGCACGTCGCTCACGTTGCTCACCACGCCAGTCGAGGTCTCGTTGTGGACGATGCACACCGCCTTGATGGTGTGGCCAGTATCCTCCTTCAGGCGCTTTTCGATAGCCGCCGGATCGGCCGGTTTGCGCCAGTCACCGCCCATGAATTCTGATTCGATTCCAAGCTTGTCGGCCATCTTCTTCCACAGGGAAGCGAAGTGGCCGGTCTCCCACATCAGGACTGTGTCGCCGGGGGAGAGTGTGTTCACCAGGGCCGCTTCCCAAGCTCCAGTACCAGATGCAGGATAGATGATAACTGGTTGTTTTGTTTGGAAAATATGCCGGACAGATCGCAGGACCTTCTTCGCCAAAGCGTTGAACTCCGGCCCACGGTGGTCGATCGTCGGATGGTCCATCGCGCGCAGGATGCGGTCTGGAACATTGGTTGGGCCGGGGATCTGCAGGAAATGACGGCCGCTGGGATGTGAGTTCAGGCGCATTTGAAGCCTCTCGGTTGATCTCTTGCATTTTGTATACAACATGCCAGAGTGAGTCCAGACACATGGACGGCTCCAATCTCCCTATCGCGCGATCGACCCTGCCGGAAGCGGCGGCGGAGCGGCTGCGGACCCTGATCATCGAAGGCACGCTGGCGCCCGGGGCTCGGTTGAACGAGCGCGAACTCAGCGAGCAGCTGGGCGTGTCGCGCACGCCGCTGCGCGAGGCCTTCCGCATCCTGGCGGGCGATGGCTTGCTGACGCAGTTGCCGAATCGCGGCGCCCAGGTCGTGGCGCTGTCGGCCGAAGACGTGCGCCATGCCTTCGACGTGATGGGCTCGCTCGAAGGCCTGGCCGGAGAACTGGCCGTGACGCGCGTGACCGACGCCGACCTGGAAACTCTTCGCGCGCTGCAGGCAGAAATGGAGACCGCCCATGCGCAGCGCGATCTGCCGGCCTACTACCGGATCAATCGCGCCATTCACGACCGGCTGAATGCGATCGCCGGCAATCCGATCCTCACTCATACGTACCGGACCTTGAATACGCGGCTGCACGCCCTCAGGTTCCGCTCCAACCTCAATACCGCGAAATGGAACCAGGCCGTCGCCGAACATCGCGAGATGATCGCGGCCCTTGCCGCGCGAGACGGGGCTGCGCTACGTGACATCCTGATCAGGCACCTGCGGGCCAAGCAGCAGGCCGTTCTGGACACGATGAATAATGAAAAGACGCTGGGAGTAGTTTGACCATGAAGTTCACATCCATCACGTCGCGCCGCCGTGCGCTCAAGCTCGGCCTCGCGGCGTCGCTCGCTGCGCCGGTGGCCATGACGTCGGGCGCGCGCGCCCAGGCGTGGCCGCCGGGCACCATCACCTGGATCAATCCGTTCCCGGCCGGCGGAGGCACCGACACTTTCGCGCGGCCGCTGGCGGCACAGGTCGGCGAGCAGCTCGGCTGCCAGATCATCATCGACAACAAGGGTGGGGCGGGCGGCACCGTGGGCGCCTCGCAGGCCGCCAAGATGAAGCCCGACGGCTCGGTGTTCTTCGTCGGCGCCATCCACCACACCATCGCGCCCTCGATCTACAAGAACCTCGACTACGACCTCGAGAAGAACTTCGAGCCGATCACCATGATCGCGCTGGTGCCGCAGGTGATCTCGATCAATCCGACCCGCGTGCCGGTGAAGACCTATGCCGAGTTCCTGGCCTACGTGAAGGCCAACCCGGGCAAGGTGAACTACGCCTCGCCGGGGCCCGGCACGGCGCATCACCTGGC
Source organism: Alphaproteobacteria bacterium (assembly GCA_947474005.1). GTDB lineage: Bacteria > Pseudomonadota > Alphaproteobacteria > Reyranellales > Reyranellaceae > Reyranella. The sequence goes on along the minus strand of CANJHI010000069.1, from coordinate 8,524 downwards.
GGGCGAGCTCTACAAGCTCGAGACCAAGACAGAGATCACCCATGTTCCCTACCGTGGCGCCGGCCCGGCGATGCAGGACCTGCTCGCGGGCAACGTCGACATGATGTTCGATGGCATGGGCACCTCGGCCCAGCAGATCAAGGCCGGTCGTCTCATCGGTCTCGCCGTCGCGACGCCCAAGCGCCAGGAAGAATTTCCCGACATCCCGACGGCCGCCGAAGTGGGCGTCCCCAACTGGATCGTGTCGACCTGGTACGGCCTGTGGGCCATCAAGGGTACGCCGAAGCCGATCGTCGATCGCATGTATGCGGAGATGGTGAAGGCGATGGCGCTGCCCAAAATGCAGGCCATCTGGAAGGAACAGACGGCGCAGATGGGCGGCGAATCGCCGGAAGACTTCGCCAAGCGCATCCGCGCCGAAATCGAGAAATGGCAGAAGGTCTCGGCCGCCGCCGGGGTGAAACTCGACTGACCCAGCATGAACAAACACTGCGCCGCACGATCAAGGGCGAGATCCTCTTCGACAAGGCTTCGCGTGGGCGCTACTCGACCGACGCCTCGATCTACCAGGTCGAGCCGGTGGGCGTGGTCGTGCCGCGCGACGAGACCGATCTCGCGCTCGTGGTCGACGTGGCGCGCGACGCCAAGGCCGCCATTGTGCCGCGCGGCGCCGGCACGTCGCAGTGCGGCCAGACCGTGGGCGAGGCGCTGGTCGTCGATGTCTCCAAATACCTGCGCGAGATCGTGGGCTTCGACAAGAACCGCGCCGAGGTCACGGTCCAGCCGGGTGTTGTCCTCGACCAGCTCAATGCCTGGCTGAAGCCGCACGGGCTCTGGTATCCGGTCGATGTCTCGACTTCCGCGCAATGCACGCTGGGCGGCATGGCGGGCAACAATTCGTGCGGCTCGCGGTCGATCCGCTACGGCAACATGGTCCACAATGTGGCCTCGATCGACGCCATCCTGATGAACGGCCAGCGGGCGCGTTTCGGATCGGCGCGGCCCGAGGACATGCCGGCAAGCATCCGCGATATCGCCGACAAGGTGGCGGCGTTGGCCTTTGCCGAGAAGGCCGAGATCGAGCTGAAGTACCCGAAGGTTCTGCGCCGGGTCGGTGGCTACAACCTCGACATCTTCTTCCCGCAGTCGGAGCGGCCCTACACCACCGACAACTCGGTGAACCTGGCGCACCTGCTGGTCGGCAGTGAGGGCACGTTGGCCGTGACCGAGCGCCTGACGCTGAAGCTGGCGCCATTGCCCAGGCATAAGACCCTGGGCGTGGTGAACTTCACGAACTTCCACAAGGCGATGGACAGCGCGCAGCATATCGTGAAGCTGAAGCCCACCGCCGTCGAACTGGTCGACCGCACCATGATCGAGCTGGCGCGCGCCAATCCGGCGTTCCGTCCGGTGATCGAGCGGGCCCTCATCAATAGTGGGGGGATCGGCGCTCCCGAGGCGATCCTGCTGGTCGAGTTCGCGGGCGAGGAGCGCGACGCGCAATTGCGCGATCTCGCGCGGCTGGTCGAGCTGATGGCCGATCTCGGCCTGCCGGGCAGTGTCGTCGAAATGCCGGAGCCTGGCCCGCAGGCGGCGCTCTGGGAGGTCCGCAAGGCCGGCCTCAACATCATGATGTCGATGAAGGGCGACGGAAAACCCGTCTCCTTCATCGAGGACTGTGCTGTGCCGCTGGAGCATCTCGCCGACTACACGCAGCGCCTCACCGACGTCTTCACCAAGCACGGCACGCGCGGCACCTGGTATGCCCACGCCAGCGTCGGCACGCTGCATGTGCGGCCGATCCTCGACATGCGCTGCGAGGGTGCGGCCAAGATGCGGGCAATTGCCGAGGAGGCCTCGGCGCTGGTGCGCGAATACAAGGGCGCCTTCTCGGGCGAGCACGGCGATGGGCTGGTGCGCTCAGAGTGGGTGGGCTGGCAGTTCGGGCCCCGCCTCACCAAGGCTTTCGAGACCGTAAAAGACCTGTTCGATCCGGCAGGCCTGCTCAATCCCGGCAAGATCGTGCGGCCCTCTCGCATGGACGACCGATCGTTGTTCCGCTTCAAGCCCGACTATGCCGGCATCGCCTACAAGCCGGCGCTCGACTGGTCGGCGTGGGATGTCCAGATCGACCCGATGACCGAGATCACTACTGCACCGGGCAGCGGCGGCGATCCCACCGGCGGCTTCGCGAAGGCTGCCGAGATGTGCAACAACAACGGCCATTGCCGGAAGTTCGATGCCAGCACCATGTGCCCATCCTTCCGCGTCACGCGCGACGAGAAGCACCTCACGCGCGGGCGTGCCAACACATTGCGGCTCGCCCTGTCGGGCCAGCTCGGTCCGGGCGCGCTCACCTCCGATGCCGTGGCGGCGGCGATGGACCTTTGCGTCAGCTGCAAGGGTTGTAAGCGCGACTGTCCGACCGGCGTCGACATGGCGCGCATGAAGATCGAGGTGAAGTCGGCGCGTCGCCAGGCGAAGGGCCTGCGATGGCGCGATCGTCTGATCGGCGGCCTGCCGGAGACCGCGCCGTGGGCGCGGCGCCTGCCGTGGCTTTTCAACCTCGCCTGGTTCTTCCAGACCTATGTCGGCTTTGCCAAGCAGCGCACACTGCCCAGATGGCGGCGTGACACGTTCCTCACCACGACCGAGGTCGATGAGCGCGATGCCACGGTGGTGATCTTCGCCGATACCTTCTCGAACAATTTCGAACCCGAGATCCTGCACGCCGCGCGGCGCGTGCTCGAGGCGGCGGGACACCGCGTCGCCGTCGCCTGGCCGACGCTCGGTGCGCCGGCGCTGTGCTGCGGACGCACCTATCTGGCGACCGGCCAGGTCGAGCGCGCAAAAGGCGAGGCGATGCGCGTGATCGCGGCCCTCATGCCCTTCGTTGCCAAAGGCGTGCCCGTGGTGGGGCTGGAACCGTCCTGCCTGTTCACGCTGCGCGACGAGTTCCTGGCGATGGGCCTCGGCGAAGAGGCCGAGGCCGTCGCGAAAAATGCCTTCCTGTTTGAGGAGTTCCTCGTCCGCGAAAAGAAGGCGGGCCGCCTGCAGCTCGACCTCAAGCCGCTGCCCGAGAAGAGCGCGTTGCTGCACGGCCATTGCCACCAGAAGGCGTTCGGTACGATGAGCGCCGTGCAGGAGGCGCTGGCGCTGGTGCCTGACCTCGCCGTGAGCCCGATCGAGTCGAGCTGCTGCGGCATGGCCGGCAGCTTCGGCTACGAGGCCGAGCACTACGAGACCTCGATCGCCATGGCCGAGCTCTCGCTGCTGCCGGCCATCCGCAAGGCCGACGCAAATGCGCTGGTCGTCGCGGATGGTACATCGTGCCGCCACCAGATCGCCGACGGTACGGACCGTCAGGCGATACATGTCGCCCAGGTGCTCGAGCGCGCTCTCGCTTGATCCCGCGGTCCGGGGTTTGCGGTGACCCACGCGCTGTGGCACCGTCCGCGCCACATGCAAAGACCCAGAAATCCCTACTCCTCCGCGGACATTGATCGCGCCAGCCACGAGCGAGAAGACGAGGAACGGATGATCGAACTCGCCGCGTCGGGCGCGGCGCGGTTCGTTCCCATCGATTCCGAAAAGAACCTGGTGAAGACCGGGGGCAATCCCGAGGCAGTATTCCTCCAGGGCATGATGGCACGCGCGGTGGCGAGTGCCGCCGATGCCCAGATCTTCCTGGGCTACGTCGAGGGCACGCCGTACTTCGCTGTCGACGTCACCGGCAAGGAGACGCCGCTGGGCGAGCTGGGCGAGTTCGTCGACCTGCGCCAGGTAGGCCCGCTGCTGTTCGCGCGCGAGGGCTCGGTGCTGGCCTATGCCCGCGGCATGACCTACTGGCACCGCCGCCACCGCTATTGCGGCGTCTGCGGCGCCTCGACGAAAATCACGCGCGCTGGCCACGTCCGCATGTGCACCAACGAGAGCTGCAAGACCGAGCATTTTCCGCGCACCGATCCGGCGGTGATCATGCTGGTCCATCATGGCGACAAGTGCCTGCTGGGACGCGGCAAGCATTTTCCGCGCGGCATGCATTCTACGCTGGCGGGCTTCGTCGAGCCCGGCGAGAGCTTCGAGGATGCGGTCGCGCGCGAGGTCTACGAGGAAGTGAAGGTGCGCGTGGACAACGTCATCTACCGCTCCTCGCAGCCATGGCCGTTTCCGGCCTCGGTGATGATCGGCTTCCATGCCGAGGCCGAATCGATGGAGTTCAGCGTCAACGAGACCGAACTCGAGAGCGCGCGCTGGCTTTCGCGCGAGGAGCTGCGGCCGGAGAACATGCCCAAGGACGGCTCGTTCTTCATGCCGCGCCGCGATTCCATCGCCCGCCGCCTGATCGAGGAATGGCTGGGCCACGAGGCCGGCGCTTCGATCAGCGGCTGATCGCAAAAGAGCCAATCGCAAGACACAGGGACGACGATGACCGCCCAGCTTTTCACTCCGGTCGATTTCCGCGGCGTCACGCTGCCCAACCGCATCGTCGTCTCGCCGATGTGCCAGTACGCTGCAGTCGACGGCAGCGCCCAGCCCTGGCACCAGGTGCATTACGGCATGCTCGCCATGTCGGGTGCGGGGCTCCTCTGCCTCGAGGCCACGCACGTCGAGCGTGAAGGCCGAATCAGCCAAGGCTGTCTCGGCCTTTATAGCGATGAGAACGAAGCGGCCCTCAAGCCGATCGTCGAATGGGTGCGCGCCTGGATGCCAACCGTAAAACTCGGCGTCCAACTCGCCCATGCCGGCCGCAAGGCCTCGGCGCAGCGACCGTGGAAGGGCGGTGGGCCGCTCCGCCAAGCCGATGCGCCCGATCTGCCGTGGACCACCTACTCGGCCTCGGCGCTGCCCTACGATCCCGCCGCCAAATGGCACACGCCCGTGGCGCTCGATGAAGTGGGCCTCAAGCGCGTGAAGGCGGCCTTCGTCGATGCGGTCGAGCGTAACGCGCGGCTCGGGTTCGACGTGATCGAAGTGCACGGCGCGCACGGCTACTGTCTGCACCAGTTCCTCTCGCCGCTCAGCAACACGCGCACCGACGCCTACGGCGGCACTATGGAAAAGCGCCGGCGCTTTCCGCTCGAGGTCTTCGAGGCCTGCCGCAAGGCCTGGCCCGCCGACAAGCCGATGGGCATGCGGCTCTCGGCGACCGACTGGGTCGACGGCGGGCTTACCATCGAGGACACGGTCGAGACGGCGAAGCAGCTGAAGGCACTGGGCTGCGACTTCATCGATGCCAGCTCCGGCGGCAATTCGCCTGCCCAGAAGATCGCGATCGGTCCCGGCTATCAGGTGCCGTTCGCCGCCCGCATCCGCAAGGAGGCCGGCATAAAGACCTGGGCGGTCGGCATCATCACCGAGCCGGAACAGGCCGATGGCATCATCGCTGCGGGCGAGGCCGACTGCACCGTGCATGCGCGCTCCTTCCTGGTCGATCCGCGCTGGGGCTGGAACGCCGCCCGTGCGCTCGGCGTCGAGACGCCGCCGTTGCCGCTGCCGGCAGATCGTGGCCGCGCGATCCTGGCGTTCAAGCCGCAGGCCGCGCTGGCACGAGCGGCGGACTAGGGCCATCGCATGCCGAACGTCCTACTGGCCGAAGACGAGTTCCTGATTCGCGCCGTCCTCGTCGACGCGCTCGGCGAGATCGGTCTCGACTGTATCGAGGCGCCGACCGGTCAGGCGGCGCTCGATGTCGTGACCGGCGCCACGCCGCTGTCGGCCATCATCGTCGACATCGGCCTGCCCGACATGTCGGGCGAGAGAGTGATCGAGGCTGCAGCGCAGCATCGGCCGGGGACGCCCATCATCCGCTGTTCCGGCGCCAGTGGTCCGGCCGGCGCAGGTGGCCCCGAGGTGCATGTCTTTTCCAAGCCGTACAGCGCCGTCGAGCTGTCGAAGTTCGTCGCGTCGCTGATCGCCCGCGCCTAGGGGACCGCGGTGCGCCGTCTGCTCAAGTGGCGGACTTGGGGGTTGCGCGGCACGACGGCCGCCGAGACGTCGCTGGTGCTGGTGGCGGCGACGCTGATCGTGCCGCTGCTGTTGTTCGCCGGCGCGAGCTGGCTGGGCTACGATGAAACACGGCAGCAGGCCGAGGAGCGCATCGCGCGCACGCTCGATCTGCTCTACGTCAACGTCCGCACGACCTTCGAGACCGACTACCTGGTGATCGCCAACATCGCCGAGATCGTCGACGACTACACCAACGAGGGCATCAGGGCGAACGAGCAGAAGATCCATGATCGCCTCAGGCGGCTGGTGGAGTCGCTGCCTCAGGTCCAGAACGCCTTCGTGATCGATACCGACGGGCGCGCCCTGGTTTCCGCCAGGACCTTCCCCCTGCCGCCCGGGGTGAGTACCGCCGATCGCGCCTATTTCATCGCCCATCGCGACGGCGCCCGGCAGAACGTGAGCGAGATCCTGCGCGGGCGCGTGGGTGACGGCACCTTCTTCCAGTACAGCGAGCGTCGCGAGACGCCGGACGGCAAGTTCAACGGCATCATCGCGGTCTCGATTTCGCCCGCCTATTTCACCGAGCGCTTCTCCCAGGCCTCCGACGCCAAGAATTTTACCGCGGCCCTGGTGCGTGCCGACGGCGAGATCCTGGCCCGCTATCCCACGACCGGCGGGCCGACCCGGCTCAGCCCGGACAGCGGCTTTATGCGCTCGATCGCGGTCTCGCCCGACGTCGGCCTCTACGAGACAGATAGTTCCGGCTTCGACGGCCAGGCCCGCCTCTTCATGTACCGCAAGCTGGCCGACCTGCCGATCTACGTGGTGCACGGCTACGCCATCGAGACGATACGCGCGGCCTGGATGGCGCGCATGGCCTCCCATCTGGTCTTCGGTCTGCCGGCGACGCTCGCCCTGATGGGGCTGGCGTTGCTCGCCTCGCGCCGCGCGATGCAGGAGAGCGCCGCCTTGGCCATGCTGCGCGACGAGCAGGCGCGTCGGGCGAGTGCGGAGGAGAACCTGCGTCAGTCGCAGAAGATGACGGCGGTCGGCCAGCTCACCGCCGGTATCGCCCACGATTTCAACAACCTGCTGACCGGCATCGGCGGCGCCATCGAGATGGTCGGCCGGCGCCTGCCCGACGCGTCGGCCGATATCGCGCGCTTCCTCGACCTCGCCAAGACCGGCGTGTCGCGGGCGGCCCAGCTCACCCAGCGGCTGCTCGCCTTCTCGCGCCAGCAGCCGCTGCAGATCGACGCCGTCGACGCCAACAGGCTGGTCTCGGGCATGTCCGAGCTGCTGCGCCGGACGCTGGGCGAGCGGGTCAACATCGAAACGATCCTGGCCGGAGGCCTGTGGCGGGCACGGTCCGATGCCGCGCAGCTCGAAAGTGCCGTTCTGAACCTCGCCATCAACGGCCGCGATGCCATGGCCAACGGCGGCACGCTCACCATCGAGACCGCCAACGCTCATCTCGACGACGCCTATGCCGCCACCAACACCGACGTCACCGCCGGCCAGTACGTCATGATCGCCGTGTCCGATACCGGCGCCGGCATGGACCAGGCGACCATGGCGCGCGCCTTCGAGCCGTTCTTCACCACCAAGCAGCGCGGGCAGGGCACCGGCCTCGGCCTCAGCATGACCTTCGGTTACGTCAAGCAGATCGGCGGCCATCTCAAGATCTACAGCGAGCTCGGCCAGGGCACGACGGTCAAGGTCTACCTGCCGCGTGCCGTCGCCGAGGAGCAGGAGAGCCTCGAGCCGGCCTTTCAGCCGCTCCACGCGACGGACGGAAGCCTCGTCGTGCTGGTCGTCGAGGACGATCCGGTGGTGCGTGAGTTCGCCATTTCGGCCTGCCGCGAGATCGGCTGCACCGTCTATCATGCCGGCGATGGCGCGCAGGCGCTGGCGGTGCTGGCGGCGCACGACGACATCGGCCTGCTGTTCACCGACGTCGGCCTGCCCGGCAACATGAACGGCCGCCAGCTCGCCGCCGTCGCCACCGAGCGCCGGCCCGCGCTCAAGGTCCTGTTCACCACCGGCTACACGGCCAATGCGATCGTCCATCACGGCGTGCTCGACCCCGGCGTCAATTTCATCGGCAAGCCGTTCTCGATCGCGGCGCTGGGCGCCAAGATCAAGAGCATCGGGTTCTGAGTCAGTGGGACAGGGGCCTACGTCGCCAAGCACCCCGCGTCGCATCGGCCAAGTCCTTGCTCGTGCTGGCTGAATTCGGAATCTCCCATGTCGTGGCGTGGGACACCGGATGACTCGTTTCACGTCGCCTCGTCACCAGGACGAGCGTCCGCGTCTCAGGCGACAGGCGCTTGCCGGGCTGGGCGCAGTTCGGGCGGGTCTTTGTCATGGATAGGAGTGTATCAGAAATGATAGGATAGTCAATATCCAATTCCAGGCCGCTCGCGCGCTTGCCCATCGCGACGAAGGCGCTAGTTTCGTCCCATGAGTGTCACCGCGCCCTCCGCCAGCCCGCCGCCGGGCGGCAAGCCCGAGCCGCCGGCGGTGCGTATCGTCGAACCCGCGCCGACGGCCGCGGAGGCGAAGCCGGCCCTGG
>CANJHI010000068.1 GCA_947474005.1 Alphaproteobacteria bacterium | reverse complement strand
GCACGCCGCAGGGTGGCGATGGCAACGATCAGCAGCAGCGCGATGGCCGCGCCACGCAGTGCGATGTCGAGGGTGACGAGGAAGCCGGGCCCGCTCATGGTCGACAGCGTGCTTAGCATTTCGCTGCCGCTGTCCGCGAGGTGTCATCTCTCCATGTTCCTCTCCCCCGCTAGGGGGAAAGGTTAGGTGAGGGGGCAAGACACGGGCGTCTCCCCCTCACCCGTCCTCTCCCCCTAGCGGGGGAGAGGAGAGCCAAGAGCAGCTTGTCAGCGCTTCGCGGCCAGACTCTTGAACAGCGCGTCGCTGCGGTCGTCGGCCGGGAAGAAGCACTCGATGCGCACTTCCTGCAGGGTGATGTCCTGTGGGGTGCCGAGCGTGGCGATGGTGGTGAACACCGACAGCGCCTTGCCGCCCACGAGATAGTCGACCGTCAGCATCGGCGCGGGCCGTTCCTCGAAGCGCAGCTTGCGGAACGAGGCCGGTACGTCGGGGTAGGCCATGATCTCCTCGATGAAGGCGAGCGCCTTGGGCTCGCCGCCGGCCGCGAGGATTTCGGCATAGGTGGTCGAGACGAGGTGGCGCGCGACCTCTTCCCAATTCGAGATCTTGGAACGCAGCGCCTTGGGATCGAGGATCCAGCGCAGCAGGTTCGGTGCCTTGCCCGACGGCGGTGGCGGCGGCGGCCCCTCGAACAGGAACACGGTGAAGGCGCTCGCCGCCTCGTTGGCCTGCAGCAGGTTCCACAGCCGGTCGATCACGACGGCGGGATAGGGCTCCTGCTGCTTCAGCATATGGTCGATCGCCCGGCGCACCGGTGCGAGCTCGGGCGCGATGAGGCTGCTCTCGCGGTAGACCGGCGCGAAGCCCGCCGCCAGCAGCATGGCGTTGCGCTGGCGCAGCGGCACGTCGAGCGCGGACGAGAGCTGGACCACCATCTCGCGGCTGGGCTTGGCGCGGCCCGATTCGAGGAAGCTCACATGACGCTGCGACACGCCGGATTGCAGGGCCAGCGAAAGCTGGCTGGCGCCCCGTCGGCGGCGCCAGGTCCGCAGCATCGGACCGAACAGGTCGGGCAAGGCGGCGAGGGAGGCGGAAGGATTGCTCATCATGGGCCGGAACCTAGCACCGGCCCGCAGGCCTGCCGATTACCTCCAGCGTAATTGAGGGACGGACGGGTGCATGCGACTTCCAGGGCGTCCGCAACGCACAAGGAGGACGTCATGACTGCTTCATCCGACCGCCTGCTCCGCCGCACGCTCTGGGGCAACGCCGCCTTCTCCGTGGTTTCCGGCGCCGGGCTCGCGATCTTCGCTGGACCGTTCGCCAGGGCTGCCACCGATGCCCCGGTGTCGGTCATGGGCCTCGACCTCGCCATCCTGTTCGAGCTTCTGGGCGTGGGCGTCGTGGCCTTCGGCGCTCTCTGCGCCTGGATTGCTTCGCGGGAGACGGTGCCGCAGGGTCTCGCCCGCCTGATCTTCGCCGCCGATATCGCCTGGGTGGCGGGCAGTGCACTGGTCCTGGCGCTCCCGGCCTCATGGACCACGGCCGGCATCGCGGGCATCGTCGTCGTCGCGCTGATCGTGGCCGACTTCGTCATCCTGGAGTATCTCGGCCTGCGCCGGATCGGCACCGCCAACTAAGGGAAACGCAAATGGACAAGCTTCAGCTCCTGAACAACGTCAAGTTGCCCTTCGCCGAGGTTCTGGGGCTGAAGTTCACCGCCGCGAGCGAGACGCGGGTGACGGCCGAGATGGTCGTCCGGCCCGACCTCTGCACGCGGCCCGACATACTGCACGGTGGCGCGGTCATGGCCTTTGCCGACACGCTGGGGGCCGCCGCCACCGTGCTCAACCTGCCCGAGGGCAAGGGCACGACCACGATCGAGAGCAAGACCAATTTCGTCGGGCCCGCGCCGGTCGGCACCACGGTGATCGGCGAGACCACGCCGATTCACCGCGGCCGTCGCACCATGGTTTGGACGACGCGCATCACCACCACCGAGGGCAAGCTGGTGGCCGTCGTCACCCAGACGCAGATGGTGCTTTAGTCGCCATCGCGGCGACGGCACACTGTCGGTCGACCGCATCGTCGCGCCCAACCTGTTGGGGCGCCGCTGAAGCAAGGGAGTTCCGCCATGACCCGGCCGCGCATCGTCATCGTCGGCGCGGGCTTTGGCGGCTTGAGCGCCGCGCATGCGCTGGGCGGCGCCGACGCCGACGTCACCGTCATCGACCGCCGCAACTACCACCTCTTCCAGCCGCTGCTCTACCAGGTGGCGACGGCCGGCCTGTCGCCGGCGCAGATCGCCTCGCCCATCCGCGCCATCCTGCGCCGCGCCGCCAACGTGCGCGTGGTGCTGGGCAAGGTCACCGGCGTCGACAAGGAACGCCGCGTGGTCCGGCTCGACGATCGCGAAATCCCCTATGACACGCTCGTGCTGGCGACGGGCGCCCGGCACGCCTACTTCGGCCACGACGAGTGGGAGAGCGTGGCCCCGGGTCTCAAGAAGATCGACGATGCCACGGCCATCCGCCGCCGTATTCTCACCGCCTTCGAGAATGCCGAGTCGGCGGAAACGCCCGAGGCGCGGAGGCGCTTCCTCGCCTTCGTCGTGATTGGTGGCGGCCCGACCGGCGTGGAGATGGCGGGTTCCATCGCCGAATTGGCGCACGTGGCGCTGCGGCACGATTTCCGCACCATCGATCCGCGCGAGGCGCGCGTCATGCTGGTGGAAGCAGGCTCGCGCGTGCTCGCGGCCTTTCCGCCGGCGTTGAGCACCGCGGCGCAGGCTGCCCTGCAGCGGCTGCATGTCGAGGTCCGCTTCGGCACGCCGGTCTCAAACTGCGACGAGAGCGGGGTCACCATAGGCGACGAACACTTGCCCGCCGCCACGATCATCTGGGCAGCCGGCGTCGCCGCTTCGGCCGCGGCGCACTGGCTCGGCGTCGACAAGGACCGGATCGGCCGTGTTCCCGTCGGTCCCGATCTCACAGTGCCGGGTCATCCCGAGATTTTCGTCATCGGCGACACGGCAAGTGCCGCCGGCAAGGACGGCAAGCCGTTGCCCGGCCTGGCACCGGTCGCCAAGCAGCAGGGCGCCTATGTCGCGCGCGTGCTGCGGGCACGCCTCGCCGGCAAGCCGCTGCCGCCGCCGTTCCGCTACCGCGACTATGGCACCATGGCGACGATCGGGCGGCGCTCCGCCGTCGCTGATTTCGGCTGGCTGCGGCTCGACGGCACGCTCGCCTGGCTGATGTGGGGCCTGATCCACATCTCGTTCCTGATCGGCTTCAGGAACCGGGCGGTCGTGATGCTGGAGTGGATCTGGTCCTACGTGACCTTCCAGTCCGGCGCGCGGCTCATCACCGGATCGGAGCCGAACTAGCGCCGGGGCCACAAATCCGGGGATGAGAAAATATCGGAATGAAAAAGTTGCAGATTTAGCAGGAATTTGCTATGAATCTTGATAGGCTGGCGCTTGGATTGCGTCGGCCTTTTTCATGTCCGGCGCGATTCAATTCTGGACAGTCCCGACCGCCCTCCCGGCTTTGCTGCACGCCGAATAGCGATGCCAGAACAGGCACTTGGCGATATCTGGGAAGTGGTCTCGCGGGACGTGTCCAGAAAAGCGCGGTGCGCGATGGGGCGAAAGCCCGTCGGATGGGGCTTATCGCGAATTCTGGACAGTCCGACAGCCTGCCAAAAGTGACAGCCTGGTGTTAACTTTGCGAGAGCCTCACACGTCGAGGTTGGCGACCTTGAGGGCGTTTTCCTGGATGAATTCGCGCCTGGGCTCGACCACGTCGCCCATCAGGGTCGAGAAGATCTCGTCGGCCTCGTCGGCATGGTTGATCCTGACCTGCAGGAGCGTCCGGGCCTCGGGATCGAGCGTCGTCTCCCAGAGCTGGTCGGGGTTCATCTCGCCCAGCCCCTTGTAGCGCTGGATGGTGACGCCGCGGCGGCCGGCCTCGACGACGGCCGCGAACAGCTCGGTGGGCGAGAAGATCTGCGTCTCTTTTTCCTTGGCGATGAACAGGCCGGGTCGCTGGTAGACCGACTGCAGTTCGAGCGCGAGGCCGTCGAGCTTGCGCGCCTCGGCGCTCCTGACCAGCGGGCCGTCGATGACGTGGCGTTCCTGCACGCCGCGCAGGCGGCGGCTGAAGGCGAGGCCGCCGTCGGGCGTCGGCTCGCCGCTCCAGCCGCGCTCGAGCGGCGGACTGACGGCATCTAGGCGGCGGGCGATGTAGTCGGCGGTCGCCTTGGCAAGCTCGGCGTCGTTCAGGATGTCGGGCTTGAAGGCGCCGGCAATGGCGGCCTGCTCGATCACCGCCTGGCTGGTGACGCGCCGCGACAGCGACAGCGGCTTCACCAGGTTGGCGACGGAGCGGGCGATGTCGACGGTGCGGCGCAGATCGTCGCTCGCCTGCACGCTGCCGCTGCCGAGCTGGAGCCGGGCGTTTTCCAGCCCGGTCTGGATGAGCTGCTCGTCGAGCGCGCGCTCGTCCTTGAGGTAGATCGCCGACTTGCCCTTGGCGGCTTTGAACAGCGGCGGCTGGGCGATGTAGAGGTGGCCGGCATCGATCAGTGAGCGCATCTGGCGATAGAAGAACGTCATCAGGAGCGTGCGGATGTGGGAGCCGTCGACATCGGCGTCCGTCATGATGATGATCTTGTGGTAGCGCAGCTTGTCGAGGTTGAAGTCGTCGTGGCCGATGCCGGTGCCCAACGCCGTGATCAGCGTGCCGATTTCGGCCGAGCCCAGCATCTTGTCGAAGCGCGCGCGCTCGACATTCAGGATCTTGCCCCGCAGCGGCAGGATGGCCTGGTTGGCGCGGTTGCGGCCCTGCTTGGCCGAGCCGCCGGCCGAATCGCCCTCGACGATGAAGAGTTCGCTGAGCGCCGGATCGCGTTCCTGGCAGTCGGCCAGCTTGCCGGGCAGCGAGCTGACGTCGAGCGCCCCCTTGCGGCGCGTGAGCTCGCGGGCCTTCTTCGCCGCCTCGCGCGCCGCCGCGGCCTCGACCACCTTGATCAGGATCTTGCGGGCCTCCGAGGGGTGCTCCTCGAGCCACTGGCCGAACTTGTCGCCGACCACCGATTCGACCACCGGACGGACCTCGGACGAGACCAGCTTGTCCTTGGTCTGTGACGAGAACTTGGGGTCGGGCACCTTGACCGACAGCACGCAGGTCAGGCCCTCGCGCATGTCGTCGCCGGTGAGGTTGACCTTCTCCTTCTTGGAAAGGCCGCTCTCGTCGGCATATTTGTTCAGCGTGCGCGTGAGCGCGCCGCGGAAGCCCGCCAGATGGGTGCCGCCGTCGCGCTGCGGGATGTTGTTGGTGAAGCACAGCATCGTCTCGTGATAGCTGTCGTTCCACTGCATCGCGACTTCGATCGAGATGCCTTCCTTTTCGCCGCGGATCGACACCGGCGGGGAGTGCAGCACCGTCTTGTTGCGGTCCAGGTACTTGGCGAATGCCTCGACGCCGCCCTCGAAGAAGAGCTCGGAGACCTTGGGCTCGGCGCCGCGTTCGTCGGTCAGGATGATCTTCACGCCCGAGTTCAGGAAGGCGAGTTCGCGCAGCCGGTGCTCCAGCGTGGCGAAATCGAACTCGGTCTTGGTGAAGGTTCCGGTCGAGGGCAGGAAGGTCACCTCGGTGCCATGCTTGCCCGGTGGCGCGTCGGCGATGATCTTGAGGTCGTGCTCGGGCTCACCGTGGCGGAAGCGCAGGAAATGTTCCTTGCCGTTGCGCCAGATATGCAGGTCGAGCTGCGACGACAGCGCGTTGACGACGGCGGCGCCGACACCGTGCAGGCCGCCCGAGACCTTGTAGGAGTTCTGGTCGAACTTCCCGCCGGCGTGAAGCTGGGTGAAGATGACGTTGGCGGCCGAGATGCCCTCTTCCTTGTGGATGTCGACCGGCACGCCGCGGCCGTTGTCGCGCACCGTGACCGAGCCGTCGCCATGGAGGACGACTTCGACCCCGTCGCAGTAGCCCGCCAGCGCCTCGTCGATCGCGTTGTCGACGATCTCGTAGACCATGTGATGCAGGCCGGTGCCGTCGTCGGTGTCGCCGATATACATGCCCGGACGCTTGCGGACGGCCTCCAGGCCGCGCAGCACCTTGATCGAATCGGCGCCATACTCTTCGGCGCCCGGCGTTACGTCTTCGATGTCGCTCATTTACCCGACTTCCAGAAAATATTTCAGACAGCCGCAATCGATCCGTCGGCCACGCACAGGATCTGTGCGCGACCGCGGAGCGGCGCAAAAAGCTCGGCATCGGTGCCCGTCATCCAGCTCTGGGCGCCCAGTGCCACGACCTCGTCGAACAGCGCCGTGCGGCGCTCGGCATCGAGATGGGCCGCGATTTCGTCGAGCAGCAGCAGCGGCGGCCGGCCGCGCGACATCGCCACCAGGCGGGCGTGCGCCAGCGCGATCGAGACCAGGACGGCCTTCTGCTGTCCCGTAGAACCCTCGGCCGCCGGCAGGTCGAGATCGAGGTGCCGGACCGCGAGGTCGCTGCGGTGCGGCCCGCAGGAGGTCGTGCCGGCCTCGGCGTCGCGCAGGCGGTTCGCGGCCAGGGTGGCGCGCAAGCGATCCTCGGCGTCGAGCGCCGCCATGGTGTCGAGCCAATCGTCGACTTCCCCGGCCATGGTGAGGGCAGCGCGGGGGAAGGGGCCGATGCCCAGCCGCGCGGCGGCATCGAGGCGATGGACCGTGTCGGCCCGGGCGGCGGCCAGCGCCACGCCGTGGCGGGCCATGGTGTCTTCGAGCGCGGTGAACCAGTGCGGATCGCGCCCGCCTTCGGCCAGGACGCGGGCGCGCTGGCGAAGCGCGTGCTCGTAGGCCGCGACGTCGCCGGCATGCTGGGGATGCAGTGCCGTCACCAGCCGGTCGAGGAAGCGCCGGCGCTCGCTGGCGCCATCGAGGAACAGGCGGTCGAGCTGCGGCGTCAGCCAGACGGCGGCGACATGCAGGCCGAGCGCGGTCTGGCTGGACGCGGCTTTGCCGTCGATGCGCACGACCCTGCGGGACGAGCTGCCTTCACCGCGACCCGGCTCGAGGCCGGTGCCGATGGTGAGGCGTCCGTCCGGCGTGTCGAGCGTGGCGGCGACTGCCCAGTTCGTTGGTCCCGTGCCAGTGCCCGGCGCCTCGCCACGCAAGCGATGGCCGACATCGTCGAGACGGGCCCGGCGCAGGCCGCGGCCCGGTGCCAGGAAGGAGAGGGCCTCCAGGAGATTGGTCTTGCCGGTGCCGTTGCCGCCCACCAGCACCACCGGCTCGAGGCCGCAGTCGAGCCTGAGCTGGCGGTAATTGCGGAAATCGGTGAGGCGAAGTTGCCGGACGGCCAGCAGGGACCGCGCGGAAGACTCGATTCGATGGGCCGGCGCGGAACCGGGGCCGGCGTCGGGAGAAAGGGCGCGGGGGCTACCGGGCTGCGCGGTCATACCCGCATCGGCATGAGCACGTAGAGCGCGCTCTCGTCGGCACCGTCGCGCACCAGGGTGGGCGAGCCGGCGTCGGCCATCAGGAAGCGCGCCTCGGCGCCCACGATCTGCTCGGTGATGTCGAGCAGGTAACGCGAGTTGAAGCCGATCTCGATGGCGGTGTCCTTGTAGTCGACCTCGATCTCCTCGGTGGCGCTGCCGGCGTCGGGGCTGGTGGCCGAGAGCGTGACCATGCCCTTGGCGACCGCGACCTTGATGGCGCGCGATTTTTCCGTGGAAATCGTCGAAACGCGGTCGACGGCGTGCGCGAATTCCTTGCACGGCACGTTCAGGATCTTGTCGTTGCCGGTCGGAATGACCCGCTCGTAGTCGGGGAAGGTGCCGTCGATCAGCTTGGACACCAGGGTGACGTTGCCGCTGGAGAAGCGGATGCGGGTGTCGGAAAGCTCGATATCGACCGAGCCGTCGCTTTCGTCCAGGAGCTTGCGGACTTCGCCCACCGTCTTGCGCGGCACGATGACACCGGGGATCTCGCCGGCGCCCTTGGGCAGCGGGACTTCGACACGGGCGAGGCGATGGCCGTCGGTGGCCACGCCGCGCAGCACCTGGGTGCCGCCCGAGGTTGCGGCATGGAAATAGATGCCGTTCAGGTAGTAGCGGGTTTCCTCGTTGGAGATGGCAAACCGCGTGCGGTCGATGATGCCCTTGAGGTCGGTGGCAGGCAGCTGGAAGCGGTGCGGAAGGTCGCCCTCGCTCATCGTCGGGAAGTCGGCCGGCGGCAGGCACTGCAGGGTAAAGCGCGACCGGCCGGCGCGGATCACCAGGCTGCCGCCATCGGATGCCGACTCCAGTTCGACCTGGGCGCCGTCCGGCAGCTTGCGGACGATCTCGTAGAGCGTGTGGGCGGGCGCGGTCGTCGACCCGTTCTTGGCCGCGTTGGCCTCGACCGATTCGGTGATGGCGAGATCCATGTCGGTCGCCGCGAGACTGAGGCGGCCCTTTTGGGCCGTGATCAGGACGTTGGACAGGATCGGGATCGTGTTCCGCCGCTCGACCACACTCTGGACATGGGCCAACGCCTTCAAGAGGGCTGCCCGTTCGATCGTCAGTTTCATGATTGGGTCGCTGTAACGAGGGGCCAAAATGCGGTTTAGACACCCCGTTTCCCAGGCTGCGGAACACCCTGGTGGAACGGTCGCAGACTATAGCACGCAAGCTGCCGGCGGAAAGCGATTTCACCCGTAATTTGAGGCCCTTAGGCCCTGCTCATTCCATGAAAATGGGGCCCAGCGAGGCCCCATTTCACAATTCCGGCAGGGAATTTACTAACCCTGCAACTGTCGCTTGAGCAGCTCGACGTCTTCTGCAATCGACAGATCGGAGATTTTCAGCTCCTCGATCTTGCGCACCGCGTGCATGACCGTGGTGTGGTCGCGGTTGCCGAAGCGCTTGCCAATCTGCGGCAGGCTGAGGGTGGTGAGCTGCTTGGCGAGATACATCGCCACCTGGCGCGGCCGGGCGACCGAGCGGGCACGCCGCGGCGAGCTCATTTCGGCGAGCTTGATGTTGTAGTGAGCGGCCACCCGCTGCTGGATCTCGTCGACAGTGACCTTGCGGTCGGCCTGGCGCAGCAGGTCGTGCAGCACGTCCTGCGCCATTTCGACGGTGATCTCGCGGCCGATCAGCTGGCCGTGCGCGACGACGCGGTTCAGCGCGCCCTCGAGCTCGCGGATGTTGGTGCTGATCTTGTGCGCCAGGAACTCCAGCACGGCGGTCGGCACCGGCACGCGGGCGTTCTCGGCCTTGGTCTGCAGGATGCTGAGGCGCAGTTCGTAGGTCGACGAATGGATGTCGGCCACCAGACCGCTGCCCAGCCGCGAGCGCATGCGCTCCTCGATGTCCTGCAGCTCGCTCGGCGGCTTCTCAGAGGACAGGATGATCTGCTTGCTCTGCTCGACCAACGAATTGAAGGTGAAGAAGAATTCGTCCTGGCTGGCTTCTTTTCCGCAGATGAACTGCACGTCGTCGACCATGAGGACGTCGACGTTGCGGAACAGCTCCTTGAACTGGCCGGTGTTCTTGGTCCGCAGCGCCTGGATGAAGCGGTTCACGAAGCTCTCGGCCGTCAGGTAGAGCACGCGGGTCTTGGGGTCGCGCTCACGGATGGCGTGCCAGACGGCATGCATCAGATGGGTCTTGCCGAGCCCAACGCCGCCGAAAATGTAGAGCGGATTGCGTTCCGGCAGCGGCTGGTCCTGCTCGGCGATGTTGCGGGCGGCCGCATAGGCGAACTCGTTGGGCTTGCCGACCACGAAATTGGCGAAGGTGTAGCGTGCTTCCGGACCGGAGAAGGCATCGTCGGTGCCGCGGCCGATCGACGGTCCCAGGCGCGGCATCGGCGGCTGGTAATTCTGCGACGAGGGCAGGGGCGGCATGGCGATGATCTCGTTCGGCCGGCGCGGCGCCGGCGGCGGCACGAGGTTCACCTCGACGTTCTTCACGTCGGGCGCCACGGCCTGCCAATAGGCCAGCACGCGGTCGCCGTAGTGGCGACCGACCCAGTCGCGGACGAAGCGCGTCGGCGCATAAAGACGAAGCTTGCCGGCCTTCAGCTCGCCCAGCTCGACTTCGCCGAACCACGTCTTGAAAGCCTTGTCGCCGATTTCCTTGCGAAGCCGATCGCAGACGCGCACCCAATGCGCTTCCAACTCCTTGCGGCCCGCAATTTCATCCATCTCGACCCCCGCCACATTCTTCTTATCGTAAGCTGCTTCGTTATTGCCAGAAATCGGTGATTGAATTCGGTTCACGTTTGTCTCCACGGAAGCCCTGCCGCCTTCCATCCCCCTGCCGCGCCGCGCTTGGCCTCGGCATTCAGGGGGCCCTCGAAGCCGTCCATCACGTTGAGACATCTACTGTAGCCGGCCGCGGTCATGGCTTTCGCCGCCGCGGCCGATCGGACCCCACTTCTGCACAGAAACAGCAACGGCGCCTCCTTGTCCGTGAGCCCACCCGACAGGGCGGTCACGAATTCTGGGTTGACCTGCATGCTCGGGAAGACCTGCCACTCGACCAGCGCCGGCTTCTTGGCCAGCGTTTCGAGATCGGGCAAGCCGACGTAATTCCATTCAGGTCGCGTGCGGACGTCGATGAGAACCGCGTCCTTGCGCTCGCCGAGAATTTTCCAAGCCGTTGCCGGTGCCACGTCGCCAGCATAGCCGGCAGCGGGGGACACTTGATATGTGTCGGCTGTCTTGTTGTCTGTCGACATGGCCCCCGCTTTTCATTTGTCGAGCAGGGCGTCGAACTTCGAGCCGGCAAACGGCGGAAGAATTATGCAGCGCGGCAAGAGCGACGAAAAAATTCGAGTTGAGCGTCGTTGTTGGGACGCTTTAATCTTTCGAACGTCGCTGATGCAGAAGCGCTGCCGTTCTCTCCCTCGTTCGTCTTGTCAGCGAAGACGATGCCCCCCGTCTCCGCCTTGGCTCGCGTTCCAGCGCCCCACGCCCGTCGCGATGACCGGACTCTTAGCAGACCCGATGACGAGCGCAAACGATTCAGCGGAGAACGTCACCCGTGATTCAGATTGTTCTTCGCGCGACTCGATTGACAACTCTGTTCGTTCGATTTTCTGTCGTGCGATGCGCATGACGTCGCTCAATATCTAGCGCTCATTCGCCCGCGCGAGGCGATAAAAGCGAATCGTATGTTGTTCGCCCAATTGGCGACCAAATACTCTTCGCTGAAAGTGGTAGAAATAATTTTAATGCTCTCTCATCGAGAGCGCACGCCGAAAAAGAAAACGCCGCTCGAATGAGCGGCGTTCACAACCACTGAAGAAAACTAAAGTGGATCAGGCCATCGCCTTGATGCGCGCGGCGAGGCGCGACACGCGGCGCGCGGCAGCATTCTTGGTCACGATGCGCTTGATCGCAGCGCGCTGGATCTCCGGCTGCGCTGCACGGAGTGCCGCCTGGGCGGCGTTCTTGTCGCCACCGGCGATCGCCTCCTCGACCTTCTTGACCGAGCCGCGCACGCGGCTGCGGCGTGCCGTATTCACGACAGTCCGGGTCTCAGTCTGGCGGGCGCGCTTCTGGGCCGACTTGTGATTAGCCATTTCGTCCTCGTTGCTCGAAGGGCGCGCTTATACGGGCCGCATGGGGACCGGTCAAGCGCGCCAAAACCACCCAATCAGCGGTGTTTCCAGCCTGCTTTGCGCTTCTCCGCGAAAGCCGCCATTCCCTCAGCCCGATCGTCGAAGGCAAAGGTTGCATGGAAGGTGCGGCGTTCAAAGCGAACGCCCTCCGCCAAGGTCGTCTCGAAGGCGCGATTGACTGCCTCCTTGGCGACCATCGTGGCCGGCAGCGACAGGCCCGCGATCTTCTCGGCCGTGGCGAGCGCCTCGCTCATCAAGTCGGCAAGAGGCACGACGCGGCTCACCAGTCCACAGCGCTCGGCTTCCGCCGCATCCATCATGCGGCCTGTCAGGACGAGGTCCATCGCCTTCGACTTGCCGACGAAGCGCGGCAGGCGCTGGGTGCCGCCGGCGCCGGGAATGGTTCCGAGCGTGATCTCGGGCTGGCCGAACTTCGCGTTATCCGCAGCGATGATGAAATCGCTCATCATGGCCATCTCGCAGCCACCGCCCAGCGCATAGCCGGCCACGGCGGCTATGATCGGCTTGCGAACCTGGCTCACCTTCTCCCAACCGACCGTGATGAAGTCCTGCAGGAAGACGTCCTGGTACGACTTGTCCTTCATTTCCTTGATGTCGGCGCCGGCGGCGAAGGCCTTGTCGCTGCCGGTGAGGATCATGCAGCCGATGGCGGGGTCGGCCTCGAACACGTCGAGCGCCAGGCCGAGCTCGCGCACCAGATCGGCGCACAGTGCGTTCAGCGCCTTGGGCCGGTTGAGCCGGATGATGCCCACGCGGCCTTTGGTTTCGGTCAGGATGTTTTCGTATGCAGCAGCCACCGGCGTCCTCCCCACAAGCGTGCTTCCCACAAGCGTACTTCCAAGTATGGGGCCGCTCTTAGCTAGCGCTGGCAGTGCGCGCAATAGAAGGTGGAGCGCCCCGACTGCACGAGCCGGCGCACCGTGCGGCTGCAGCCCCGCGTCGGGCAGGCGATGCCGGCGCGATCGTATACATTAAAGCGGGTCTGAAAATACCCGAGCTCGCCGCCAGGCTGGACATGGTCGCGCAGTGTCGAGCCACCATCCTCGATCGAGCGCTGCAGCACCTTCTTGATCGCGGCCACCAGCCGCTCGGCGCGCTCGCCCTGCACCGTGTGGGCGAGGCGCTTGGGCGAGATGCCGGCCAGGAACAGCGCCTCGCAGGCGTAGATGTTGCCGACGCCGACCAGCGTCTTCTGATCGAGGAGGGCAGCTTTTATGGGCGTGCGCCGGCCTTTCAGGCGGGCGGCCAGTGTCGCGCCATCGAACGCCTCGTCGAGCGGCTCGGGTCCCAGCCCCTTGAAAAGCTTGTGCTTGGGGATCGCCTCGTCGGCGGCCAGCAGCATCAGTCCAAAGCGGCGGGCGTCGTTGAAGCGGACCTGCCAACCCTCGTCGGTCTCGAAGACGACATGGTCGTGGCGGTCGAACGGATGCTCGGCGGCGCTGGCGGCATCGTGCAGCGTCATGCGGCCCGACATCCCGAGATGGGCGATCAGCGTTTGGCCGTCGTCGAGGCGAAAAAGCAGATACTTCGCCCGCCGGTCGATGGCCCGGACCTTGCGGCCCTCGACCTTCTTGGCGAATTGCGCCGGCAGCGGGACGCGCAGATCGCGGCGATGCTGCAGCAGGCGGACGATGCGCCGGCCCACCAGCCGGGGGACGAGACCACGGCGGACGGTCTCGACCTCGGGAAGCTCAGGCATGACTCTCTGACGGTGGGGTTTCCGGCGCTGAGCTCTCCGGCGCTGGCATCGCGAGCGGCGGGCGGGCGCCGAACAGGGCGCTGCCGACGCGGACATGGGTGGCGCCCAGCCGCACCGCCGTCTCGTAGTCGGCGCTCATGCCCATGCTGACCCTGGCCAGGCCGTTGCGCGCGGCGATCTTGGTCAGCAGGGCAAAATGCAGCGCCGGTTCCTCGTCGACCGGCGGGATGCACATCAATCCGACGACCGGCAGGCCATGCGTATCGCGGCAGGTGGCGACGAAGGCATCGACATCGGTCGGCGCCACGCCCGCCTTCTGTGCCTCCTCGCCGGTATTGACCTGGATGTAGCAGGCCGGCCGGCGGCCGAGATGCGCCATTTCTTTGGCGAGCGCCGCGGCAAGCCGTTCGCGGTCGACCGACTGAATGACGTCGAACAACTTGACCGCGTCGCGCGCCTTGTTGGTCTGCAGCGGCCCGATCAGGTGCAATTCCAGGTCGGGATATGCGGATTTGAGATCGGGAAACTTCTCCTGCGCCTCCTGGACGCGGTTTTCGCCGAACACACGCTGGCCTGCGTCCAGCATCTCGCGAACACGGTCGGCGCCATGGGTCTTGGAGACGGCGACCAGGGTAACGTTGGCCGGATCGCGACCGGCGCTGCGCGCAGCGGCGTCGATTCGCTGCCGGACCTCAGCCAGGCGGTCGATGGCCAAGTGGTCGGCGGCGCTCATGCGTCCAGGCTCGTCCGTGCCGCCAGGGCCTCGGCATTGTGGGGATTGGCCGCCAGCGCTTCATCGAGGATTTCGCGCGCCTTGTCGCGGTTGCCCAGGGCTGCGAGGCAGGCACCGTAGTGGGCCAGCAACCGCGAGTCGCCCGGCAGTCCGCGCAATGCATGTTCGTGCAACGTCCTCGCTTCGCCCGCCCGCCCGAGATCGACCAGCACGCGGCCGAGGTTGGTCAATACGAACGGATCGTCGCTCGCCAGTCGCGAGGCACGCTTCAGCGCGCGTCGAGCCTCCTCGAAACGCTTCAGTCCACGCAACGCCAGCCCCTGGTTGTTGAGCGCCCGGACATCGTCGGGCGCTGCTTTCAGGTGGGCTTCCAGGGTTTCCAGGGCCTCCGCGAACCTTTGGTGCTCGAGGTGCAGGTTTGAGAGCTGCAGAACGGCTTCCCGGTCGTGAGGATCGGCCCGCAGCGCCCGGTGCAGCAGATCGACGGCCGCGTCGCCCTTGCCGGCGGCCGCCTGGGCCAGGGCCAGCGTCTTGAACGCCGCGGCGAATGAGGGGTCGAGCTCAAGCGCCCGCTCGATCGGCGCGACCGCGTCCGTCGGCCGCCCTGAATGGTAAAGCACGAAGCCCAGCACATGATTGAGGCTGGCACTGTCGGGCGCGAACTCGAGGGCACGGCCGGCTTCGGTCGCGGCCTCCTCGTGATGGCCGAGGCCGCTCAAGGCGAGCGCCCGGTCGCCCAGGATCTGGCCCCGGCGCGCCGCGTCCTCGCCGGCATCGACCATGGCCATGTCGAGGACCGCGATTGCCGGCGAATGATGTCCCATGCGGTAGAGGACATAGCCCAGCATGTTGCGGGCCCGGGCCTGCAGCGGCTTCAGCGTATCGCCGCCCTGCTCATGAATGGCCTTATCGAGATTGCCGACGAACTCGGTCAGCTCGCGCTCCGCGGCGGCGAAGCGGTTGAGATCGATATAGACCGAGGCCAGCGCCAGCCGGGCCTCGACATGAGCCGGGGTGCGGCGGATCGTGTCGCGAAAGCGCCGCGCTGCCTCGTCGAGGCGGCCCTGCCGCCGCGCCACCAGGCCGAGATTGTAGGACAGCATCGGCTCGTTGGGGTCCTTGGCCAGCGCCTTGCGCCACAACGCTTCGGCGTCGGCCAGCGCGCCGCGCTGCGACAGGCAGACCGCGAGGTAGTGCAGGATGTCGGGCCGCTCGCCATAGCGGCCGAGGGCGGCGCGGAACAATGGCTCGGCGCGATCGAACCAGCCGGCACGCAGATATTGCAGGCCGGACTTGAGGTCGGGATCGGGCTGAGGCGCTGGAGTCGAAGTAGGCAGGGCCATGGCGCGCTGTGTAGACCCGCCCCACGGCCAAGGCTACACGAAATGCCATGGTCAAGGACGCGGCTTTGTTCTCGAAAGCGATGGCCGACGTGAAGCCACTTGGTGGCAAGCGCCGGCGGGCGCGGGCGTGCGTCGAACCGACCAAGGCCGCCGAGGTTGTCCTCCCGAGGCCGAAGGCTGAGGGACCTTTGAAGCCAGCGGGAAGGTCCCTCGCGTCGCTTCAGGGCGGGGTCACCCTGCCCGCGGTGACAAAGGATGCGGAATTGTCGCCCGACGACCGCAGCTTTGATCGCGACGTCGCGCGAGCCCTGTCGCGCGGCAAACTCGCGCCCGAGGCGACGCTCGATCTCCATGGCATGACCCTGGCGGCGGCCGAGCGCGCCGTCGGCCAGTTTCTCGAACGGGTGGAGGGTCGTGACTTGCGGATCGTCCTCATCGTCACGGGCAAGGGTCTGCGTGAGGAAGGCGGACGCCTGATGGGCGGCCGCATCCGTTCGGAGTTCGTCGGTTGGCTCAATCGCGCAGATAATCGTGCCCGGGTGCGCAGCGTTCGTCCCGCGCACCCGCACCACGGCGGCGGTGGCGCCTTTTACGTGCTGCTGCGCCGGCGTTCTTCGGCCAGGAGCCGTTCCTTGCGTGTCACTCCCCAGCGGTAGCCGGTGAGCGATCCGTCGGCGCCGACGGCACGATGGCAGGGAATGACGACGGCCGCCTGGTTGGTGGCGCAGGCCCGGCCGACGGCGCGCGCGGCTTTCGGTTCGCCGATGCGCCGGGCGATCTCGCCATAGGTGCGGGTCTGGCCGGCCGGGATCTCGGTCAATGCCTTCCAGACTTTCCATTGGAACGCCGTACCTACGATGTCGAGCGGCACGTCGGGCGCGTCGAGGGCGGTGGGCTTGCGGCCATAGAGGCGCGCCAGCACGCTTTTCACGCGCGGTCCGAGCGTATTGTCATTGCGGGCGATGTCGGCTGCCGGGAAGTCGTTCTGCAGGGACTTTTCGAGCGCGCGGTCGTTGTCGCCCAGGAAGACCGCGGCAATGCCCTTGTGGGTCGCCGCCACCAGCACGCGGCCATAGTCCGAATCGACCGTCGTGTAGTCGATATGGGCCCCGGCGCCGCCCTTGGCATAGGTCGCGGGCGTCATGCCCAGCGTCTTGTCGCTGCTCTCATAGACGCGGCTGGGCGAGCCGTAGCCGGCCCCGTAGAGCGCGCCAGCCACCGTCTCGCCGCCGCGCAATGCCTTGCGGAAGCGCAGACGCTTGCGCGCCGCCAGCCAGTCGCGCGGATTCACGCCCAGTTCGGCCACGAAGCGCTTGCTGAGCGCCCCGCTCGACAGGCCGACCTGGCGCGCCACGGCCGCCAGCGAGGGCGCCGTGTCGGCTTCGGCTGAGTCGAAAAGGGCGCAGGCCCGGGCCACGGGCCGGCTGAGGCCTGTTTCGGTCAGCCAGTCGCGCGGCTTGCAGCGCTTGCAGGCGCGGAACCCCGCCGCCTCGGCCGCATCGGGCGAGGCGTGGAAATCCACGTTCCGGCGCAGTGGCGTCCGGGCGGCACACGACGGCAGGCAATAGACTCCGGTCGATTTGACCGAGAACCAGAACCGGCCGTTGAAGGCCCGATCGCGCCGCAGGAGGGCCTGCCAGCTCGTATCCGGGTCGGGGAGGGTGTGGGTGGCGAGAGCCAAGATGGGAAGCGAGAGAGGATGTTGGGTCATGGCGCCACAAAAGCACCATGACTCAACCTGCTCTATCCGCCTGCCGACGGCAATTCCCGCCTAGGCCCAGAAGCCTTTATGGGCCTCGAAGCGCGCCGTCGCCCGATCCAGACCGATGTCGCGCAACAGGCGCTCGTCGAGCTGGGCCAGCTGGCGTCGCGAACGGGCAAGCTCGGCGCGGGTCATGACGGCCTCGAGCCCAACGACAACCGCACCGGCCATCAGCGCGACAGTGCGGCCGAGGGAGAAGGAGGGGGCATCGGTACGGACGAAAGACCGCACGCTGGACAGGGTCGACATGACTTAGCTCCGTTTGAGGCGTTGAGAACTCGGGAGAGCCTCTTTGTGCCTCGTTTCTCCAGTATATTTGCGCTACAATGCCTCCCGTTACAAAGGATGAAACCTCGGGGGAGGCATAGAAAATCTATGTACGCGTGCCTTAAATGAGCCGCTCTCAATTGCCACTGAATGCGCTCCGCGCCTTCGAGGCCGCCGCCCGTCATGCAAGCTTCACGCATGCCGCCGAGGAACTGCACGTCACCCAGGCGGCCGTCAGCCATCAGGTGAAGGCGCTCGAGGAAAGGCTCGGCGTGGCGCTGTTCGTGCGCCGCCCGCGCGGGCTCGAGATCACCAGCGAGGGCGCGGCCCTGCTGCCCGATCTGCGCGACGCCTTCGACCGGATGACCAACGCGCTGGAGCGCGTCGGCCGCAAGGCCAACTCCGGCACGCTGAACGTCAGCCTGGTGACGACCTTCGCGCTCGGCTGGCTGGCGCCGCGCCTGCATCGTTTCCAGTCCAAGCACCCCGAGATCGAGGTGCGCATGACGACCACGCAACGGCGCATCGATTTCGCACGCGAGGATTTCGACTGCGCCATCCGCTTCACCGTGCAGCCCGAGCCCGATGTGCACGCCACGCGCCTGTTCAGCGACGTGCTGACGCCGCTTTGCGGCAAGCGCTATCGCGACAAGCTCAAGACCCTCGACGATCTCAAGCGCGTGCCCTTCATCGACATGACCTACGATCCCGAATGGGCGATCTGGCTGCGCGCGGTCGGCATGGGCGACTTCAAGCCCAAGCGCGTGCTCACCTTCGATTCGACGATGATCGCGGTCGAGGCGGCGATGGAGGGTGCCGGCGTCGCCGTCGGTCCGCCTCAGCTCTTCCGCGAGGAACTGGCGTCGGGCCGGCTGTTCCAGCCGTTTCCGCAGATCGTCGACAGCGGCAAGGCGTGGTGGTTCGTGTGTCCGCCGGCTTCGGTGGGCCGGCCCAAGACGCGCGCCTTCGAGGACTGGCTGGTCGAGGAACTCAGCGCGCCACAAATGCGGTCCGGCCGGCCGGCGCTCGCCGCGACGGGCCGTCGCTGACCGACGGTGGGGCGGGTCCCGGCCAGCAACAAAACTAATCTCCCCGAGAAACTAATCTCCCCGAGAAGAAGGGCGATGACGACGGGGCGACGAAGACGGGGGACGGCAAATGACGAGGCCGCTCGCTTCGCGCTACAAGACGCCCCCATGAGCTGGTTCAATCGTTCGCGTGATACCTCCGAAGGCCCAAAGGGCCCTGCCGCAGCCCGCAGCTTCGTGCTGGGCAGCATCGAAGTCGTCGGCCCCTGGGCGCGTGCATCCTTGTCGACCACGGCGGAGGGGGGCGGCTTCTTTACGCTCACCAACAAGGGCGTAGCCCCGGACCGGCTGATCGCCGCCAGCAGTCCGGTCGCCGAGCGCGTCGAGATCCACGCGATCACGGTGGTGGGCGACGAGCTGCGCATGCGCGAACGCGAGGGCGGCCTCGCCCTGCCGCCAGACACCACGCTGACGCTGAAGCCGCGCGGCTATCATCTGCTGTTGACCGGCCTCAAGGCGCCGCTCGAGCCGGGATCGCAGGCGCCCGTCACGCTGGCCTTTGAAAATGCCGGCAAGATGGACATCGAGCTGGCCGTCGAGGCACCAGGTCCAGTCGGCCCGCAAGCGCTCTGATTCGGCCGGCTCAGCCGGGATAGCGGTGGTGACCGCCGAAGGCGTCCTCGACGTCGAGCGCCGACGGATCGTCGCCCAGATAGGCCGGCCCGATCGGGACCTTGCCGTGGCCGCCGGGCACGTCGAGCACATAGGTCGGCTGGGCAAGGCCCGAGAGACGGCCGCGCAGCGCCTTCATCAAGGCCTGGCCCGCCTCGATGGAGACGCGGAAATGGCCGGTGCCGCGCACCAGATCGGGATGGTGCAGATAGTAGGGCTTTACCCGGGCCGTCACCAGCGCCCGCATGAGTTGGTCCAGAGTCTCGACGTCGTCGTTGATACCGCGCAGCAGCACGGTCTGGCCCAGCAGGGGAATGCCGGCGTCGGCGAGGCGCGCCAGTGCGGCCCGCGTCGCGGCCGCGAGTTCGCGGACATGATTGCAGTGAATGCCGAGCCACAGGCTCGCGCGCCGCGGTTTGAGCGCGATGACCAATTCTGGACTCACCCGTTCCGGGTCGACGATCGGCACACGGGAGTGGACGCGGATGACGGCGACGTGCGGGATCGCATCGAGGGCCGCGATCAGCTCGCCCATCCGGCGCGGCGCCATCATCAGCGGGTCGCCGCCGGTCAGGATCACTTCCCAGATCTCGCGATGGTCGCGGATGTAGTCGAGCGCCGTTTCGAGCTCGGCCGCCGACAGCGCCTCGCCGCCGGGACCGACTTTTTCGCGCCGGAAGCAGAAGCGGCAGTACACCGGGCAGACATGCAGCGGCTTCAGCAGCACGCGGTCGGGGTAGCGATGCACCAGTCCCTTTACCGGCGAACGCGCCTCGTCGCCGATCGGATCGGCAAGCTCGTCGGCCGACACCTCGGTCTCGGCGGCGCTGGGCACGAACTGACGGGCGATGGGATCGTGCGCGAGATCGCCGCGGTCGATCAGCGCCAGCATCTCCGGCGTGATGGCGATTGCCATCGATCGGGCAGCCTCCGCCAGCCGCGGATCGGGACTGAGCAGTCCCGCGCGGTCCAGTTCCTCCAGCGTGCGCAACGTCGGCATTGCGGCGTGAAATAGAAGGCTGGCCCCGCTTTGACGAGTCATTTCGCGTCGGCCAATGTCGGCCCAACCGAACCCTGACAGGAATGCCGCCCATGCTCGATGCCGCCGTCAAAACCAAAATCATGAGCGAGGTCGACCGCCGGTTCGACGACCAGACCAAGGTGCTGGCCGACCTGGTGAGGATCCCCTCGACGCGCTTTCAGGAGGCGCCGGCGCAGGACATGATGGCCCGCCTGTTCAAGGAGGATGGCCTCGGCGTCGATCGCTGGCAGATCAAGATCGACGACCTGAAGCACCTGCCGGGCTATTCGCCGCATTCGCTCGACTACGACGATGCCTGGAATGTCGTCGGCGCCTGGCGCCCGTCCAATCCGAAAGGCCGTTCGCTGATCCTGAACGGCCATATCGACGTCGTGCCGGAGGGACCGACCGAGATGTGGTCGCGCAACCCGTACGATGCCTATGTGAAGGACGGCTGGATGTACGGTCGCGGCTCGGGCGACATGAAAGCGGGGCTGATCCTGAACGTCTTTGCGCTGCGCGCACTCCGTGCGCTGGGCTACATGCCGTCGGCCGACGTCTATCAGCAGTCGGTGGTCGAGGAAGAGTGCACGGGCAACGGCGCCCTCGCCTGCCTACAGCGCGGCTATCGCGCTGAGGCGGCGCTGATCCCCGAGCCGTCGGGCTGCACGCTCACCGTCGCGCAGGTCGGCGTGATGTGGTTCCAGGTCAAGGTCACCGGCCACCCGGTCCACGTCTACAAGGCCGATGCCGGCTCGAACGCAATCGAATCGGCCTATCGACTGATTCAGCAGTTGCGCGAGCTCGAGAAGAAGTGGAACGCGAAGAAGGTCCACGACAAGCACTATTGCGACCATCACCATCCGGTGAATTTCAACGTCGGCAAGATTGCCGGCGGCGACTGGGCGAGTTCGGTGCCGGCCTGGTGCACCTTCGACATGCGCGTGGGCGTGCTGCCGACGCAGACCCTCAAGGAGTGCCGGCAGGAGATCGAGGACACGATTCACCGGGCCGCGGCCGCCGATCCCTTCCTCGGCAACAATCTGCCGACCGTGAGTTGGGAGGGCTTCCAGGCCGAGCCTTATGTTCTGCAGAACCACGAGCACGTGCGGGAACTGCTGGCTGCCGCCCACAAGACGGTGTTCGGTGCTGAACTCGACGATCGCAGGACCACGGGCACGACGGATGCCCGCTTCTTCGGCCTTTATGCCGGTCTGCCGGCCCTGGTCTATGGTCCCGAGTCCGACGACGTCCACGGCTTCGACGAGCGCGTGAACCTCGAATCGATCCGCAAGATCACCCAGTCGACGGCGCTCTTCATCGCCGAATGGTGCGGCCTGCAGAAAGCCTAGCGCAGCCGTCGCACCGACGCGAACAGGCCGATGGCCACGCCGCCTAGCACCACGGCGACGCCCAGCAGGCGCAGGCCGCCGATCGGCTCGTCGACCAGCAGCGACGAGAATAGAAGTGCCGCGCAGGGCACCAGCAGCGAGATGGGCCCGACCTTGCCGGCTGGATAGGTGCGCAGCAGCGTGCCCCAGATAAGGTAACCCAGCCACATCACGGGGACGACCGTATAGAAGAGCACGAACCAGCCGCGTCCCGTCGGATGGAGGATCGGCGTCAGCAGCGCCTCGGGGCCTTCGAGCACGAGGCTGATCAATGCGAGCGGGATCGGCGGCAGGATGCTCGCCCACACGGTGACGGCGAACATCGATGCGCCGCGCGCCGAGCGGAAGAAGAGGTTGCCGGTGGCCCAGGTGAGTGCCGAGAGCAGCGCTAGCCCGATGGCGAGCACACTCGCCGTACCTTCCACCGAACGGCTGATCAGCACCACGCCGACCGCTGCGGCGGCGAGGCCGAGCCATTGGGCGCGCGTGGCGTGCTCGCGCAGAAAGAGGGCAGCCAGCACGACCGTGAGTGGCCCCTGCAACTGCACCAGCACTGACGTGAGTCCGGGTGGGAGGCCCGCCTGCATGGCGAAGAACAGGAAGATGAACTGGCCCCCGAACATGAAGCCACCGATGCCGGCCAGCGTCGCCCAGGAGATGTCGGGCCGGGCCACGAACAGCACCGGCAGAGCGCACAGCACGAAGCGCCAGGTCGCGAAGGCGAAGGGCGGGAACTCGTCGAGGCCGAAGCGGATGACGGTGAAGTTGAGACCCCACATCGCCACGATGAGAAGCGCCGCGGCCGCGTGGAGGGGTCTCACCCGTTCACAGCCAGACCCAGGGACGGGCGGTCTTGTCGGTCGACTGCCAGGCTTCGATCTTGTCCTGGTGGCTCTTGGTCTGGGCGATGTCGTCGAGGCCGTTCAACATCGCATGCTGGCGCCGCGCATCGATCTGGAAGGCGATGGTGCGGCCGGTCGGCGAGACCACCACGCAATTCTCGAGGTCGACCGTGATGCGGGCATTGCCCGGCGAGGCCTTCACCTCGTCGGCGAGCTGCTCGATCTCCTCGATCGGCAACGCCACCGGCAGGATGCCGTTCTGGAAGCAGTTGTTGTTGAAGATGTCGCCGAAATAGGGCGCGATCACCGTCTTGATGCCGAAGCCTTTGAGCGCCCACACCGCGCCCTCGCGGCTCGAGCCGCAGCCGAAGTTCTCGGCGGCCAGGATGATCGGCGCCTCGCGATAGGGCTCCTGATTGAAGATGCAATCGGGGTTCTCGCTGCCGTCCGGCTTGAAGCGGATCTGTTCGAAGCAGTAGGGGCCCAGCCCCTCGCGGCCGACATTGTCGACCAGGCGCTCGATGCGGATGATCAGGTCGGTGTCGACGTTCTGGCGCATCAGGGGGGTGGCCACGCCGGTGACCTTGGTGAACTTGTCCATGGTCAGATTTTCCTTACATCAGCGATGGCGCCCTTGATGGCGGCAGCCGCCGCCATGGCGGGGCTGGCGAGATGGGTGCGCGCGCCGGGGCCCTGGCGGCCGACGAAATTGCGGTTGGAGGTCGAGACGCTGCGCTTGCCGGGCGGCACGCGCTCGCCGTTGGAGGCGAGGCACATCGAGCAGCCCGGTTCGCGCCATTCGAAGCCGGCGTCGAGGAACACGCGGTCGAGACCCTCGGCCTCGGCCTCGCGCTTGATGCGCACCGAGCCGGGCACGACCCAGGCCGTCACATGGTCGGCCTTGTGGCGTCCTCTGGCGATGGCGGCAGCGGCGCGCAGGTCGGAGATGCGGCTGTTGGTGCAGGAACCAATGAACACCCAGTCGACCGGAGTGCCCTCGATCGGCTTGCCGGGCTCGAGGCCCTGGTACTGCAGTGCCGCGGCCCAGGCCGCGCGCTTTTCCTCCGGTCCGGTCGATGGATCGGGGATCGCGCGGTCGACGGCGATGACATGCTCGGGGCTGGTGCCCCAGGTGATCTGCGGCGCGACGTTGGCCATGTCGATCGTGTGCTCGCGGTCGAACCCGGCATCGGGATCGCTGGGCAGCGTACGCCAATGGGCGACGGCACGGTCCCATATCGCGCCCTTGGGCGCGTAGTCGCGGCCGTCGAGATATTCGTAGGTCGTGTCGTCGGGCGCCACCATGCCGGTGCGCGCGCCCATCTCGATGGTGAGGTTGCAGAGCGTGAGGCGCGCCTCGACCGGCAGGGCGCGAACTGCAGAGCCGGCATACTCCACCGCATAGCCGGTGCCGGCGGCGGTGCCGACGTCGCCGATCAGATGCAGGATCATGTCCTTGGCCGTGACGCCTGGCTGCAGCTTGCCCTCGAAGGTGGCGCGGAAGCACTTGGGCTTTCTTTGCGCCATGGTCTGCGTCGCAATCGTATGCACCAGCTCGGACGAGCCGATGCCGAAGGCCAGTGCGCCCATGCCGCCGTGCGTCGAAGTGTGGCTGTCGCCGCAGACCAGCGTGGTGCCGGGCAGCGTCAGCCCCTGCTCGGGACCCATCACGTGCACGATGCCCTGGCCGTCCTGGCCCAGGTCGAACAGCTTGATGCCGTAGGCGCTGGTCGTCTCGCGCATCGACAGGATCAGCGGTTCGCCGGGCGCGAATGTCTTCTCGGTGCGGCCGGGCTGCGTCGACATGGTGTGATCGGGGGTGCCGTAGATCAGGCGGGGCTGCGACGGCGGATAGCCCTTCTCGATCGCTTCCTTCATCGCCTTGCCACCCGACATGTCGTGCAGCAGCAGCCGGTCGATGTGCAGCAGCACGAAGCCATTGCCGAGGTCGGTGATGACGTGGCCGTCCCAGATCTTGTCGAAAAGCGTCTTACCCATTTGGCGTGTCCTCCGGCGCGGCGGATATCAGCACCTCCCAAGCCACGCCGCCAGCTTTTCGCTGTCGTCCTCACCGATGACTTCCAGGCTCGGATACCACGGCGACGGACCGCGGCGCGGACCCCAGAGCCAGTCTGCGGAAGTGGGCAGCAGCAGGAGCGTGGGAATGCCGTGCAAGGCCGCGATATGGGTCGCGGCGGTGTCGTTGCCGACGACGAAGCCGCACGCCGCGACCTCTGCGGGATCGCTCACGATAGCCTTACCCTCTGGCGGTGCCGTTCGGGCGAACCAGCCCAGTCGGGAAGACGGCTGCGCTTTCGCCCGTAGAGCACCGGGCGGCGGCAGCGCTTCCAGGGTCCAGCCCAGCAAGTGCGGCAGGCTGCGCAACGGCGCCGCGGTGGCAAAATCTTTTAACGGCACGTCGCGCCCAACGGTGGGCGCGTCGATCAGGTCCGCGATGCTGCTGACGCACTGGATCGCCACGTCGACGCCGCGCGCGCGCAAAACCTCGGCGCCGCGCAAAAACATCAGCGTGTCGCGCACGGCCGCATCGCTCTCCCCGTCGGCCTGCTCGGGATAGAGCAGCAACCGGCCGGGGAGCGGCTCCTCGCCGTGCCAGCGCGGCAGGTCCGGCGACCAGCGCCCGCTGTCGGCGAGCTCGAGCCGTGCCTCGTGATCCGGCAGGCCACGCCACCAGTCGCCTCGCTGGAGCAACAGTTCGCCGCGCCGCAGGCGCAGCCGCGGATCGTCCGGGCGGACCGTCAGCGCTGAATCGAGATCCGCCAGCGCGCCCGCCCAATCGCCGCGCGCCGCCAGCAGGTTTGCCCTTGCAGAGAGGCAAGGCAGCATGCGGTGATCGATTGCCAGCGCCTCGCCGTAGGCGTGCTCGGCGTCGTCGAGCCGGCCCAGAGCTTCGAGGGTGCGGCCCTTGTTGTGGGCGATGGCGGCGTCGCCGGGACTGAGCCGCGCCGCGCGTTCGAGCGCCTCGAGGGCACCGTCATGCTGGCCGAGACGGCCGAGACATCCGGCCAGATTGACCTGCGCTGCAGCGTCGCGCGGCAGGAACGAGGCCGCCCGTTCCAGCGGCTCGCGCGCCTCAGCGAAGCGGCCGAGCTTCAGCCGGACCTGACCCAGGAGATGGAGGAGCTGTCCGGCGTTGGGGCGCGCCTCGGCGGCGCGCGCGAACAGCGCCTCGGCGCCGGCGAAATCACCGGCTGCCGCGCGCTGCAGGGCGTCACGGCCGAGCGCTTCGATCTGTTGGTCGGAAAGTGCCATGCGCGGGCTCTAGCAGAGCGGCCGGCAGGCGCAAAGACGGAAGGCGGCAAAGAAAAAGCCGGCGGTCGACAGGGAGGCTGAGGGTCGACCGCCGGCCAGTGACCGGAGAGGGAAGGGCCCGCGCAGGGTAGGGGAAGCGGGCCCGGCTCCGGATTCGAAGATCAGGCGCGCCAGAACGGCTTGTTGGCCTCGAACCGGATCGTGCTCGCGCTGAGCCCGAGATCGCGGATGGAGCGATGGTCGAGGTTGGCGAGCTCACGCCGCTCCTGGGCGCGGCGGCGCCAGGTTGCGAAGATCTGGTTGAACGCGGTGAATGTGCCGGCCAGCGGCGCCTTGGAACTGTAGTGGAGCGAGATGTCGGCCATCGGACTTCTCCTGAAGGGTGGCGTCTTGTGTGACCTGCATTTGTGTTCCGGGATCCGCCATCAGGTGCGCGGCCTCGAGCAGCGTCTCGGATTAAAATTGTTCGTGCGCCGCAACCGCTCCCTGCTGCTCTCCGAGGCGGGCCAGGCCTATCTGCCCGCGGTACGCGGGGCGTTCGACCAGTTGAACGAGGCGACCGAGAAGCTG
>CANJHI010000067.1 GCA_947474005.1 Alphaproteobacteria bacterium | reverse complement strand
CCCCTCCGCCGATAAATCCCTCCGCGTGATCGCCAACGACATCCCGACCTCCTCAACGACACTGTCGCTTCAAAGAATCGAGCCCCGACCTCCAGCGCAAATCACATAAGAGTCATCGGTTCAGACGGTTGGTATAAGAGTCATCGGTTCAGACGGTTGGTATCAGACGGTCATCTGCGGCTGCCCGAGGTGGGGCCGCGGGGTCAGATTCTCTGCAATGTCACAGGTGGGCGATTGGCCTGTGTCACAACATTTGTCTCAACTTGGTGTGACACTTTGGGATGTGACACCGGAGGGGCGACGGGGCCTCGACGCTTGGTCCCCTCCCCGAAAAGCTACTTCTTGCTGATGTTCCAGACCACCGGCACCGGTCCGGCGAGCCAGCCGTCGAGCCTGTCCTTGCGATAGGCGCCAAAGGCCTTGTACTGGCCGACCGGGGCGTAGATGGCCTCGCCGATCACGCGGTCGGAAATGGCGATGCCCAGTTCCTTCTGCCTGGCCGGGTCGGTCTCGCGGATGAAGGCTGAGCGCAGCTTCTCCATCTCGGGATCGCACGGCCAGCCGAACCACGCCTTGTCGCACGAAGCGGCGGCATAGGCGTTGGTGCCGGGATTGTCCGAATCGAGCGTGATGTTTGTGGTGAAGAAGATGTTCCAGCCGCCCTGCGCCGGCGTCTCCTTGCGGGTGCGGCGCGACACCACGGTCTGCCAGTCCATCGACAGCATGTCGACCTTGAAGCCGGCCTTCTCGAGCTGCTGCTTTACGACCGGCTGCACCTGGTTGGACGATTGCAGGTCGGTCTGATGCAGCATCGTGACCGGCGTGCCGTCGTAGCCTGCTTCCTTGAGAAGCGCGCGCGCCTTCTCGAGGTTGGGCTTGATCAGCAGGTCGCCGTAGGACTTGCCGTAGGCGGTGCCGCAGATGAAGGGCGCGTTGCACAACGTGTAGATTTCCGGGTCGCCCACCTGTGCGCGCATGATGTCCTCCTGCGCGAGCGCCAGGAGCGCTGCCTGGCGCGCCTTCACGTTGTTGAAAGGCGGGTGCAGGTGGTTCATGCGCATGATGATCTGGCTACCCTTGGCGTTCCAGCCGAACAGGGCGATGTTCTTGTCGGCCTTGAGCATCGGGAAGAGATCGGGCACCGGCGATTCGATCAGGTCGATCTCGCCCGCGATCAGGGCGTTGACCGCCGTGCTGGGGTCGGGGATGGCGAGCCACTCGACGCGGTCGACCTTGGCCATCTTGCCGCCGGCCAGCATCGAGGGCGGCTCGGCGCGCGGCCTGTATTTCGGGTTCTTGACGTAGACCACCTTCTCGCCCGCCTTCCACTCGTCCTTCTTGAAGATGAAGGGACCGGAGCCGGTGTAGTCGTCGATCTGCTTGTTGGGGTCGGTTTCGGCGACCCGCTTGGGCATCATGAAGGGCACGTTGGACGAGACCTTGCCGAGCGCGTCGAGCACGAGGCCGAACGGCTCCTTGAGCACGATCTGGAAAGTCTTGGCGTCGACCGCCTTCAGCTCGGTGGTCACCTTCATCAGGAGCTGGCCGTAGGCGTCGCGGGCGCCCCAGCGCTTGATCGAGGCGATGCAGTCCTCCGACGTGACGGGCGTGCCGTCATGCCATTCCAGGCCGTCGCGCAGCGTGATGGTCCAGGTGAGCTTGTCGGCGGAGACGTCGTATTTTTCGGCCATCTGCGGCTGGATTTTCAGATCGGCGTCCTTGGCGAACAGCACGTCGTAGATCATGTAGCCGTGGTTGCGGGTGATCAGCGCCGTCGTCCAGACCGGGTCGAGGATCTTGATGTCGGCGTGCGAAACCATGCGCAAGGTCGTTTGCGCCATGACAGGCGTTGCCAGGACGACCCCCAGGCAGGCCGCAAGCTCAGCCAGTCGTCGCAATACCCGCATCGCAAATCCCTTCCTTGGTCCCGATCCGGGAAGTGAAGCGATCTCCATGCCAATGGCCGGATCAAGCAGCCTACTTCTTGGTGATGTTCCACCACACCGGCACGGGCCCGGCGAGCCAGCCCGAGAGGCGGTCCTTGCGGTAGGCGCCGAAGGCCTTGTACTGGCCGAGCACGATGTAGGTGCCCTGGTCCATCACGCGGTCAGAGACGGCCATCGCGATCTCCTTGCGCTTCGCCGGATCGGGCTCCTTGGCATAGGAAGAGCGCAGCTTCTCCATCTCCGGATCGCACGGCCAGCCGAACCAGGCCTTGTCGCAGCCGCCGCTGGTGAAGGAGTTGCCGGCCGGGTTGTCGGCGTCGACGGTGACGGTGGTGGTGTAGAAGATGTTCCAGCCGCCTTGTGCCGGCGCCTCCTTCTTGGCGCGCCGCGCCACCACGGTCTGCCAGTCCATTGCCTGCAAGTCGACCTTGAAGCCGATCTTCTCCAGCGCCTGCTTGCCGACCGGCGGCAGCTGGTTGGACGAGAGCAGGTCGGTCGCCTGCATCATGACGATCGGCGTGCCGTCGTAGCCGCTCTCCTTCAGCAGCGCACGGGCCTTGTCGAGGTCGGGCTTGATCAGCAGGTCGCCGTAGCTCTTCTCGTAGGGCGAGCCGCAGACCAGCGGCGCGTTGCAGACTCGGTAGATCTCGGGGTCGCCCACCTGGGCGCGCAGGAAATCCTCCTGGGCGATGGCATACATCGCCGCCTGGCGGGCCTTCTGGTTGTTGAACGGCGGATGGAGATGGTTGAAGCGCATGATGATCTGGCTGCCCAGCGCATTCCAGCCGAACAGTTCGATGTTCTTGTTGGCCTTGAGCGTCGGGAAGAGGTCGGGTACCGGGATTTCGATCAGGTCGATTTCGCCCTGTTCGAGGGCGTTGACCGCGGTCAGCGGGTCGGCAATGGCGAGCCATTCGACGCGGTCGACCTTCACCACCTTGCCGCCGGCCAGCATCGAGGGCGGCTCGGCGCGCGGCTTGTACTTGGTGTTCTTGACGTAGACGATCTTGTCGCCGGGCTTCCATTCGTCCTTCTTGAAGATGAAGGGGCCGGAGCCGATGTAGTCGTCGATCTGCTTGTAGGGATCGGTGTCGGCCACCCGCTTGGGCATCATGAAGGGCACGGTCGAGGAGGGCTTGCCCAGCGCCTCGAGGACGAGGCCGAACGGCTCCTTGAGCACGAGCTGGAAGGTCTTGTCGTCGACCACCTTGAGGTCGCCGGTCGAGGCCATGAGCTGCTGGCCGAGCGCGTCGCGGGCGCCCCAGCGCTTGATCGAGGCGACGCAGTCCTCCGCCAGGACCGGCTTGCCGTCGTGCCATTCGAGGCCATCGCGCAGCGTGAAGGTCCAGGTGAGCTTGCCGTCGGAGACGGTCCACTTGTCGACCATCTGCGGCTGGATCTGCAGCTTCTCGTCCTTGGCGAACAACGTGTCGTAGACCATGTAGCCGTGGTTGCGGGTGATGAAGGCGGTGGTCCAGATCGGGTCCAGCACCTTGAGATCGGAGTGCGCCACCAGCTTCAGGGTCCCTTGCGCCATCGCCGGCGATGCCAGGATCACCCACAGACAGGCCGCAATCTGACCCCATCTCCGCAGCATATGCATACTATTGTCCTTCCCAGGTCCCGGTTTGGGCTCCAGCCCGAATTGCACACAGGCTGACACGTGTCGCGTGAGGAATAAAGCGATGTCCATGCCCACCATCTTCGTCTCGCACGGCTCGCCGACGCTGATCCTGGAGGACGTGCCGGCGCGTGCCTTCCTCGCGTCGCTGGGACAGGTGCTGCCGCGGCCCAAGGCGATCGTCGCGGTCTCGGCCCATTGGGATACCGACGTGCCGGCCGTGTCGCTGGCGCACCGGCCCGAGACCATCCACGATTTCTACGGTTTTCCCGAAGCGCTCTACCGCCTCCGCTACGCCGCTCCCGGCGCGCCGGAATTGGCCGAGCGCGTGGCCAAGCTCACCGGCGCGGCGCATGACACGCATCGAGGGTTGGACCACGGCGCCTGGGTGCCGGCGATGCTGGGCTGGCCCGAGGCCGACATCCCGATCTTCCAGCTCTCGGTGCAGCCCGAGCAAAGCCCGGCGCACCACATCGCGCTGGGACGCAAGCTCAGCGCGCTGCGCGAGGAGGACATCCTGGTGATGGGCAGCGGCAGTGCCACGCACAATCTGCGGGCGCTGGTGCGCGGCGGCGAGGCGTCCGAGCCGGAGCCGTGGGCCCAGGAATTCGACGACTGGCTGGCGGAGGCGGTGGAGAAGGGCGACGAAGCAGCACTCGCCGACTATCGCGCCCAGGCGCCCAACGCGATCGATGCCCATCCCACGGATGAGCACTTCCTGCCGCTGCATGTGGCGTATGGTGCAGCCGGAAAAGGCGCCCGAGGGCGGGCGCTCCATCGCAGCTTCACATTGGGAAATCTGTCGATGGCTTCATACGCGTTTGCATAAGCAAACGCGTGGCGGGCGGCAGCGCTTTCAAAGGCGCGAGAGCCCGCACGGTTCAGAAAAGGTATGAATTCAGTCTGATCGAAGAGTGTCTGCAAGGCTCCACACAGCGAACTCTCGCGCTTCGCGTTGCGAAGCGCTGCCGCCCGCCGTCGCGTTCCTTCGGAACGCGCTAGGCGGCGTTGGCCAGCGTGACGCCCTTTTCCTTAAAAAGCTGTTCCAGCTCGCCGGTCTCGAACATCTCGCGGACGATGTCGCAGCCGCCGACGAATTCGCCCTTCACGTAGAGCTGGGGGATCGTCGGCCACTGGCTGAACTGCTTGATGCCCTCGCGCAGTTCCGGGTCGACGAGAATGTTGATGCCGTGGAATTTCACGCCGAGCTGGCTCAGCGCCTCGACGGTGGCGGCCGAGAAGCCGCACTGTGGGAATACCGGCGTGCCCTTCATGAACAGAAGCACGTCGTTCTTGCCGATCTCGTCGCGAATGCGCTCGAAAACTTCGGGTTCGCTCATGTCGATCTCCTGAGGGATCCTGTCGGGGCGCCCAGCCGGGCGCAGGCTTGTTGTAAATATAGGGCGGTCAGGGCCTTTGCGCCATGGTGGTAAGCTTCAAGGCGTGCAGCACGCCGCCCATCCGGCCGCCCAGCGCGCCGTAGACCATCTGATGCTGCTGGATCTTCGATTTGCCGGCAAAAGCCGGGGCAATAACCGTAGCGGCATAGTGGTCTCCGTCGCCGGCCAGGTCCTGAATCTCGACCTCGGCACCGGGAATGCCGTCCTTGATCAGGCGGATGATGTCGTCGGCTTGCATCGGCATGGCGCTCTCTCCTATCAGGCGGCGCTGTTCATATAGGTCGGCAGCCATGCCTCGTGAACCGTGCGCAGTTCGCCGAGCGGCAGGGTAAGCAGGCTTTCGACCGCGAGGCTGTCGCCGCCGGTGTAACCCAGCAGCGTTGCAGGCACGCCCACCGCCGCTGCCGCCGCCACGAGGGCATTGCCGTCATCGGTCGCGATCAGGTAGCGGCCCTGGTCCTCGCCGTAGAGGTAGGCGTGCGGCGCGCCGGCGCCGGCCGGCAGCTTCATCGTGGCGCCGGTGCCGCCGGCCAGGCACATCTCGGCCAGGGTCACCAGCAATCCGCCATCGGAAAGGTCGTGGCAGGCGGCGACGCGGCCACCCACGATCTCGCCGCGCACGAAATCGCCGTTGCGGCGCTCGACGGCGAGGTCGACCGGCGGCGGCGCGCCTTCTTCGCGGCCGCAGAGCTCACGCAGGTAGAGCGATTGTCCGAGCCAGCCCTCTGTGGCGCCGATCAGCACCAGGGCCTGGCCCGCCGTGCGCAACCGCGAGCCGACCGCCTTGGAGATGTCGTCGATGACGCCGACGGCGCCGATCGTCGGCGTCGGCAGGATCGGCCGGCCCTCGGTCTCGTTGTAGAGCGAGACGTTGCCCGACACGACGGGGAAGTCGAGCACCTTGCAGGCCTCGGCCATGCCCATGATGGCACCCGCAAATTGCCCCATGATCTCGGGCTTCTGCGGATTGCCGAAATTCATGTTGTCGGTGACGGCGAGGGGAAGCGCGCCGGTCGCCGTGATGTTGCGCCACGCCTCGGCCACGGCCTGGCGGCCACCGGTCTCGGGATGGGCCTGGACATAGCGCGGCGTGCAATCCGAGGTCATGGCGAGCCCCTTGTGGCTCAAAGCCTTGGTGCTTTGCGGCACGCGCACGAGAGCGGCATCGCCGTCCTGCGGCCGGATCGCGGTATTGCCCATGATCAGGTGATCGTACTGGTGCCAGATCCACGCCTTGCTGGCGAGGTCGGGGCAGCCCATCAGCGCGAGTAGCGAGGCCTTATAGTCCTGCGGCGCCGGCACCTTGGCCGTGTCGAGCACCGGTGGTAGCGGCGTCAGCGTCCACGGCCGCTCGTACATCGGTGCTTCCGTCACCAGCGGCGGGATCGGGATGTTGCCCACGATCTCGCCGTGCCACGAGAGCACCATGCGCTCGGTATCGGTGAGATGGCCGATGACGGCGAAGTCGAGTTCCCACTTCTCGAAGATCTTGCGCGCCTCGTCCTCGCGGCCGGGCTTCAGCACGATCAGCATGCGCTCCTGGCTTTCGGAGAGCATGAGCTCGTAGGGATTCATGCCGGTCTCGCGCATCGGCACCTTGTCGAGCGCCATCTCCAGGCCGAGGCCGCCCTTGGCCGCCATCTCGAACGAGGAGGAGGTGAGGCCCGCTGCGCCCATGTCCTGGATGGCAATGATGGCATCGGTCGCCATCAGTTCGAGGCAAGCCTCGAGCAGCAGCTTCTCGACGAACGGATCGCCGACCTGCACGGTCGGCCGCTTGCTCTCGCTGTCCTCGTTGAATTCGGTCGAGGACATGGTGGCGCCGTGGATACCGTCGCGGCCGGTCTTGGAGCCGACATAGACCATCGGATTGCCGACGCCGGCGGCCGCCGCGTAGAAAATCTTGTCGGTCGGCGCGATGCCCACGGTCATGGCGTTGACCAGGATGTTGCCGTTGTAGGCGGCATGGAAGTTGGTCTCACCGCCGACGGTGGGAATGCCCATGCAGTTGCCGTAACCGCCGATGCCCGCCACCACGCCCGATACGAGATGCCGGGTCTTGGGATGCGAGGGGTCGCCGAAGCGCAGCGCATTGAGGTTCGCCACGGGCCGCGCGCCCATGGTGAAGACGTCGCGCAGGATGCCGCCCACGCCAGTCGCGGCACCTTGATAAGGCTCGATGTAGGAGGGATGATTGTGGCTCTCCATCTTGAAGATGGCGGCCTGGCCGTCGCCGATGTCGATGACGCCGGCATTCTCGCCCGGCCCCTGGATGACCCACGGCGCGCTGGTCGGCAGCTTCTTCAGCCACACCTTCGAGGATTTGTAGGAGCAGTGCTCGCTCCACATCGCCGAAAAGATGCCGAGTTCGACCATGGTAGGCGTGCGCCCCATGATCTTCAGCAGGCGCTCGTACTCATCGGGGGCAAGGCCGTGCTCGGCCACGACCTGCGGGGTGATCGTGGGTTCGTTGGGCAGCTTGACCGGCGGGTTCTTCTCTTGGGCAATCGTCACGATGCGTCTCTCATGGGGGCATCTCTCATGGGTGCGTCTCTCATGAAAGGGCCTCGACCATGCCCTCGAACAATCCCTTGCCGTCGGTGCCGCCGAACATCGGCTCCACGGCGTTCTCCGGATGCGGCATCAGGCCCAGCACCGTCTTGGTCTCGTTGAACACGCCCGCGATGTTGCTGCTCGAACCGTTGGGATTACCGCTGCCGTCGACCGCGCCCTCGGGCGAGCAGTAGCGAAAGGCGATCTGTCCGCGGTCCTCGAGTTTCTTCATCGTCTCGGCGTCGGCGAAATAGTTGCCTTCGGCATGGGCCACCGGAACCTTGATCACCTGGCCCGCCTGGTAGCGGTTGGTGAACAGGCTCTGGCTGGTCTCGACCTTGAGATGCACGTCGGCGCAGACGAACTTGAGATGCGAGTTGCGCATCAGCGTGCCCGGCAGCAGGCCCGCCTCGGTCACGATCTGGAAGCCGTTGCAGATGCCCAGCACCGGCACGCCCTGCGCGGCGCGCTTCTTCACTTCGGCCATCACCGGCGACTGTGCCGCCATCGCGCCGCAGCGTAGATAGTCGCCGTACGAGAAGCCGCCCGGCACCACGATCAGGTCGACCTTCTCGAAGTCGCCGTCGCCGTGCCAGACCATCGTGGGCCTGCGGCCCGTCACCAGCTCGATCGCCTGCGCCACGTCACCTTCGCGATTGGAGCCGGGGAAGACCAGTACTGCTGCTTTCATCTCCGTCTGTCCCTGCCCGCAAGGACCTCATCCTGAGGAGCGCACGCAGCGCGTGTCTCGAAGGATAGGCTACAAACTCGGTGCTCGTTCCCATCCTTCGAGACGCGGTCCTGCGGACCGCTCCTCAGGATGAGGTTGTTCGGTGTCATCAGCCCACCAGTTCGATCGAGTAGTTTTCGATCACCGTGTTGGCCAGCAGCTTCTTGCACATGTCTTCGAGCCGCGCCT
Organism: Alphaproteobacteria bacterium; assembly: GCA_947474005.1. Lineage (GTDB taxonomy): Bacteria > Pseudomonadota > Alphaproteobacteria > Reyranellales > Reyranellaceae > Reyranella. The sequence goes on along the minus strand of CANJHI010000067.1, from coordinate 17,918 downwards.
TGGCCTTGGCCGTGTCGGTCTCGGCAAGCTCGAGCTCGATGTACTTGCCCTGCCGCACGTCGCCCACTTCGGGGAAGCCCAGCCGGTTGAGCGAATGTCCGATGGCCTTGCCCTGGGGATCGAGCACGCCGTTCTTCAGCGTCACGTGAACTCTGGCTTTCAATTTCGCCTCTTATTGCAGCGTGGTGGGGCCGCGCACGTCGCCCGGGCCCTGGTCGATCAGAATTCCAAGCCGCCGCGCCACCTCCTGGTAGGCTTCCTCGACCTTGCCGAGGTCGCGGCGGAAGCGGTCCTTGTCCATCTTCTCGTTGGTGCGCAGATCCCATAGCCGGCACGAGTCGGGACTGATCTCATCGGCAAGCACGATGCGGACCATGTCGTCCTCGTAGAGGCGGCCGAACTCGACCTTGAAGTCGATCAGCTTGATGCCGCAGCCGAGGAACAGGCCGAACAGGAAGTCGTTGACGCGGAGCGTCAGCGCCACGATGTCGTCGAGGTCCTGCGGCGTCGCCCAGCCGAACGCCGTGATGTGCTCCTCGGTCACCATCGGGTCACCCAGCGCGTCGTTCTTGTGGAAGAACTCCATGATCGACCGTGGCAACTGGGTGCCTTCCTCGACGCCGAAGCGCTTGGCGAACGAGCCTGCGGCGACATTGCGCACCACGATCTCGAGCGGGATGATCTCGACTTGGCGGATGAGCTGCTCGCGCATGTTGAGGCGGCGAATGAAATGGGTGGGTACGCCGATCTCGCCGAGCTTGGTCATCAGGAACTCGGAGATGCGGTTGTTGATCACCCCCTTGCCGGTGATCGTGCCCTTCTTCTGGTTGTTGAACGCGGTGGCGTCGTCCTTGAAGTACTGGACGATCGTCCCGGGCTCGGGCCCCTCGAACAAGGTCTTGGCCTTGCCCTCGTAGATGCGGCGGCGGCGGGACATACTTTACTCCTGCGCGGGCGATGCAGATCGCCCGCCGATCGGCGGCAAGGTTGGCGGCCGGAATATGGCGGAAGTCCCATGCGCCGGTACTGGGGAAAAATCCATTGAAAAAGGTGACGCACCCGTCATATTGACGCTTCCTTTGGAGGTACTGCGATGGCCCAGCAGATCACGTACGACAAGGCCTACGACACCGTCGCGCGCGAGGACTTCCCGGCGATGCTGGAAGTACCACGGTATGGCCGCCGGACCGATGCCTTCGATGGCATCATTTCGGCCACCCACGACCATTTCTGGGACCCGCTCGACAAGAACTACATCGACTACGACCTGCCCTTCGACATGTCCCGCACGCCGATCATGCCCCTGGACACGATCGTCGAGCTCCGAAGCGCGGTGGCTGACCGCCTCGACGACCAGCAGAAGATCGGCCTCGCCAACGACGTCACCCACTGGTCGGCCTCCAACCTGCTGCATGGCGAACAGGGTGCGCTCTCGCTCTCGGCCAGCCTGTGCCACATCCTGCTCGATCCGGGCGCCCAGGAATACGCCGCCAACCAGGCGCGCGAGGAGGCCCGCCACGTCGCCGGTTTCACCCGCTACATCGCCAAGCGCTGGGGCGACCCCCTGCCAGTCGGCAAGACGATCTCCACCGTGCTCACCGATCTGGTGACGACCGAGGAGGTCTACAAGAAGATCGTCGGCATGCAGATGCTGATCGAGGGCATCGCCATGGGCTCGTTCGCGACGCTCAATGCCAAGACCAACGATCCCGTGCTGCGCCGGCTGGTGCAACTCGTCATGAGCGACGAGGCGTTCCACCATCGCTTCGGCCGCATCTGGGCGTCCAAGACGATCAAGCACCTGAGCGCGGACGAGCACAAGAAGGTCGAGGACTGGTCGGCGCAGCTCTTCCAGATGCTGCTGTTCAACCTGATCAACGCCGAGCAGAAGCAGGTGATCTACGCCAAGTACGGGCTCGAGTGGCAGTGGGTGCGCGACGCCATGAAGGAGGTCTTCACCGATGAGGACCGCCGCGCCAATCTGAAGGAAAGCACCAACATCTTCCGCGTGCTGATCAAGACCCTGCTGCACGCCGGCATCATCACCTCGCGCACCGCGCCGCTCTATGCGGTGTGGGTCGACATGAAGGAGCTCGAGGCCGAGGGCGACGGCATCCCGGGCGACATCGTGGCCGACGAGATGCTGGTGGTGCTGCGTGAGATCAACGCCAAGCGGAAGCGCATCGGCAGCAAGGACGTGGCGGTCGCGGCGTCATAGTCATGTGGACCGCGGGCCTCTAGGCCCGCTCATGAACCTGAGGCGGGCCTGGAGGCCCGCGGTCCGGGAGACTAAGGCTTCCTTGCCAGCACGAAGGCCGACAGGCCGGCGAGACGATTGTACGGGAACAGCGGCAGCTCCGCGGCGCAGATTGCCGCGAGGACGCCGTTGGTGAAGGCGCCGTGCTTCTTGAGGCTGCTGCGCACGCTCTCGCCGCGGCGGGCCAGCCGCACCGCCGCCGCCAGCGGAAACACCAGCCCGAAGAAATAGGCGCCGCGCACGATCTCGAGGCCCGACTCGCGGAGCGTGGCCTCGATCTCGAGGAGGCGGTAGCGCCGCTTGTGCTCGAGGAAAACGTCGTGGCCGCTCCACAGGAAGGCGAAGGCCGGCACCGTCACCAGGAAATGCGCGCCCGACGGCACTTTCGAAGCGTAGTGGCGGGTGAGGCCGCGGTCGTCGTCGACATGCTCCAGCACGTCCATCATCAGCACGAGGTCGCAGTCGGTCGGGCCGGTGTCGCGGCGATAGCGCACCGTCTTGCCGGCGACGCTGTCGTCGCGGTCACGGGCGTAGCCGGTATCGACGCAGAGCGCGCTTTCGGCCGATGTCGCGACCAGCAGGTGGCGCGAGAAGAAGCCCGAACCCGCACCGACGTCGAGCAGGTGTCTCGGCCGCAGCCCGGCCACGGCGCGGCGGAGTGCCGCCGCCTTTGAACGGTAATACCAGTGCCTTCCGATATCGGCGCCGAGGATGTCCTCTTCCTTGAGATCCATCGCTCGCCGTCAGGCCTTGGGCGGCGCGTCGGCCCCGTCCTCGTAGACCCCCTCGACGATGTAGATCGGCCGTCCCTTGACCTCGAGGAACAGCCGTCCGAGGTACTCGCCGATGATGCCGAGCGACAGGAGCTGGATGGCGCCCATCAGCAACACGGCAATCAGCAGCGAGGCGTAGCCCGGCGTGTCGATGCCCAGGATCAGCACGCGGGTGATGATGAAGATGGCGTAGAATACGGCGATGGCCGCGATCACCACGCCGACATAGAACCAGGCTCGCAGCGGCGCGGTCGAGAAGCTCACCACGCCGTCCAGCGCGAAGTTCCACAGCCGCCAGTAGTTGAACTTGGTGGTGCCGGCGGCGCGCTCCGGTCGTTCGTAGGGCACGCCGATCGAGTTGAAGCCGACCCAGGCGAACAGCCCCTTCATGAAGCGGTTGCGCTCGGGAAGCTGGCGCAGCACTTCGGCCGCGCGCCGGTCGACCAGGCGGAAATCGCCGACGTTGTGCGGGATGCGCACCGGCGACATTGCATTGAACGCCCAATAGAACCAGCCGGCCGACATGCGCTTGGCGACAGTGTCGGTGAGCCGCGCCGTGCGCACGCCGTAGACGATGTCGTAGCCCTCGCGCCAGCGCTCCATGAACGGCGCGACCAGATCGGGCGGATCCTGCAGGTCGATGTCCATCGGAATGAGGACATCGCCCTTGGCATGGTCGATACCGGCCGTGAGGGCGGCCTCCTTGCCGAAGTTGCGCGACAGATTGACGATCCTGATATGACGGTCAGTGGCACTTCGGCTGATGAGGCGAGAGAGGGTGTCGTCCTGTGAGCCGTCGTTCACGAACACGAGCTCGTAGCGCAGCCGGTCGCGCTCCAGCAGCGGCACGACGGTGTCGATGAACAGGTCGATCGAGTCTTCCTCGTCGAACACCGGGATCACGAGCGAGAGCAGTGGGTTGGCCGGCCGCCGCGAGCGCTGCAGGGCAAGCTGGCGCTCCAGAGCAGCGCCGGCAAGTCGCGGGGCGGGGAGGGACGAGTTGGCCACGAACGATGGTTCCGTCAACTCTGCGTCAGGTAACAGGCTCGACGGCGCCGCTCAGGTCCATGATTCCGAGCTCGATGATGAGCTGGGGTTGGCGCTTTTTCGCCTGGTCGCGGAAGCCGCGCAGCGCCTGGCTGAGCATCTCGGTTTCGTAGGCCTTGTCGGTCTTGATGCGGTCGCCGTAGGCGACGGCGGCGGCACCGCAATCGCGATGCGTCATACCGATCAGGCGCTTCACGTTGTGAAGCTGCACGGAGATGTCGAGGTTGGCCTCCCAGGCGGCGCGCCACTCCTGGAAGACGGGCGCCACTGCCGCGATCGGGCCACCGGCGATGTTGAACTGGCTGTAGTTGTTCTGCCAGCCGCGGCCGGTCATGTATTTCCAGGTGTCGGTGGTGAAGCGCGGGTCGATGCATTTCATCAGCATCGCCTCGTAGCCGTCGTCGACGGCCAGCGCCGGCAGGGCGGTCGATGCGACGGCGGCGCCGAGGCCCAAGCCTAAACCCAAGACACCGCGGCGGGAGAGTGCCTGCAGGCAGCCGCAGCCGCGATGGTGGAGATGCTTGGTCATTGGAACGTCGCCTTTCCCTGCTGTGCCAGGCCGCCTCTGGGGTCGGCGATCCAGGTCGTTACCGAGCCGTCGGCTTCGCCGCGGGCCTGCACCGAGAAGGCAGGACCCGAAAACACCGGCGAGAGCGCCCGGAACTCGAAACTCCTGACGACCTTATCCGGGTGAGTCCGGCGCGCCAACTCGATCTGCAGCATGCCCAGCAGTGGCCCGTGCACAATCAGCGCGGGGTAGCCTTCCACCCCGGTGACGTAGGGCTGGTCGTAATGGATACGATGGCCGTTGAAGGTGAGTGCTGAGAAGCGGAACAGCAGCACGGGATCGGGAACGATGGTCCTGGTCCAGGTGGCATCGGTCGGCGCCGGCCTCGGGTCTTTGGGCTTTTCGCCGGGCTTCGCCGCTTCGCGATAGACGATGTCGTGCTCCTCGACGAAAGACGGGCCGCGCGGCCCCGATATCGTGTGCTGGACGGTGACGAACACCATGCTGCCGGTCGACCCGATCTTGGGCTCGACCGACTTGATGCGCGAGGTGCGCGTGATCGTATCGCCGACACGCACCGGCTCGACGTCGAAGGCGAAGCGGCTGCCCGCCCACATGCGCCGGGGCAGCGGTACCGGCGGCAGGAAATCGCCGCGTTCCGCATGGCCGTCGCCGCCGATCTTGGATTGCGGCGCGGTATCGAGGAAATAGAGCCAGTGCCAGAGCGGGGGCAGGGCATCGCCGTTTTTCGGGTCGGGATCGCTCTCGTCGAAGGTGGCAGCCAGCGCCCGCACGGGAAACGGGGCCGCGAGATCCTCCATGGTCTGGGTCCGGCCGATCCAGTCTTTTAGTTTTTCCAGCGACATGTCGTCGATTCCTCCGCGGGGCGCGGGACTTTGGCACTGCCAACGCGGGGTGGAAAGACCGCGTTGGCGTCGCTATATACCGACGCGACAAGCCCAACCCGGAGCGGCCATGACCACGTTCAACGAACGCGAAAGAGCCTTTGAGCAGAAGTTCGAGCACGACCAGGAAATCCAGTTCAAGGTCAATGCCCGCAGGAACAAGCTTCTGGGGCTCTGGGCCGCCGGCCTGATGGGCAAGACCGGGGCGGACGCCGAGGCCTATGCCAAGGACGTCGTCATGTCGGATTTCGAGAAGCCGGGCGATTCCGATGTCATGGCCAAGCTGGTCAAGGACCTCGCGGCGGCCGGCAAGCCGACCGAGGAGCACACCATCCGCAAGCAGTCGGAGCGGCTGGTCGAAGACGCCAAGAAGCAGGTCATGACGGAGACGCACTAGGCGTCCCTCTCCACGGCGTCAGCCCTGCCGAGCAGGGCGGGTATTTCACCCGCCCTCTATTTCTTGGCGAGTACGCCGGCGAGGCCTGTGTAGGTTTCGGGGCGAAGGTTCCTGAGCCGTGACTTCATCTCCGGACTGATATCGAGGCCGTCGATGAAGGTGGCGAGATCCTCGAGCGTGACCTGCTTGCCGCGCGTGAGGGCTTTCAGTTTCTCATACGGCATCTCGACATCGGCGACGCGGAGGGCCGTCTGTATCGCTTCGGCGAGGACCTCCGGATGTGCCTTGAGTGCGTCGCGAAGTGCTGGTTCGTTTACGCTTATCTTGCCGAAGCCGCGCATGAGCGCGTGATAGGCGACCAGGGAATGCCCGAATGCGGTGCCAAAAGTGCGCGCCACGGTGGAGTCCGAGAGATCGCGCTGCAGGCGTGAGACCGGCATCTTTCTCGAGAGATGTTCGAAAAGCGCATTGGCGACGCCGAAATTTCCTTCGGCATTCTCGAAATCTATCGGATTCACCTTGTGTGGCATGGCCGACGAGCCGATCTCGCCTTCTTTCGGCTTCTGCGTGACCCACCCGTCCGAGATGTACCGCCACATATCCTGCGACAGATCGAGGAGGATCGTATTGATGCGGCGGAGATTGTCGAACATCTCCGCGTAGGTGTCATGCGGCTCTATCTGGGTCGTCACCTCGTTCAACGCGAGGCGGACGAGTCGTCCCCTGTTCGCGTCATCCGCATTCAGCCCTTCCGCGAAGGTGTGCGCGAAGGCAAGCCAATCGATTTGCGGAAGGGCGACCATCTGGGCGTTGTAGTTGCCGGATGGCCCACCCCACTTCATGAGGACGGGGCGACTCCTGAGGGGCGCGATCTGCCTTTCGAGGCGAGTCGCGAAGACGTTCATCTCCTTGCCGAAAGTCGTGGGAGTGGCGCTCTGGCCGTGGGTGCGTGCGAGCATGGCGGTGTCGGCATGCGCGGAGGCGAGATCGGCGATCGCGCTTTGCACCTTCTGGAGTGCGGGCAGCATGACCCCTTCGAGTGCGCCGCGCAGGGCAAGCGCGTGAGCAGTGCTGTTCACATCCTCCGAGGTGAGGGCGAAGTGCACCCACTCGAGCACGTCGGCAAGGCTCGTGTCCTTGAGCTTGAGCTTGATGAAATATTCGACGGCCTTCACATCGTGGTTCGTCGCCGGAATATCGCCGTGGCCCTCGCGCTCGATCTTTCTGACGAGGCGTGCCTCTTCGACCGAGATACTCGGCAGCGCCCGAAGCATCGTCGTTTCGTCGGCTGAAAGCGGGCGTATCCCGACGCCGGCTGTCCGGGAAAGGGCCGCGAGATAGGCGCACTCGACGGCAAGGCGCATTTTTATGAGCGCGTACTCGCTGAAATAGTCCGCAAGTGCTGCGGTGGTCGCCCGATAGCGGCCATCGACGGGACTTATTGCGGTGAGCGATTCGAGATGCATCGTGGCGGCAAATAACAAGGGATCATGTGTGGGCTTTTAGACCCGAAGCGCGTCCGACGCTATGTTAAGAAGTGACCTGCCATGATGACCCCGCTCGCGAATTGCCCCCGTACCACACTGGCTGCCGTCAAAGGCGTGCTGACCGATATCGACGAAACCGTGTCGACCGAGGGCAGCCTCACCGCCGACGCCTATGGCGCCCTGGAGGCGCTGAAGAAGGCGGGTTTTCTGGTGGTGCCGGTCACCGGCCGGCCGGCCGGCTGGTGCGACCATATCGCCCGATTCTGGCCGGTCGATGCCGTGGTGGGCGAGAACGGCGCCTTCTGGATGTGGCATGACCGGACCGAGGGCCGGACCGAGGGAAAACTCCGCACCCGCTTCATCCAGTCGGAGGCCGAGCGGGAAGAGGGTCGCCGCCGGCTGGACCTGATCCGCGCCCAGGTGTTGCGCGAAGTGCCGGGCGCCGGCATCGCCTCGGACCAGCCCTATCGCGCGGCCGACCTCGCCGTCGATTTCCGCGAGGACGTGCCGCCGCTGGCGCCGGCCGATATCCAGCGCATCGTGGCGATTTTCGAGCGCCAGGGCGCGCACGCCAAGGTGAGTTCGATCCACGTCAATGGCTGGTTCGGCGACTACGACAAGCTCACGACCAGCCGGCTGATGATGCGCGAGCTGTTCGGCGTCGATCTCGATACCGAGCGCGAGCCTTACGTGTTCGCGGGCGACTCGCCCAACGATTCGCCCATGTTCGGCTACTTCCCCAATGCCGTCGGCATGGCCAACGTGGGCGACTTCACCGGCCGACTGGAGCATCAGCCGCGCTGGGTGACGGCGGCGCGCTCGGGCGCCGGCTTCGTCGAACTGGCCCGCGCCCTCCTGGACGCACGGCGCGGATAATTCGACCTAGAACGACCTTCGCCACGCCGCGGGCAGGCCGACCCAGCCGCATCGGCCGTCGTTCGACACCGTGGCGGACGGCGCTTCGAGAGGGTTGTCGGCAAAGCAGCCGCCGGCGATGCCGGTATGACCAGGCAGGGCGGCGGCCTTCCAGAAAAGCGTTGATCCGCATTTCCTGCAGAACCATCTTTGTTGCGGGTTCGACCCGCCTACTTCTTAGACGCTGACGTCGGCCGGCCTGCTTCCGACCTGGCTGTCGGCGAAGTAGGTCGACCAGCCGAACGCGCTTCCGGTTCGCTTCTTGCAGTTGCGGCAGTGACATGCGGCGTTGAACGCGGGCTCGCCGTCGACGTCGATCGTGCAGTTGCCGCAGCAGCAGGTGGCTCTACGAGTCATGCGTCGTCTCCGGAAACGGTCCAGGGCAAAGTCAGCGCGACGTCGGGCTGACCAGCAGCGAGCCGTAGTAGGTGACGCTGTCGGCCTGGCTCCAGACACCCATGGGACCGGCCTGGGGCAATGTCCGATCGGTGGCGCTGAACAGGGAGGTGCCATCCAGCATCACCTCGAAGCGGTCGGCGACCGCGATTACCCGCAGCGAGTGCCATTTGCCGCTCTCGACCGGGACCTCCTTGCCGCCGATCCCCCGCCGCTTGCCCTTTTCCATGCGGTAGAGCCGCACCGAGTTGTCGAGCGCGCTCACCCGGACGACGTAATAGTCGTTGGCGCTCTGGGCCCGGAAGATGAAGCCGGCGACGCGCTCGCGGACGCCCGAGACAGGCTTGAAGCGCAGCGTGGCATCGAAATCGCGCAGCACCGCCTGCTCGTTGATGCAGAGGGGGAAGCGCGAGTCGGTGGGGTCGGCGGCAGTCTCGGTCAGCACCCAGCCGCTCGGCCCCTCGGGATCGGCCAGCGCCTGCCACGAGGCCGGGCGGCCGATGCCGGTCATGCCCTGGGTGCAGGCGACACGGCCATCCGGCGTAGTGAGGGGGACCAGCAGCTGAGCCGATGCGGGAGCAGCAACGACGATCGAGGCCAGGAGAAACGGGGCAAGGAAGGGGAAACGCATGCTGCATTCTAGCAAAGCTTGACCACTCGTGCTGGAGGGAGGAATTTACGCACCGGCCGTAATTCGGGCGAAATTCCAAGGGGGGAAACACTATGCGTCTTTGCACAATCATGAGCGGCGGCAAGGCCGCGGTCGGCGTCAAGATGGGCGATGGCAAGATCGTCGATCTCAGCAAGCAGATGCCGCGCGGGCCGAAGTCCGTGGTCGAGATCCTGGCCGGCGGCAAGGCGGTCCAGGCGGCCGTCGCCAAGGCCTGCGCCAAGCCCAAGGCTGGCGCCACGGTGTCGGAGAAATCGGCGAAGTACCTGACGCCGATTCCCAGCCCGGGCAAGATCCTCTGCATCGGCCTCAACTACCGCAAGCACGCCGAGGAGACCGGCAGCCCGATCCCGACCTATCCGGTGGTGTTCACGCGCTTCAACAACACGCTGGTGCCGCACAACGGCAAGATGCTGTCGACGAGCCACTCCGACCAGTATGACTGGGAGGCCGAGCTCGCCGTCGTCATCGCCAAGAAGTGCCGTAATGTGGCGAAGTCGAAGGCGCTCTCTGTGATCGGTGGCTATGCTTGCTTCAACGACGGCTCGATCCGCGACTGGCAGCGCAAGTCGGGCGGCCAGTTCACGCTGGGCAAGAACTTCGATGCCACCGGCGGCTTCGGCCCCGACATCGTGACGCCCGACGAACTGCCCAAGGGCGGCGCGCCGCTGCGCATCATGACCCGTGTCAACGGCGAGGTCATGCAGGACAGCAGCACCGACGACCTGATCTTCGACGTGCCGACCCTGATCCACGAGTTGAGCAAGGTCATGACGCTCGATCCGGGCGACGTCATCATCACCGGTACGCCGTCGGGCGTGGCCATGGCGCGCAAGCCGCCGAACTGGTTGAAGCCGGGCGACGTCTGCGAAATCGAGATCGAGAAGATCGGCGTGCTGCGCAACCCGATCGCGAAGGGCGCCTAGGCTGCCGGGCGGCTCGCATGGTGGGGCGGCCGCTCGTCGTGGCGTCTTTCCGGCTCGATGTGGAGCAGGAAGCGCCGTTCAGCGAATACTATAACCACCGCTATCTCCCGGGCCTGATGCGCGATGTTCCCGCGCTCAGGTCGGCATGGCGCTACCAGGAGCATCATGTCGCGGGATCGCTGAAGTACTACCGCAAGCAGTTCTTCACGATCTTCGAGTGCGAGACCCAGCAGACTGCCGAACAGGCGGTCGATGCGATCGGCCGCCGCTCCGATGCCGAGCTGAAGAAGTGGCAGGCGCTGGCGATGCTCGACGTCGAGCCGCCCTGCCTCTATGTCGAGCGATGGGCTCATCCACGCAAGCCGATCGACGGCAACTTCGCCGGCCGGCCCTTCTTCATGGTGAGCATCGAACTGGCGGCCGGACAGGAGCAGCGGTTCAACGACTGGTACGAGCAGGATTACCTGCCCAAGAATGTGGCCGATGTCCCGTCATGGGCGGCATGCCGGCGGTACAGCAGCGTGCGGCGCGACCCCGCACGGCATCATGCGATCTACGAGGCGGCCGATCTTGCCGGCCTCGACGCCAGCCTCGAGGCGATGCGCGCGCCCTTCCGGCTGGTCGAGAACATGGCGTGGAAGCAGTGGGATTCGGGCGATCGTCCGGCGATCACCTGGGAAGACGCCGCCACCTTCAAGCCGATCTTTCGCACGCCATGACCGTCAGGCGGGAGACCGCCGCGGCACGTGAGGCAGGCCGCCCAGCATCAGCCGTGTCGCGAATTCCGTGGCGCCGGCGGGATCGACCGGATCGCGCGCCACCATGACCACCGAGACTTCGAAGGCGACGCCGGCCAGCGAGGCCGCGAGATAGGAGACGTCGACGTTGGGCAGCACGCCCCGGGCGATGGCGGCGCGGATGTCCTCGTTTAGCGCCAGTGCCAGCGCCCGCACGTCGGGCTTGTCGAGCAGCGTGCGGATGGCGGTGAAATTCTTCTGTGCCATGGCCAGCAGTTCGGGGTCCTCGACGATGAAGTCGAAATAGACCGCGTAGTGCTTGCGGAAGAACTCCTCGGCGCTCTGAGCCTGGCCGCGGCCCAGGCGGTGGCGCTTCAGCAGCTCACCCGTCAGCTCGCCGACCACGGCCTCGAAGATCTCGTCCTTGTCCTTGAAGTAGTTGTAGAAGGTGCCCGAGGCGAGGTCGGTGCGGCGCACGATGTCGCGCACGCTGGCCGCACCCGATCCCATTTCGGCGAACACCGCGCGCGCCGCCTTGAGGAGCGCGGTGCGATTCTCCGCCTTGTTCTGCTCGCGCCGGCCCGAGCGTTCGCCGCGCAGGTCGATGGCAGCAAGGTCAGGGGGGGCGTCGTCGCTCATGTCAGGTGTTCCCGTCTCATCGTCCAAGTTGCGCCAGTTCGTGGCGCAGTCCGGCCACCATGTCGTCCGTTGCCCGCGCCGCCGCTTGGATGGCGCCGCGCATGCCGATGAAGCCGTGGATCAGCGTCTCGAACTCGCGATGGATGGTCTTGACGCCCGCAGCGCCGAGGCGCCTGGCGTAGGCCTCGCCCTCGTCGCGCAGCGGATCGAAACCCGCCGTGAACACCAGGGCCGGCGCCACACCCGTAAGGTCGGTCGCGCGCAATGGCGAGGCGCGCGGATCGTCGATCTCGGCGGGCGTATTGAGGTAGTGGCCGCGAAACCACTCCATGTCCGCATGCGTCAGCAGGAAGCCGTCGCGGCAGCTTCGCTGCGAGGCGGTGTCGCCGGCGAGATCGGTGGCGGGGTAGATCAGCCATTGCAGGCAGGGCGGCTGCGGCTCGCCGCGCAGCTCCTGCGCCGCCGCGGCGGCGATGGCGCCGCCGGCGGAATCGCCTGCCAGCACGATGCGGCCGGCATCGAGGCCGAGCCCGGTCGCCTCGCTCGCCAGCCAGCGATAGGCGGCAATGCCATCGTCGATGGCGGCGGGAAACTTGTGTTCGGGCGCCAGCCGGTAGTCGACCGAGACGATGGCGCAGCCCGAGCGGGCGCAGAAATAGCGGCAGGCGAGGTCGTAGCCTTCGAGGCTGCCGATCACCCAGCCGCCACCATGGAAATAGAGGATCGTGGGCAACAGCCGCGCGACCGTGCCGGCGGGGCGATAGATGCGGATGCGCATCGGTCCGGCGGGGCCCGGCATGGTCCGGTCGACGATCTCGCCGACGGGGGCCGGCCGGCCGCCCAGCAACAGCATGAAGGCGTCGAAATCCTCGCGGGCCTCGGCGATGCTGAGCTTGTGCAGGGGCTGCTGGCCGCTGCGGGCCAGGAGCTGCAGGAACCACTGCGTGCGGCCGTCCAGGGTGCGGCCGTCGACGGCGGCCGGCGGCCCGGCCAGGATATTGACCCACGCGATCGGCATGCGGAGCGCCAAGTTGGCGGCCTTGCCTTGCAGTTCGCGGACGATCTCCTTCAGCGGCATGACCCGTTCCTAGCATTCCCGCCCACCGTTGTGGAGCCCGCGCCGGCTGGCTAGCGTGCCGACCATGATGGCAAAGGCCGCACACGATCCCGCCCACAACTCCTACGACGACGCGCTCCGGCGCGAGATCCTGCGCAGCGAGCTGCAGCGTATGCGCGCGCTGGCCGTCGTCCTGGCGGTCCTGCTGGCAACAACCCTGATCGCGGCCAACCTGTTCACCGACCTCAACCAGCGCATGTTCAGGGGCGGGATCTCGGGGTGGCTGCCGTTCGCCGGTATCGGCCCGTTCCTGCTCTACGAGCTGGGGGCAATGACGATCCTTCGGCGGCGCCTGGCCAGGGACAAGGATTTTCCGCGGCCCGCCCGCTTCCTCAATGCGTTGATCGAGACCAGCCTGCCCGGTGTCATCATCACGATGTTGGCCCTCCATATGGACCCGCAGCTCGTGTTCGGCTTCTGGCCGCCACTGCTCTATTTCATCTTCATTCTGCTCTCGACGCTCAGGCTCGACTTCTGGCTGTCGCTGTGGACCGGCGTCGTGGCGGCGGTCCAGCAGATGATCCTCGTTCTCTGGCTGCTGCCGATCGTGCCCTGGGGCACCGATCCCGACGAGACCCTGATCTACCATTGCAGCCGCAGCTTCATACTGTTGCTGGCCGGCGTCGTCGCCGGCGTGGTGGCCGGCAGCCTGCGCCGGCAGTTCGAGCACTCGGTCGCGGTGGCGGCGGCGCGCGACCGCGTCACCAACCTGTTCGGCCAGCATGTCTCGCCCGCCGTGGTCGATCGCCTGCTCGCCGCCTCGACGGAACCGCCGAGCGAGATGCGTACCGTGTGCGTGCTGTTCCTCGACATCCGCGGCTTCACCGCGATGACCCGCACACGGCCGGCCGGCGAGACGGTGGCGCTGCTCAACGACTTCTTTGCCGACATGATCGAGGTCGTCGACCGGCACAACGGCATCATCAACAAGTTCCTGGGCGACGGCTTTCTGGCGCTGTTCGGCGCGCCGCTCGACGATCCGGCCGCGGCGCGCAACGCGCTGGCGGCGGCGCGCGGCATGCTCGACGCGGTCGACGCCTGGAACAAGGTCCGGCCCCGGCAAGTGCTGCGCGTCGGCATCGGCATCCATATCGGCGAGGCGGTCACCGGCATCGTGGGCTCGCCGCAGCGCAAGGAATACACGGCGATCGGCGACACGGTGAACCTCGCCGCGCGTCTGGAGCAGCTCACCAAGGAGACCGGCTCGCGCCTGCTCGTGTCCGATCCGGTCCATGCGAGTGTCGAGACCGACGGCGCGATCGATCTCGGCCCGATGGCGATCCGCGGCTACGACGAGGCGGTGCGGGTATGGCGCCTGGCTTGATCTGGTACTTCGCCTATGGCTCGAACATGGACGCCGGGCGCCTGTTCGACGACCGGCTGAAGCCGCAAGGTGTCGCGGCCGGCGAACGCATCGGCGGCCGGCTCGACGGCTGGCGGCTCACCTTCGACAAGCAGGTCACGCGGCCCGATGCGCCGCCGGGCGCCGGCGCCGGCAACATCGTCCCAGCCGCGGGCGAGGCCGTGCACGGCACCCTGAACGCGCTGCCGCCCAAGGGGTTCGAGGTTCTCGACATCCATGAGGGCGTGGCTGCAGGTCACTACGAGCGGCGCACGGTGGCAGTGATTCGGGCGGACAACGGCGAAACCGTCGAGGCAATCACCTACGTGGCCTTGAAGGTGGGTGCAGACCTCAAGCCCACGTGCGCCTATCTCGGCTTCCTGCTGGCCGGCGGCGACCTGCTGCCGGCGGACTATCTGGAACGGTTGAAGGCCGCGCCGACGGTCGATTGATTCTAGCCGCCCTGCAGGTGGCGGCGCACGTAGCTCTTGAGGTCGTCCATCGACTGCTTGGCCGCAGCCTCGTTGCCGCCGCCGCTGACGCCGAGCGTGCGGCAGGCGGCCAGCGCTTTCGCGCCAGCGCCCGGGATCGTCTTGCCGTCGGCGCCGGTGGTCATGATGCCGCTCGTGCGCTCGACCCAGGAGCCGTTGGCTTGTTGCTGGAGGACGCATTTGGAGTAGTTCTCGCCCTGCGGGGTGAAGTAGGCCCTGCCGCCATCGAAGCCGTGCATGGCGCCGGGGAAGACCATGACCTCGATGCGCGCGCCGCCCACCCGCAACGCCTCGGCATAGGTCTGGCACGGCTCGACACCGACATAGGTGTCGGCCCCGCCCAGCAGCATGTAGATCGGCGCGCCGGTGGTCATCGGCCGGTAGTACTGCACGGCGCAGGCCGGATAGAACGGTACATGGAGCGCATAGCGCAGGCCGGCGGGAACGCCGGCGGCCACGACCAGTCGCTCGTGTGACGCCATCAGGCTCGAGGTGCCGCCCTTGGAGAAGCCGGTGATGCCGATCTGCGTCCTGTTGATGCGGGCGTTCGTGCCCAGCGCCCTGAGCGCCATCAGCGCGTCGAGGTTGAAATCCTCGCCGGTGACGGAGAACTGGTCTTGGACTGTCGAACTTACGCCGCGCGGTTTGAAGGAATCGATCACCACGGCGGCCACGCCCATCGCCACCATCTCGCGCGCGACACGGCCGCCGCGCGCATCGCTGAGGCCGCTGCTGCCGTGATGGATGACCATGGCCGGCACCGGGCCGGTCGCGGCCGGCCAGTAGATTTCGGCCGTCACCTGGACCGGCTGGCCCTTCTGGCGGCTCTCGAACGAGATGGTCTCGTGCTGCTGCGCCTGGGCGATTCCGGCGACGCAGGTCGCCGCCAGAACCACCAGGGCAGCAAGGCGCATCAGGCCGCGACCTTCGCCTTCGTCTTCGTCTTGGCCTTCTGCATGCGTTCGCCGGGCATCGTGCGCGAGGCGTCGATCTCCGGCACGTCGGCTTCGTCCCAGAAATTAAGCTCGATCATCACGCCGTCGGGATCGTGCAGGAAGACCTGCTGCAACGGCCGCGCCGGGACCTTGCGGACCTCGAACGGGACTTTGTCCTTCTTGATCTGGTCGATCGTGCCGCGGATGTCGGCGCAGTTGATGGCGACGTGGTCGATGGCGCCACCGCCGTGATCCTTGCGGCCGGTCTCCGACACGAGATGAAGGATCGCCTTTTCGCCGGCATAGAGCCAGGCGCCGGGGAAGGGGAACGGCGGGCGATCGCCGTCGCGCAGGCCGACATAGCGTTCATAGAAACGCACGGTGGCCTTCAGGTCCTTGCAGTAGACGTTCCAGTGATCCAGCGAGAGTGCGGGCATCGATGCCTCCTACCGTTCCGAATGAGCCAATCTGGGGCGCACCAGCTTAGGGTGAATCGGGCGGCGGAGAAAGTCAGGAGACGGGCTCGGGACGGCCCAAAACCGCATTGAAGACAGTGGCCGGCACCACGACCCGCAGGTCGTCGTAGGCACTTCGCAGCGCCTGTGAATCGGCGTCGGGCGCCCGGCTCACCCCGGCCAGGCGGTCGATGAAACCAAGGTCGATCTCGTCGTCAGTCCGGCTCATGCCACCCCAGGCATCCCACGGCAACATCTCGCGGTTGTTGAGGGCGGCCACGTCGCGGATGACGTTGCCGGCAATCAGCCACAGGCCCGACATGTCGAGGATGGCGAAGGCCTTGGGTTCGGCCTTGCCGTCACGGCAGCGCTGCCGGGCCTCGCCCGCCACCAGGAATTGCTCACGCGGCACGTCGAGCGGATCGAACGTCACCTTGAAGAGCTCGCGCTGGCGGGCATCGAGCTGGGCATCGACCAGCACCCAGCGGCGCGCCGCCTCGTCGAAATATTCCGTCACCCAGTGGTCGATGAACATGTCTTTGACGAAGTAGGCGCCAAAGCCACAGCGCGCCCGCGCGGCGATCCCGCGGCTCCGCAGCATGGCGACGTGCAGCAGGGTGAAGTGCCGGCACACGCCGACCTGGCGGGCCTCGACCGGCCGCTGGGCGGTGAGCGGCCGCGGGTCGTGCCCGACGATGCCGTCCAGGATGTCGCCGACTGCCCTCGCGTGGGCCTCGGCGTGCTGCTCGGGCGTGAGGGTGAGGCCATAGGCCGAGGCGATATGCTGGTGCATCATCACGCCCTGCACGACCTCCGCCAGCCCGCCCGCGTCGTCCGGCAGCCCGTCGAACAGCGCCGCCCGGGCGCCGGCATCGCTCATTGCCACGGGGTGGCGCCAAGCCTCCAGGGCCGAGGTATCGAGAGTCATGCGAACACAAGCTCCAGATTGTCGAGCGCCGTGGTCCATCCGCCGCGATGGTCGTCGCGCGCCTTCTCGTTGAAGAATTGTTCGTGCGTCAGCGTCAGGAGGGTGCCGCCGGCGTCGGGTTTCAGGTCGACTGTCACCTGCGATTGGCGTTCCGGTGTGGTTTGCCAGGCCCACGAGAAGACCAGTCTCTCGGCCGGCACGACCTGGCGGTAGATGCCGCTCACACTTTGATGCTCGCCGTTGGGCGTCCAGAACTGCACGCGGAAGCCGCCGCCGACCCTGACGTCTGATTCGGCGATGGGCGTTCTCTTACGATCGGTGACGCCCCACCACCGGATCATTTTTTCCGGGACGGTCCAGGCTTGGTAGACTTTTTCCGGCGGCGCTTTGAGGCGGCGCTTGAGGGCGAGGCTGGGCTTGTTTGCCATGAGTCGTCCTCCACGAAGGCGGCGAGGCGGTCGAGCTGCTCCGTCCAGTAGCGCTCGTATTTGGCCAGCCAGTTCATTGCCTGCTCCATCGGTTCGGCCTTGAGCTGACAGGTGACGGTGCGGCCGACTTTCTTGCGCGCGATCAGGCCGGCATCGGAGAGCACGTCGAGGTGCTTCATGATGGCCGGCAGCGACACCGAGAATGGCCGGGCGAGATCGCTGACCGAGACGCCGCCCTGTTCGTCGAGCCGGGCGAGGAGGGCGCGGCGCGTCGGATCGGCGAGGGCGGCGAAAGTGCGGTCGAGGACGGGGCTTTGATAGTTAACCATAAAGTTAACGATTAGGCATCGGTCCGGACCAAGTCAAGGGTGATCCCGCAGTAGATCGGGAAAACGGCCAGATCTACCATGCCAGCCCCTTCCCGGAGCAGGGTAATCGGGTGAAGGACTGGGTGACAAGCCTCTGAAATGCTGAATCTGTGGTGATCCTCTGAATCGATTCGCGGAGGATGGCGATGGGTGAGGTGGCAAAAGAGTGCGGTGCGGTTTTCGAGACGGTCGTCTTT
>CANJHI010000066.1 GCA_947474005.1 Alphaproteobacteria bacterium | reverse complement strand
TCGCCGTCGAGCAGGTTCACCAGGAAGGCCGAGCCGTCCCAGAACAGACCACGACATTCGAACGCGTTGTAGATGGCCAGTGCCCAGAGCAGCAGGACGACGGCCCGGTAGGCGGTGATTTGCGGGGCACGAGGCATGGCTAGTCGCGCCAAGAAAAGGACCCGAGCGGGTATGGCCGTTCGGGCGGGAATGGCTGCCAGGCGTCGAAATCGCGCGGCGGCGCGATGATCCCGTCGCCGCGCTTGGCCCGCAGCGCCAGGCTCTGGCTCGGCAATATCCAGGCCTCGACCAGATGGAGGTGCGGATTTTCGGACAGCGAGGTGCTCTCGAAGGTGATCACCCCGCTCTGGGTACGGACCGCCGTTCGCACCGCGTCGAGGTAGGAGATCCAGGTGCCGGTCAAGTAGATGTCGGAAGGCAGAACGGCCAGCATCATCAGCAACGCGAAGGTGACGAAGCGGCGGGCCGCCACCGGCGTGGCGAGGACGACGAGCGCCGGAATCCTGGCCGCGAGGCTCGAGCGGTAGGCCCATATGAAAACGATGATCGTGGCGATCACCAGCCCCGCTGCCGTGCGTGCGACGTACTGCGACTTGGCGAGCGGCCTGATGAGCGTGTCGCTCAGCCCCAGCACGGGCGACAAGGCGAGGATGACGAGGAAAAATCCGGCCCAGCGATAGGGCCTCGTGCCCAGCAGCGCGCGAGGATTGATCAGCGCCCAGCCCACAACCACCAGCGCCGCCGCCAGCGCCATGTCGAACTGTATGTTCTGCCAGAAGTTCGCGGCCGTCGTGAGGGTATTGCTGAGATGGTCCTCGGAGAAGGGCTGGATGATGGAGCCGGCCGCGATGACCATGCCGGCAATGAACATCCCGGCGGCGGCGATATGCAGCGCGGTGGGAAGGATCGGCCGGGCGGGAGCCCGGCGGATCGCCCAGAAGATCATCGCCGCCAGCAGCGGCCCGAGATAGATCATCACCTCGTAGGTCCGCATCGAGAGGAACGCCAGCCCCGCCAGCATCAGGCTGTCGGACAGCTCGAGCTTCCGGGCGGTCGCCAGCCGGACCGCGGCCAGGATCGAGAGCGCATAGGCGGTATTGTACTCGCCGACGATGAAGAACGACGTCGTCATGAAGACCAGGGCGATTGCCGCGACGACGGCCGCCAGCAGCACCGCATCGTCCTTCACCCGCATCAGGGCGAGGGAATAGAGGGCGGTCGGAACGGCAAACAGCCCGAGCGACAGCAGCCGGGCCATGAGATGCAGGTCGGTGACGCCCAGGAACAGCGCCGTCATGACCGGAACCTGGCCGATGACCATGGCGTAGAGGCGCGGCGCATAGAAGTCGAAGAACCACTCGCGGCGCGCGATCTGGACGAGGAATGCGAAGCCGTCGACGAAAAGTCCCCGGCTCTCCCAGCTATGCCAGAGTGCCAGTCCCCAAAGCAGACCGATCATCGTTCGGTAGGCGATTGTTGTTGTTGGCATAAGCAGGCGTGGGGGTACCCGACCGTCGGGACGGACGCAAGCGGTCCCGGCTTGCAGCGTCGAAGGGGCGCTGTTAGCAAGGCGTCGCAAGCGAGGATCGACGATGCTGAGTTGGGAAAAAATCGACGCAATCCCGGGCTGGTTCATGTTCCAGTCCTATTGCGTCTGGCGCGCCCTGCTCGACCAGCAGTCCCGGGTGACCGGGGACCTGTTCGAGATCGGTGTATGGCGCGGTCGCTCGGCCTCGGTGCTGGCGTCCTATCGCAAGGGCGACGAAAAGCTCTACCTGTGCGACCTCAGGCTGGACGAACCCGCGGTCCATCGCGCCATCCAGTCGATCGGCGTGGAGCCCGCCAACATCGTGCCGCTGTCCGGCCCCTCGGCCGACCTGCCGGCCAAGCTCGACATCCGGGCCATGCATCAGACAGTGCGCTGGTTCCATATCGACGGCGAGCATACCGGCACCGCGGTCTATCGCGAGCTCGAGTTCGCCAACCGGATCGTCAACGCCGAGGGAATCGTGGTGATCGACGATTTCTTCTCGCCGCGCTATCCCGCCAACACCACCGAGGTGATCCGCTACCTCGAAAAGAACCCCTTCCATTTCCGGCTGCTCGCCGTGGGCTTCAACAAGGGCTATCTCTGCCGCCCCGAAAGCCTGCCGCGCTACATGGACTTCATGGCGTCGGGCATGTCGCGGGCGCTTGGCACCTACGGCGCCAAGACGACGATCTTCAAGACCACCGGGCCCTGGGACACCGACGCCGTCGGCATCACCGACTATGTCGAGGATGCCGGACCCGTCGCCGGCCCCGACAACGAGCCGCAGCGCTGGCACATGATGCGCACGCGCCACGTCTGGGGACCTTGGCGTCATCTGCAGAACGGCTGGCGCATGCTGCGGGGCAACTAGGATCAGGCCGGCTGGGCGATCTTCATCTGATCGTCGAGATCGTCGGCGATGAAGTGGCGCACGACTTCGTCGAGGTCTTTGTCGGTCTCGAACCCGAGCGCGCGCGAACGCTTCGAATCGATGCCCTGGGGCCAGCCGTCGCAGATCCGCTGAATGGCCGGATCGTGCTGCCAGACCACCTTGCCGGCGCGGCGATTGCCGGCATGGCGGCCCACGGCGGCCTCCAACTCCTTCGCCGTCACGTTGATGCCATTCAGCAGCAGGGTGCGGCCCGGCCCGAAGGCGTCCGGCGGCAGGTCGTGCAGGCGCATGAAGGCATCTACCGTCTTGCGCGGGCTGAGCACGACCATGATGGTCTCCGGCGTCACCGGACAGACGACGTCCACGCCCGTCAGCGGCTCGCGCACCACCGAGCTCGCCCAGGTCGAGGCCGCCTTGTTGGGCAGGCCTGTGCGGACGCAGATCGTCGGCAGCCGCACGGCAGTGCCCCGCAGGTAGCCTTTTCGGGTGTAGTCGCGCACCAGGAACTCGCCGATCGACTTCTGCGCGCCATATGAGGTCTGGGGCGTGAGCGGCGTGTCGTCGGTCACGGCCGGCGGCAGGTCGCCGCCGAAGGCCGCCAGCGAACTGGTGAAGACGACCCGGGGATTGGTGCCGAGCGCCCGGCAGGCTTCGAGCACGTTGCGCGTGCCGTCGAGATTGACCCGGTAGCCGAGATCGAAATCGGCTTCCGCGCCCGCGCTCACCACGGCGGCGAAATGGAACACCGTGGCCGCGCCCTGCACGATCGACTGCACGGTGGCGAAATTGGCGATGTCGCCGGCCAGCGTCTTGACCCTGGGATCGTCGAGCCCCGGCCCCGCCGCCTTGGCGACATCGAACAGCAGCAGTTCGCTCACCCGCTCGGCCGTACCGGCAGGCCCCGCGATCGCGCCCTGCTGCAGGATGCGCCGTGCCAGCTTCTTGCCGAGAAAGCCCGCGCCGCCGGTGATGACTACTTTCATGTCGTCTCCATCCCGTATTCATTCCTTGCCGATGAAAGTGTGCACAGATCGTCGGCCGCAGTCTATGTTTGCGCCAATGGCAGGTCCGTCGGAAATCTTCGTCTTCAAGGATGCCCTGATCGTTCTGGGAACGGCGGCGATCGTGGCGCCGGTCGTCCATCGCCTGAAGATCAGCCCGGTCTTGGGCTTTCTGGTCGTCGGCGCCCTGCTCGGCCCGTATGGGCTGGGGCAGCTCGCCGACTATTCACGCGCCATCGACTGGCTCACCGTCACCGGCGAAAAGCAGATCGCCTTCATTGCCGATTTGGGAATCGTCTTCCTGCTGTTCTTCATCGGCATGGAACTGTCGATGCGCCGCATGATCACCATGCGCCGGCTGGTGTTCGGGCTGGGCATGTCGCAGGTCATCCTGACCGCATTGGTGATCAGTCTCGGTGCGCTCTGGCTCGGCCAGCCACCGGCCGCGGCGCTGATCATCTGCTCCTGCCTGGCGCTTTCCTCGACGGCCATCGTCATGGAGCTGCTCTCCGGGCAACGCCGCATGATGTCGACGACCGGACGTACCAGCTTCACCATCCTGCTGGCCCAGGATCTCGCCGTCGTGCCGCTGCTGTTCCTGATCAGTGCCTTGGGCGGCCATTCGGAAGGTGCGGTCCTGCAGGGCGTCGTGGTGGCCCTGGTCGAGGCCTTCGTCGCCGTCGGCGTGATCGCCGTTGTCGGCCGGCTCGTGCTGAAGCCGCTGTTTCGCCTCGCCGCCAGCACGGACAATCCGGAATTCTTCATGGCCGCCACGCTGCTGATCGCCGTCGGCTCGGGCGTGATCGCCTCCGCCGCCGGACTGTCGATGGCGCTGGGCGCCTTCATTGCCGGCCTTCTCCTCGCCGAGACCGAATACCGCCGCGCGGTCGAGGCGATGATTGATCCCTTCCGCGGCCTGCTGCTGGGAGTCTTCTTCTTCTCCGTCGGCATGCATATCGACCTGGGGTTCATCTGGCGCGAGCCGCTGCTGGTGGCCGGCGGGTTCCTCGCCATGATCGTGGCCAAGACGCTGCTGCTGGCGCCGCTCTGCCGGCTGTTCGGCGTACCGTGGTCGACCAGCATGGAAACCAGCCTGCTGCTGGCCCCCGGCGGCGAGTTCGCCTTCATCGGCATCGGGCTGGCGACCCAGCTCCGGCTGATCGACAGCGGCGTCGCGGCAGGCGTCCTCGCCGTGGTGTCGTTGACCATGGGCACATTGCCGTTCGTCGCCTTGGCCGCCCGGCGCATCCACAAGCGGCTTGATGCGGAAGCGCCATCGCGGCCGTCCTCGACCGTGCTGCCGCCGGACGACCATACCAAGCGTGTCATCGTCGTGGGCCATGGCCGCGTCGGCCAACTGGTCTGCGACCTGCTCGACAAGCACGAGATCGCCTATCTCGCCACCGACAAGGACGTCGCCCTCGTCGAGCGTTGGCGCAACCTCGGTCGCCCGATCTACTACGGCGATGCCAGCAACCCGATCTACCTGCAGCGCTGCGGCATCGACGAGGCAACGGGCGTCATCGTCACGATCGACACCGCGGTGGTCGACGACGTGGTGCGGGCGGTGCGGGCGCGCCGCCCCGACGTCATGATCGTGGCGCGCGCCCATGATGCCCAGCACGCCCGCCACCTCTACACGCTTCGCGTCACCGACACCGTCCCCGAGACCATCGAGGCGAGCCTGCAGCTGGCCGAGTCGGCGCTGGTCGGCCTCGGCGTGCCGATGGGGCTGGTGATCGCCTCGATCCACGAGCGGCGCGAGACGGTCCGCCAGGAATTGCAGGCCGCCGCCGGCACCGCGAGCCTGCTCACCGAGCAGATCCGCCTCGCCCGTCGGACAGCGCGGCGCGACCGGAATTCCAAATCGTAAGGCGTGATGTGGTGAGGCGGGCGTGAAGATCATCAGCTGGAACCTGCTGCGCCTCACCGGCGCCGCCGTCGAGGATGTGGCAGCACTTGTCGAGCGCGAGCGGCCCGAGCTTCTCCTCATGCAGGAAGCGACGGAGCACATCGACTCGCTGCCGGCGCTGGCCGGCGGCCATTTCCACCGCCTGCCCTGGCCGGGAAAGATCCACGGCCTCGCCGCTTGGAGCCGCCATCCTATCGCCTCGCTGCGTCCGCTCGCATTGCCGGCGTCGAAGCTGCCCGGCAAGCTGCCGCGCCGCCGGGCGCAGATCCTCCAGGTGAACGGCATCACCTTCGCCAACGTCCATCTCTCGCACGGCCAGCTCCTGAACCGCCGCCAGCTCGCGCGCATTGCCGCCAAGCTGCGCGGCAAGCCCTCGGCCATCCTGGGCGACTACAACGCGGTCGGACCGATCCTGGTGCCCGGATTCTTCGACGTCGGTCCTCTCGACACGACACATTTCGCCAGCAACGTCGTGCCGTTCCGCCTCGATCGTTGCCTGGTCCATGGGCTGCGCTGCAGCGCGACCGACACGCTCGCCGCCGGCCCGTCCGATCACCGCCCGATCGTCGTCCACCTGCACGTCACGGAAGCAGCGTCAAAACGCGATCCGCTGCGAGGCACACGCCGGCGTATCGCCAAGATCCGCGCCGCGCTCGTCTGATTCAGCTTAGAGATAGGGCTGCAGCAGCCGGGCCGCACCGTTGCGCAGACGAATCGGCAAGGGATCCGCATCCAACTCGGCCACCGTCAGACGCCGGCAAAGGCCGGTCGCAATCGCGAGCTCCTTCGCGAAGCCGGTGTCGTGCAGTTCGACGTTGAGCTCAAAATTCAGACGGAAGCTGCGGGTATCCCAGTTGGCGCTGCCGACCAACGACCAGTTGTCGTCGATCGTCATCAGCTTCGAATGCTCGAACGGCGGCGGCAGCAGCCAGACGCGGCAACCCGCCTCGATCAGCGGTCGGAGCGGGATCCGCCGTGCCCAGTCGAGAACGGCATGATTGCCATGCTCGGGAATGATAAGGTCTACCTCGATCCCGCGCATGGCGGCGAGACCCAGCGCCATCGTCAGCGGCTCCGGTGGCAGGAAATACGGCGTGACGACGCGAACCGATTTGCGCGCACAGGATATGGCATGGAGTGCCACGAACTCGATGCGTTCGTTGTCCTCGTCCGGCCCGGAGGTCACCACGCGCGCCGCCACGACACCGGCATTGTCGATCGCCGGGAACCATGCCTCATCGGGAAGATGCTCTCCGGTGGCGAACAGCCAATCGTCGGCGAAGGCATCGGTGAGTTGTTCGACGACAGGCCCCTCGAAGCGGAAATGCGTGTCCCGCACCGCATGCACCGGATGGGTCGCCTGCAGGTTTTCAGCACCGATGTTGATCCCGCCGGTGAAGCCGACACGGCCGTCGATCACCAGCACCTTGCGGTGGTTGCGCAGGTTCACGAAGGGCATGCGCCACGGCAGGTACGAGTGAAGAAAGCGCGCAACCGGCACGCCCGCCTCGCTGAGACGCCGATAGGTGCCCGACCGGAAGTAGCCGCCACCGACGCCGTCGATCAGCACCCTCACCTGTACGCCACGGCGATGGGCGGCAATCAGCGCCTCATGGAACGGCTCACCCGCGGCATCGGCCCGGAAGATGTAGCTCTCGAGGCCGATGCTCTTCTTGGCTCGGCCGATCTCCTCCAGCATGCGGGGATAGGCCTGATCGCCATTGCGCAGCATCTCGACGCTGTTGCCGTGCTCGCGCGGCAGGCCCGTCAGCCGACCGACGGCGAACTCCAGTGGCGCCAGCGGATCGTCGGGGGCCATGTCGGCCGACGCCGCCTCGGCGATGGCAGGCTTTGAATGCGCGCGCAGCAGTCGCTTGGCACGACGCTTGACGCGGTTGATACCCATGATCGCGTACAGCAGGCCGCCCAGAAACGGCGACAGCCAGGCGATGCCGATCCACGAGACGGCGGCGCCGACATTGCGCTTGTTGAGCAGGACATGAACGGTCACCGCCGCGGCGATGACCACATGCATTACCGCGGCGGCTTCACCGATCAGCCAGAGAAATTCACCCGTCAGGACCACGCGATCAGGCGATCGCTTTGATCGTCTTGGCGGTGATGTCGATGATCTCGTCGATCTGGGCCTTCTCGATGACCAGCGGCGGCGACATCGCGATCGCATCGCCCGACTGGCGGACCATCAGGCCAAGTTCGAACGCCTTGGTGAAGGCGGCATACCCGCGCGTGCCGACCGGACCCGACGGGGCGAGGTCGATGCCGCCCGCGAGGCCCAGGTTGCGGATGTCCATGACGTTGGGCAGGCCCTTCAGTGAGTGCAGGCCCTGCTCCCAGTACGGCGACAGCTCGGCTGAGCGCTCGAACAGATTCTCGTCGCGATAGATGTCGAGCACGGCCGAAGCCGCGGCGCAGGCCAGCGGATGAGCCGAGTAGGTGTAGCCGTGGAAAAGCTCCATGGCGCTCTCCGGTCCGTGCATCAGACCTTCGTAGATTGGCTTGCGAACGAACACGCCGCCCATCGGGACGGTGGCGTTGGAGATGCCCTTGGCAACGGTCATCAGGTCGGGGATCACGCCAAACTTCTCGGCGGCGAACGACGTGCCGAGCCGGCCGAAGCCGGTGATGACTTCGTCGAAGATCAGCAGGATGCCGTGCTTGGTGCAGATCTCGCGCAGGCGCTCGAGGTAGCCCTTCGGCGGCGGCAGGTAGCCGGTCGAACCAGCGCAGGGCTCGACGATGACGGCGGCGATGTTCGACGCGTCATGCAGCCCCACGATACCTTCGAGCGCATCGGCGAGATGGGCGCCGTGCTCAGGCTGGCCCTTCGAGAAGGCGTTCTGCGGCAGGTGCGTGTGCGGCAGGTGATCGACACCCGGCAGCATCGCGCCGAACCACTTGCGATTGTTGACCATGCCGCCGACCGAGATGCCGCCGAAGCCCACGCCGTGATAACCGCGCTCGCGGCCGATGAAGCGCGTGCGCGTGCCCTGGCCGTTGGCGCGGTGGTAGGCGAGCGCGATCTTGAGCGCGCTGTCGACGGCCTCGGATCCCGAGTTGCAGTAGAAGGCGTGGTTGAGGTCGCCCGGCAGGAGCGCGGCATGGCGCGCGGCCAGCTCGAACGCCTTGGGATGGCCCATCTGGAAGGACGGCGCGTAGTCCATCTCGTCGAGCTGCTTGAGGATCGCATCCTTGATCTCTTCGCGGCCGTGACCAGCATTGACGCACCACAAGCCCGCGGTGCCGTCGATGATTTTGCGGCCTTCCGGCGTCCAGTAGTGAACACCCTTGGCCTTGGCTAGCATGCGCGGGTTCTTCTTGAACTGCCGATTCGCGGTGAACGGCATGAAGAAGGCGTCGAGGTTGTTGGTGATCGGTTTGCTGGTCGGCGGGGTCATCGGCGGATTCCTTGGCGCACTGGGTACTCGATGCCTCAAGCTATCACTTGTTGACGTCGACGACCACGCGGCCCCGTATCTCTCCCTTGAGGATTTTTGGGGCCATCGCCATCAGATCGGAAAGCCCCGCCTCGCTCACCGTGCTGTCGAGCCTGTCGAGCGGCAGGTCGGCCCCCAGGCGCTGCCAGGCCGCCTCGCGCGAGCCCTTGGGCAGCATCACCGAATCGATGCCGTAGACGCTGATGTTGCGCAGGATGAACGGCAGGATCGAGCCGGGAAACGACGGCCCCGCCGCCAGCCCGCACACCGCCGCCGCGCCATTGTATTTCACCTGCGCCAGCGCCTTGGCGAACATCACGCCCGAGACCGTATCGACGAGGCCCGCGAAGCGCTCCGCCAGCAGCGGCCGGTCCGGCGCCTCGACGATCTCCTTGCGATCCATGACGGTCTTGGCCCCGAGCGCCGTGAGATAGGCGCCCTCCTGCGGCCGGCCGGTTGCGGCCACGACGGCGTAGCCGAGCTTGGCCAGGATCGCGACGGCGACCGAGCCGACGCCGCCCGCAGCACCCGTCACCAGGATCTCGCCCGCCTCTGGCCTGATACCGTGCTTCTCCAGCGCCATGACGCAGAGCATGGAGGTGTAGCCCGCGGTGCCGATCGCCATGGCGCGTTTGGTCGAGATCGAGGCCGGCAGCTTGACCAGCCAGTCGCCCTTAACGCGCGCCTTGGTGGCGTAGCCGCCCCAGTGCAGTTCGCCCACGCGCCAGCCATTGAGCACTACCTTGTCGCCGGCCTTGAAGGCGGGATTGTCCGACGCCTCGACCGTGCCGGCAAAATCGATGCCGCCGACATGCGGCCAGGTCTTCACCAGCCCACCACCCGACGTGAGCACGAGCCCGTCCTTGTAGTTCAGCGTCGAGTACTCGACCGCGACGGTGACGTCGCCCGACGGCAGCTTGTCGACGGCCAGTGTCTCGAGGACTCCGCTCACCTTGCGGTCGGCACCTTGGCTCAGAACCAGCGCGCGAAACGACATGCATGCTCCTATTGACTTGTCGCGGGGGATTTGTGGGCAGATTTTATCAGGGCCATCGGGCTTTGTCGGCGGCCATCTTGGGCGAAGGTTCGCGCTGCGCATTGCCCGCATTGCCCCGCCGGCCGCAGACTCCTACGATCCGCCCCCTTCAGCCCACTCAACGCGAGGCAACCAATGATCAAGTTCTATTACAATCTGGCGCCCAATCCGACGAAGGTGGCACTGTGCCTCGAAGAGATGAGCCTTCCCTACGAGCTGGTGCCGGTCGACACGCGCAAGGGCGAGCAGCACGCCGCCGCCTTCCTCGCCGTCAATCCCAACGCCAAGGTTCCCGCCATCGTTGACGGCGACGCCACCGTCTTCGACAGCAATGCGATCCTGCTCTACCTCGCCGAGAAGACCGGGCAGTTCCTGCCGGGCGCGTCGGCGGGCAAGTCGGCACTGGCTGCGCGCGGCGAGATGCTGTCGTGGCTGATGTTCGTGGCCTCCGGCATCGGCCCCTACTCGGGCCAGGCCGTGCACTTCCGCAACTTCGCACCCGAGCCCAAGGACTATGCCGTGAACCGCTACACCTTCGAGGCGCGGCGCCACTGGGACATTCTCGACGCCAAGCTGGGCAAGAGCCGCTTCATGCTGGGCGATGCCTATTCCATCGTCGACATGGCGGTGTGGGGTTGGTCGCGGCTGGTGCCGTTCGTACTCGGGCCCGAGGCCTTGCCGCAGATGCCGAACCTCAAGCGCCATCTCGAGGAGATCTCCGCCCGCCCGGCCGCGCAAAAGGCGCTCGCCTTGAAGGAGAAGCACAGCTTCAAGGCCGAGATGGACGACGCAGCGCGGCTGGCGATGTTCCCCCATCTCGCGAAGAAGGTCGCCTGACAGCGCGTCGATCGGATGCCCCGTCGTCCCGAGCGGAGCCGCCCGCAGGGCGGCGCAGTCGAGGGACCTTTTTTCATCAACAATGGTCGTCGATTTTGAAGAAAGGTCCCTCCACTTCGCGCCTTCGGCGCTGCGGTCGGGACGACGGTAATGCCTCGTATGCGATAGCCCTCCTCCGAAGCGGGGGAGGAGGGGACTCAAAGCGTAGGCGCCCGCCATGAAGCCGCCGTTCCTGGCGACTTTCCTCATCCCGCGCCTGCCCTTCTACTATGGCTGGGTGGTGCTGGGCTGCGTCTGCCTCGCGGGCTTCGCGCGGCAGGGCCCGGCGGTCGCGGTGCTGTCGATCTTCGTGGCGCCCATGACCGCCTACTTCGGCTGGTCGCGCACCGAGATCGCGGGCGCGGTCTCGCTGGGCGGCGTGCTGGCCGCGGTAATCTCGCCAATCATCGGGCCGATCCTCGACCGCCGCGGCGCCCGGCTGGTGCTGTGCCTTGCCGTGCTCGGCACGGGGGTGGCCACCATGTCGCTGTCGCTGGTGACGTCGCTGCTCGCCTTCTATCTGGTGTTCTGTTTTGCCCGCATGGTCTGGGCCGGCCCCTACGACCTCGGCCTCTACGGCGCGCTCAACAACTGGTTCGTCGCGCGCCGGGCACGGGCCAACTCGATTGCCACCCTGGCGCAGATGGCAGGCCTGGTGGCGCTGCCGATCGTGGCGCAGGTCGCGATGAGCGACGGCGACTGGCGGGACGGCTGGGTGGCCGTGGGCGCCACGGTGCTCGTGGTCGGCTTCCTGCCGGTCTGGCTGCTGGTGGTGCGCCGGCCGGAGGATGTCGGGCTGGCCCCGGACCGCGTCCCGACCAGCGGCGGGCCGGCCGTGCCGGAACCGCGCTTCAGTCGCGGCCAGGCGTTGCGCACGCCGGCCTTCTGGCTGCTCTCGCTCTACACCGTGCTGGTGTTTCCGGTGCAGGCGGGCGTCAGCCTGCACCAGGCGCCGCACCTGATCGAATGCGGGCTGACGCCGATCACGGCCGCGGCGGTGATCAGCTTCTTTTCGGCGATGTCGGCCGTGGCGAGTTTTAGCATCGGCTTCCTGCCGCGCCGCTGGCCGGTTCGCTACGGGCTGGTCGCCTCGGCCATTCTGCTGACCCTGGGCAGCTTCGGCCTGATCGGCATCGACTCCGCGCGCGACGCCTTCGTCGCCGGCGGCCTGTTCGGCCTCGGCATCGGCGGCGTGCTCACGCTGCTGCCGGTGGCCTGGGCCGACTACTTCGGCCGCGAAAGCTATGGCGCGATCCGCGGCGTGGCGCTGTCGCTGCAGGTGCTGGCGCAGGCCGTGGGTCCGGTGTTGTCCGGCGTGCTGCGCGATGCCAGCGGAACCTATACGCCGTCGCTCCTGGTGTTCGGCACCCTCGCCGCCCTCGCCATCCTGGCCGCCGTCGCGGCGCGACGGCCGACAGAAGCAGCATGACTGCCGCATCGGGCGGCAGCACGCGCTGGGCCATGCTCGGCCTGGTCTTCGCGGTCCGCGCCGGGCTCGGCTTCCAGTTCCAGACCGTGGCTTCGGTGGGCGATCCGCTCGCATCAGACCTTGGCCTCAGCTACGCCGAACTGGGAACGCTGATCGGCGTCTTCTTCCTGCCCGGGCTCGTGCTGGCGATGCCCGTCGGATACGCCGGCCGGTACGTGTCCGACAAACAGCTGGTCGCCCTCGGGCTCGCATCGCTCGCGCTGGGTGCCGGCGTCTGCGCAACGGCCACCGCCTTCGGTCCCATGACGTTCGGTCGCGTCCTGTGCGGTGTGGGCTTCGTCGTCTGCACGATCTTCATGACCAAGATGATCGCCGACTGGTTTACCGGGAAGGAAATCGCCACCGCGATGGCGATCCTGGTGATGAGCTGGCCGTTCGGCATCGCCATGGGTCAGGTCGGACACACCTGGCTCGCCGCCGCGATGGGCTGGCAATGGGCCTTCGCCGCGGCGGCGCTCTACAGTCTCGCCGGCGCTGTGCTCACGCTCGCGGCCTATCGCCCGCCTGCGGCATCCCCCGGCGTTACACCCCCCGCCACATCCACTGCAGCCGTCCCATCGGCCACCACCGGGATGACGCGCCGCGAATGGAAACTCGTCATCCTCGCCGCCCTGGTCTGGGGCTGCTTCAATGCAGCCTTCATCGTCTATCTGAGTTTCGCTTCGCGTGTTCTGATCGCGGGCGGCTACGGCACCTTCGAAGCGGCGGCCGTCATCAGCCTGGCGAGCTGGGTGATGATCTTGTCAGGCGCGGCCTGCGGACAGCTCGCCGACCGCACCGGCAAGTCCGACATCATCCTCTACATCTGCCTGGTCGTGGCCATGGTCTCGCTGGCGCTGTTGCCGCAGACCAACCTCGCCGTTCCGGTCGCCCTCGCTTTCGGATTGGTCGGCATGGCGCCGGCCGGTCTCATCATGGCGCTCACCAGCCAGGCGGTGGCGCCGGAGCGTCGCGCCTTCGGCATGGGCGTGTTCTTCAGCATCTTCTTTCTCTTCACCGCGCCCACGCCCACGATCGCGGGCTGGCTCTACGACCTGAGCGGCGATCCGTTCCGCCCGATCCTGTTGGGCATCGCGATGTTCGGGCTGACGATGGTCGCCAACGTCGGCTTCCGGATGGCGCAGCGGCGGACCTGAGCGCAGGGATGGCCCGCGACGGGTTGACATATATTTCCTATCCTACTAGGATAGACCGATGAACACACCGATCCCAAGTTATGTCCGGCAAAGCCCCACTTGGCTGCCGGAACTGAAGGAACGGGAGTCTCGATTCGAGTCATTCGGCGTCTCACAGAGGGACGCAGGGCCGGACCGTTTTTCCGAGCCAGATCAACCACGTATCGCAAGAGTCGCCCCTCACCGATCGACGCAAGGAGGTGTCTCACTGACTCGTAGCCTATCCCGCATTCTTGGTCGCGGAGTCGTTCGCGATGGCACGCGCAAGCTGTTGCAGCGGCCGACCGAAGCGCAGGCCTGCTTCGGCATCGGTCATGGCCGAGCGCGTGAAGCGCATGGAAAGACTTCCCAGCACGCGTGCGCGCGCGCCACTTCCCTGGCGGATCGGCACGGCGATGCCCTGCAGGCGCGAGGGCCGCGGCGACTGGGTGAAGGCATAGCCGTCGCGCCGGGCGCGGGCGAGCACGTCGTCGAGCGCCGCTTCCTGCCGGCGCGTGAGGTCGCCGATGTCGCGCAGGATGCTCCGCCGCTCCTCCTCCGGACAGAAGGCCAGCCAGGCGCGGCCGAGCGCACTGATCAGCACCGGCCGCCGCGTGTTGAGGGCTGCTTCTTCGAACGACATCGGGCTCTCCGGCGCCGTCGAATGGCGGATCGTGATGGCGCCGTAGCTCAGCGTCGCGAGGTAGAGCGGCCAGCCGTGATCGGCGGTGAAGCGGCTCATGTGCGGGATGGCGGCGTCGACCAGATGATCGACGAAGCGGATCGAGCCCGCGAGGCCCAGCACGCGGTCGGTGAGGCGATAGCCCTGCTCGCGCGAGACGCGCGCGGCATAGCCCAGCGCGATCAGCGTGTGGAGAAGGCGCACCACCGTAGGGCGCGGCAGGCCGGTCTCGCCGGTCAGCACACCCACGGTGGAAGTCCGCCGGCGACTGAGCGCTTCCAGCAGCGCGAAACTGCGGCGGACCGGCTCGATGGCGGTCTGGGGGCCCATCGGGCAAGTCTAGTCCGCAATACGGACTTCGTCGACTTAAGGCAGGGCGCCGCCGCCACGAAGGCGTAACGTCGGCGCCACACGAGCCCGAGCTCGGGAGGAAACGAACAATGACCTATCAATCGATCGACGTGCGCAAGCTCACGCCCACCATCGGCGCCGAGATCTCCGGCGTGGATCTCGCCAAGCCGCTGGGCAACCAGCAGTTCCAGGAAGTGCACGACGCGCTGATGGAGAACCTGGTGATCTTCTTCCGCGACCAGAAGATGACGATCGACCAGCACAAGGACTTCGGCCGCCGCTTCGGGCCGCTGCACACCCACCCCAATGCGCCGATCGAGTTCCCGGAGCATCCCGAGATCCTGGTGATCAAGGCCGACGAGAAGTCGAAGCACGTGGCCGGCGAAGAATGGCACACCGACGTGTCGTGCGACATCGAACCGCCGATGGGCTCGATCCTCTATCTGACGGAAGTGCCGCCCGACGGCGGCGGCGACACGCTGTTCGCCAACATGTACCGCGCCTACGAGACGCTCTCCGAGCCGATCAAGAAGATGCTCACGGGCCTCACCGCCCTGCACGACAGTTCCAAGGCGCACTACTACCGCGTCAAGGCGACGGACCGCGACGACATCAAGTTCCCCAATGCCGAACATCCCATCGTGCGTACCCATCCGGTGACCGGCAAGCAGGGGCTTTACGTCAATCGCGGCTTTACGCTCCGCATCCCCCAGCTCCGCCGCAACGAAAGCGATGCGTTGCTGGAAATGCTCTACCGTCATATCGAGACGCCGGAGTTCCAGTGCCGCTTCAAGTGGCAGCCGAACTCGGTGGCGTTCTGGGACAACCGCTGCGCCCAGCACCACGCGATGTTCGACTATTACCCACACCGCCGTTACGGCCATCGCGTGACGGTGTGCGGCGACAAGCCGTTCCATCGCGCCTGATTGCGTACCTGATCGCGGGGAGACGCTTGCCAAGAGGCGGACATGACCCCAACTGTTCAGAGTCATGTCCGCTCTTCAATTCACCCTGCTGCCCTACCGTAGTGTCATCGCCGTCGGCGGCGACGACCGCGTCGAATTCCTGCAAGGCCTGATTTCCAACGACACCACCAAGGCGGCTCCCGGTCGTGCCGTCTGGGCGGCGTTGCTGACGCCGCAGGGCCGCTTCCTCAACGACATGTTCGTCGTCGACGGCGGGGACGGCACCCTGCTGCTGGAAACCGAACGCGAGCGGGCGGCGGCGCTCTCCAGGAAGCTCAACCTCTACAAGCTGCGCTCAAAGGTGACGGTCGAGGATCGAAGTGCGGCCATGGACGTTGCCGTGGTCTTCGGCACCGACGCTGAAAAGGCGCTGCCCATCGACGGCACGATCGCCTTCGTCGATCCCCGGCTCCCCGACCTTGGCGTGCGCGTGCTGGCGCCGACGGGACAGGTGGCGGCGCTGCTCCAGGCACGCGGCGTCGCCGAAGCGCCGCTCGACGACTACGACACGCTTCGCCTTTCGCTGGGGGTTCCCGACGGCAGCCGCGACCTGCCGGTGGAAAAGGCGCTGCTGCTCGAAAGCGGCTTCGACGAGTTGAATGGCGTCGACTGGAAGAAGGGTTGCTACATGGGCCAGGAGTTGACGGCCCGCACCAAGTACCGCGGGCTGGTGAAGAAGCGCCTGTTCCCGGTGAGGATCGAGGGCACCTTGCCGGTCTCCGGCACGACCGTCGAACTGGACGGCCAGGACGTGGGCGAACTGCGCTCGGGCGCCGGTGAACGCGCCATCGCCATGCTGCGTCTCGATGCCGCCCGCGGCGGCGGCGCGCTGATGGCGGGAGGCGCGCGGATCGTGCCGGAATTCCCGGCCTGGATGCGGCTTCCCGAACCCTCGGACCCCTAGCCGCCCCGTCCCGCCGGGCTTAAGGTCTCCCCCGCGCGCAAGTCCGCGAGGAGATCGCCCGTGAAACTGATCAATCCCAATCCCTTCACTACGCGGCCGGAGATCGTCGGCACGTTCGGCGTGGTGACCTCCACCCACTGGATCGCCACCGCGGTCGGCATGGGTATCCTCGAACGCGGCGGCAACGCCTTCGATGCCGCCGTCGCCACCGCCTTCACCCTGCAGGTGGTCGAGCCGCATCTCAACGGTCCCGGCGGCGACGTGCCGCTGATCTTCCACGCCGTGAAGAAGGGCAAAACGGAGGTGATCTGCGGCCAGGGCGTGATGCCGGCCAAGGCCTCGATTGCCCACTTCAAGGGCCTTGGCCTCGACCTGGTCCCCGGCACCGGCCTGCTGCCGGCCTGCGTGCCCGGCACCTTCGACGCCTACATGCTGATGCTGCGCGACTACGGCACCATGCGCGTGGCCGACGTGCTGGCGCCCGCGATCAGCTACTTCCTGAACGGCCATCCGATGGTCGAGCGCGCCTCGGCCACGATCGCCACGGTGCAGGAGAACTTCCGCGTCAACTGGCCCACTTCCGCCGCGGTGTACCTGCCCGGCGACAAGGTGCCGGCGCCGGCCTCTCTGTTTCGCAACACCGCCGTGGGCAACACCTACGCCCGCCTCCTGAAGGAAGCCGAGGCGGGCGGCGGCGGCCGCGAGGCAGAGATCGAGCGCGCGCGCAAGGCGTGGAGCCACGGCTTCGTGGCCGAAGCGATCGACCGCTTTTACACCCACCAGGAGATCCTCGACGTCTCGGGCAAGCGCAACAAAGGTCTGCTGCGCGGCGACGACATGGCCAAGTGGGAGGCGACCGTCGAGGCGCCGCTCACCTACGATTACGGCCGCTACACCGTGTGCAAGGCGGGCCCCTGGGCGCAAAGCCCGGTGACGCTGCAGCAGCTTGCGCTGCTGAAAGGCTTCAATCTCGACGGCGCCGATCCGACCAGTGCCGACTTCATCCATACCGTCGTCGAGGCGAGCAAGCTGGCCTTCGCCGATCGCGAGGCCTTCTACGGCGATCCCAAGTTCGTCGATGTGCCGATGCAGACCCTGCTGTCGGAGGCCTACAACGTGGATCGCCGCAAGCTGATCGACCCGACCAAGGCCTCGCTCGAGCAGCGGCCGGGCAAGGTCGAGGGCTATGGCGGCGTGGTGAAACTCCGCCGTGCCGATGGTTCGCGCGCCGCGGTGGCGGCGAGCGGCGCCGGCGAGCCGACGGTCGGCCGCATGGGCCAGATGAGCGGCGACACCGTCCATTTCGACATCATCGACAGGGACGGCAACATGGTTTCGGCCACGCCTTCAGGCGGCTGGCTGCATGGCTCGCCGGTGGTGCCGGAACTGGGCTTCCCGATCGGCACGCGCGGCCAGATCTGCTGGCTCGAGGAAGGCCAGCCGAGTTCGCTGGCGCCGGGCAAACGCCCACGCACGACGCTCACGCCCACGCTGGCCCATCGCGACGGCGAGCCGTACATGGTCTGGGGCTCGCCGGGCGGCGACCAGCAGGAGCAGTGGATCACCCAGCTTTTCCTGCGCCACGTCCATTGCGGCATGAACCTGCAGGAAGGCATCGACGCGCCGGCCTGGCACAGCGAGCACTTCCCCTCCTCGTTCTGGCCGCGCACGGCGCGTCCTGGGGTGCTCGTGCTGGAAGGCCGCATTTCGGCCGAAACGGCCCAGGAATTGCGTCACCGCGGCCATGAAGTCGAGATCAACGACGACTGGTCGGAAGGCCGCCTCACCGCGGCCACGCGCGACGATCCCTGGCGCAAGGCCGCGGCCAACGCGCGCGGCATGCAGGGCTACGCAGCGGGTCGCTGAAGAATGACGTCTCGAACGGGACCGCGGGCCTCCAGGCTCGCCTCCTTATCTTTGCAGGGCGCGCCCAGCCTTGAGCGAGCCTGCAGGCCCGCGGTCCGATGACCTGGGAACGGAGCCTGGCGGCCGCACGCAAATGAGCGAAGAGCAGCGTGAGCCACCGCTTCTCGAACTGAAGGCCCTGGCCGTCGACTTCGCGACCGACGACGGCACGGTCTACGCCGTCGACGGCATCGATCTCGCGCTGGCGCGCGGTCGCACGCTCGGGCTGGTGGGCGAGTCGGGTTGCGGCAAGAGCGTGACGTCGCTGGCCATCATGGGCTTGCTGCCGCCGGAGAATTCGACGGTGCGCGGCGAGGTATGGTTCGAGGGCCGCAACCTCCTGACGCTCGACGCCAACAAGCTGCGCGACCTGCGCGGCGCGCGTCTGGCGATGATCTTCCAGGAGCCGATGACCTCGCTCAACCCGTCCTACACGATCGGCGACCAGATCATCGAGGCGATCCGGCGGCATCAGGGCCTCGACGCCGCGGCGGCCCGCGCCCGCGCCATAGAAGTGCTGAAGCTGGTGCGCATCCCGAGCCCCGAGAAGCGGGTCGACGACTATCCGCACAAGCTTTCCGGCGGCATGCGCCAGCGCGCCATGATCGCTATGGCGCTGGCCTGCGGGCCGCAGTTGCTGATCGCCGACGAGCCGACGACGGCGCTCGATGTCACCATCCAGGCGCAGATCCTCGACCTGATGCGGGGCCTGCGCCGTGACACAGGTGCCGCCATCGTGCTGATCACCCATGACCTCGGCGTGGTGGCCGAGATGGCCGACGATGTCGCGGTCATGTACGCGGGCCAGATCGTCGAACGTGCTTCCGTGCGCGATCTCTTCGCCCGGCCCGAGCATCCCTACACCGTGGGCCTGCTGGGCTCGATCCCGCGGCTCGACGAGAAACGCGAGCGCCTGCCCTCGATCGAGGGCCGCGTGCCAGACATGACCCAGCCGCCCGCGGGCTGCCGCTTCGCCGCCCGCTGTCCCTTCGTCGAGCCGGACTGCCGCACGACCGCTCCGGTGCTGGTCGAGGTGACGCCGGGCCATCTCACGCGCTGCCGCCGCGCACCGCTGTCGCAGGTGGCGGCATGAGTGAGCCGCTCCTGGAAGTGAAGGGACTTGCCAAGCACTTCGCGGTGAAGCGCTTCGGCTTCGTCTCGGGCCATGTGCGCGCCGTCGACGGCGTCGACTTCCATCTCGACGCCGGCGAGACGCTTGCCATCGTAGGCGAATCGGGCTGCGGCAAGTCGACGGTGGGTCGCCTGGTCCTGCGCCTGCTCGAACCCACGGCCGGCAGCGTGCGCTTCGAAGGCGAGGATCTGCTGGCGCTCCCGGAGACCGAGATGCGCGCGCGGCGCCAGCGCCTACAAGTGATCTTCCAGGACCCCTACGCCTCGCTCAATCCGCGCATGACGGTGGGCGCCATGCTGGGCGAGCCACTGATGCTGCACCGCCTCGCCACCACCGAGACGGAGCGGCGCGCGCGTGTCGGCGAATTGCTGGAGCTTGTCGGGCTGCGCCCCGAACACGCGCGGCGCTATCCCCACGAGTTCTCGGGCGGCCAGCGCCAGCGGCTGGCGATCGCCCGCGCGCTCGCCGTCGAACCCAGGCTGATCGTGGCCGACGAGGCCGTCTCAGCGCTCGACGTCTCGATCCAGGCGCAGGTCATCAACCTGATGCAATCGCTGCAGAAGCGTTTCGGCCTCGCCTACATCTTCATCAGCCACGATCTCGCGGTCGTGAAGCACATCGCCGACCGGATCGCCGTAATGTACCTCGGCAAGATCGTGGAGACCGCGACGACCGAGGATCTGTTCCGCAACCCGCGCCATCCCTACACGCGCGCCCTGCTCGCGGCCGTGCCGCAGCCGGACCCGACGGTGGTGCGCGAGCGCGCGCTGCTGGAAGGCGACCTGCCGAGCGCCATGAACCCGCCGTCGGGCTGCCTCTTCCACACGCGCTGCCCCTTCGTGCGCGATGCCTGTCGCCGCGACGTGCCCGTGCTGACCGACGGTGGCGCCTCTGCCACCCAGTCTGGCCATGCTACGGCCTGTCCCTATTGGCCGGAGTTCCCGCCCGCCGCGGCCCTCGCCCAGAGCATGGGCCAAGAACAAGACCGAATCCGACTCGCCCGCCTGCAGGCGGCGTTCGTATCCCAGACGGAGGCTTCATGAAAAAGACGATCGGCCTGATGGCCTTTTCCCTGGTCCTGTCCGCCACTGTCGCGGGCGGCGCCTTCGCACCTGCTTTCGCTCAAGGTAGCCATCTGCGTATCGGCCTCGCCGAGGATCCCGACGTGCTCGATCCCAGCCTGGCGCGGACCTATGTCGGCCGCATCGTCTTTGCCTCGATCTGCGACAAGCTGTTCGACATCGACGAGAAGCTCGCCATCGTGCCGCAGCTCGCCCTCAGCCACGAGACCTCGGCCGACGGCAAGACCGTCACCATCAAGCTGCGCCCCGGCGTGAAATTCCACGACGGCGAGGCTTTCGACGCCACCGCGGCGAAGTACAGCCTCGACCGCCACCTCACCATCAAGGGCTCGTTCCGCAAGCCCGAGCTGGGCTCGGTCAACACCGTCGACGTCGTCGATCCGATGACGATCAGGCTCAACCTCAAGGAGCCGTTCTCGCCGCTGCTGGCCCAGCTCACCGACCGCGCCGGCATGATGATGTCGCCGAAAGCTGCCGAGGCGGCGGGAGACAAGTTCGGGCTGAAGCCGATCTGCGCCGGTCCGTTCAAGTTCGTCGAGCGCGTCCAGCAGGATCGCATCGTGGTCGAGAAATTCGCCGACTACTGGAACAAGGACAATGTCTTCATCGACAAGATCACCTACCTGCCGATCGTCGACGGCACGGTGCGCCTGGCCAACCTCCGGTCTGGCGGCCTCGATCTGATCGAGCGCGTGCTCGCCACCGACATCAAGACAGTGCGCGACAATCCCAAGCTGAAGCTGATCAGCGCGGTCGAGCTTGGCTACCAGGGCATCACCATGAACCTGGCCAACGGCGCCAAGGCGAACACCCCGTTTGCCAAGGACGCCCGCGTGCGCCGGGCCTTCGAACTGTCGATCGACCGCGAGGCGCTGAACCAGGTCGTGTTCAATGGCGAGTTCGTGCCGGGCAACCAGTGGATCAGCCCGCAGAATTTCTACTACCAGCAGGCCTTCCCGATCCCCAAGCGCGACGTGGCCAAGGCCAAGGCGCTGCTGAAGGAAGCCGGCGTCACTGGCCCGGTCACACTCGACTTCATGGTCCCCAACGGCGCGGAAACGAAGGCGGTTGCCGAGGTGATTCAGTCGATGGCGGCCGAGGCCGGCTTCGACCTCAAGATCCGCGTCACCGAGTTCGCGACCTCGCTCAAGCAGGCCGAGGACGGCGACTTCCAGCTCTACCTCATCGGCTGGAGCGGCCGCAGCGATCCCGACGGCAACTCCTATTCCTTCCAGACCTGCGGCTCGCCCCAGAACAATTCCAAGTACTGCGACAAGGATGTCGACGCCGCGCACCAGGAGGCACGATCCAAGAGCGATCCCGCCGAGCGCAAGAAGGCCTACGAAAGAGTGGCCGCCAAGTTCCTGCCCGAAGGCTCGATCCTCTACATCTACCATCGCCGCGTGCTGGTGGCGCTCACCGACAAGGTCGAGGGTTATAAGCAGATACCCGACGGCCTGGTCCGCGTGGTCGGCGTCAAGCTGAAGTAAGACCTTGCTCGCCTTCCTCGCCCAGCGGCTGCTGCAGATCATCCCGACGCTCATTCTGGTGTCGATGCTGATCTTCGGCCTGCAGCAGCTCCTGCCAGGCGATCCTGCGCTGATCATGGCGGGCGAGGAGCGCGACCCGAAGGTGCTCGAGGAGATCCGCGAGCAGTACCGGCTGAACGAGCCGATCCCGGTCCAGTACTTCTACTGGATGAAGGGCGTGCTCTCCGGAAACCTGGGCGAGTCGATGCGGCTCAAGAGCTCCGTGGCCTCGCTGGTGGCCGAGAAGCTGCCGGTGACGCTGCAGCTTGCCGCCATGGCGCTGCTGATCGCCATCGGCATCGGCATTCCCGCCGGCATCGTCTCGGCGGTGAAGAAGGACACGGCGTGGGACTACGGCGCCAACCTGTTCGCCTTGTGGGGGCTCAGCACGCCTAATTTCTGGCTGGGCATCCTGATGATCTTCCTGTTCTCGGTGACGCTGGGCTGGCTGCCCGCCTCGGGCTACGTGCGGCTGGGCGAGAACTGGCAGGCGAGCCTCGCCACCACGATCATGCCGGCCTTCGTGCTGGGCAATGCGCTCGCCGCCGTCCTGATGCGCCATACGCGCAGCGCCATGATGCAGGCAATGGGTGCGGACTATGTTCGCACGGCCCGCGCCAAGGGACTGCACGAGGGCCGCGTGGTGCTGAAGCATGCGCTGCGCAACGCCATGACCCCGGTGATCACGCTGCTGGCGCTCGATTTCGGCACGCTGCTGTCAGGCGCCGTCCTGACCGAGCAGATCTTCACTATCCCGGGCTTCGGCAAGCTGATCGTCGATTCCGTCTTCAACCGCGACTATGCGGTCGTTCAGGGCGTCGTGCTGGTCACGGCCACGGTCTATATCTCGCTCAACCTGCTGGCCGATATCGCCTATGTGCTGGTCAATCCCAGGCTAAGAGGATGAGGGGCCTGAGAGGATGAGCACGACGGCCATTCCCCTGCCCGCCGCCACCGCGCGCGAGGAAAGCCCCGGCGCCCGGGCGTGGCGGCGGCTGAAGCGCCGCAAGGGCGCCATGGTCGGCCTCGTCGTCGTGGTGCTGTTCGTCCTGCTGGCCGTCTTTGCCCCGCTGATCGCGCCCTACGATCCCACGGCCACGAGCTGGAGCGCGGTGCGCAAGCCGCCGACCTGGGCGCATTGGATGGGCACCGACGAAGTCGGCCGCGACGTGCTGAGCCGCGTGATCTTCGGCGCTCGCGCCTCGCTCAGCGCCGGCCTGGTGTCGGTCGGCATCGCCGTCGGGCTCGGCGTGCCGCTCGGCCTGCTGTCGGGCTACGCCGGCGGCTGGATCGACGGGGTGATCTCGCGAATGGTCGACGCGATGCTGGCCATCCCGTTCCTGATCCTGGCCATCACCCTGGCGGCGTTCCTGGGTCCCAGCCTCTCCAACGCCATGATCGCTATCGGCGTCACCGCGACGCCGGTCTTCGTGCGCCTGACGCGCGGCCAGACCATCGCCGCCAAGGTCGAGGATTATGTCGAGGCCGCGCGGGCCGTCGGCAATCCACGCTTGCGCATCGCGCTCCGCCACATCCTGCCCAACATCGTCTCGCCGCTGCTGGTGCAGGCCTCGCTCGCTATCGCCGGCGCCATTATCGCCGAGGCGGCGCTGTCGTTCCTGGGGCTCGGCCAACAACCGCCGGCACCGTCCTGGGGCAGCATGCTGAACTCGGCCCAGCGCTTCCTTGCCCAGGCGCCATGGATGGCCTTCTGGCCGGGCTTCGCGATCTTCCTGGCGGTGCTGTCGTTCAACCTGCTGGGCGACGGCCTGCGCGACGCGCTCGACCCGAAGCACCGGTAGCAGACGTTCCGTTCATGCCTTGCGGGCGCGCGCCACGGGAATGGCACGCGCCCGGCAATGATCTTCGCCAATGATCAGTTCGAGATGATCAGTTCGAGATGATCAGTTCGAGGCGCTGCTCAAAGGCCGGCCGGAGGAATCGAGCTGCGGTTCAGGCCGCAGCACGACCACTTCAGGCGCTTCGACGTCGGGCAACGGCTTGCTCGGGTCGACCGCCTTGACCATTGCCACGATCTGCTTGGCACCCGAACTCGTTTCTTCGGACACCAGGCGGCGCCAGCCCATCTTCTCCCAATAGCTCAGGTCGCCCGGCAGCACCTGGACGTAGAGCATGTTGCACCCGCGCGTCTCGGCCAGCTTGCGGCACCGCTCGAGCAGCACCTGCCCGATGTTGTGGCCGCGGAAACGCTGGATGACGGCCAGCCGCTCGGGCTTGGCGAACGATTGGAACCAGCGCACGCGAACGGTGCCAACCGGCTCCTCGCCGACATAGGCGATGACATGGGTGGCGCCGAAGTCGTGGCCGTCGAACTCCTCCGAAAACGGCACGTCCATCTCGCCCATGAAGCAGGCGGCCCGCACGGCGAAGGCCTGCAGCGAGTCCTCCATCCTCATGGCGAGTTTCGTGGTGACGGCCTCGCCGTCGATCGATTGTGCAAGAATAGTCATGTCGGCCCCCTTCAGTTCGCCCGGCGATCGTTGTTCCAGCCGGCGTGCGGATTGCTCGCGCCACGCTCCATCGATTGCTCGAGAATTCCCGGCATATCGAGCCGATCCTCGGGCCGGTTCAGGATCATCGGGTCGGTGAAGACGGTCGGGACCTGGCAGTCGGGCGCCGTCAGGTCGCAGACGAGGGCGCCGTACTCGTGATCCGAGAAATGGAATATCCGGTCGTCCACCTTGTGGAAGCCGGCGCGCTCCATGATCCCCCACAGACGGCGCTGGGAGTGCAGATACGCCTTGGTGTAGCCCTTCTTGAGCGCCATATCCTTGGCCCACTCGACGAATGGCAGGAACAAGCCCAGCGAACGATAGCGCTTGAGCACCACGGCACGCTCGAATTTTGCGAACGACGCGAACCAGCGCAGGCGCATCGATGCCGCCGGCTCACCGTCGACGTAGAGGATGAGATGAGTGGCGGTATAGTCGTTGCCGTCGAACTCCTCCCAGTAGGGGCAGTGCTGCTCGCCCATGTACACCGCGGCGCGGAGTGCATAGCACTGCATGAGTTCGTCCGACGTCGATGCAAGTTTGATGGTGATGACGGGACGATTCGATATCCCGGTAGTCTCTGGCATGGCCATGTTAGTCCCCCTCGGTCAGTACTCCGTTGTCGTTCCGGAAGCGGCGGTTCCCAGCCGTCACGATCGGAAGATTCTCGGTCAATTGTGCAAGGACGTCGGTCACCACCGCCGAC
The DNA here is from genome assembly GCA_947474005.1 of Alphaproteobacteria bacterium. GTDB lineage: Bacteria > Pseudomonadota > Alphaproteobacteria > Reyranellales > Reyranellaceae > Reyranella. The sequence continues at coordinate 1,309 of CANJHI010000066.1, read as the reverse complement.
GTCATCCCCTTGGCGCCGCGCCGGATGGCGGTCGCCGATATGCTGTCGCGCCGCAGGATGCGCCACGGATAGATCCAGCCGCACTCGTCGCAAATCTGACGCACCGTCATGCCGCCGATATCCGTCCCGTGCAGGGTGTGCAGGCGAACCCCTGGGTACCGCTTCTTCACTTCGGCGATCACGCCCTGGAAGCCCTTGCTGTTGTAGGTCTCCGGGTAGAAGGCGACCTCGACCTTGTCGCCCATGCCGGCTTCGGCAACAGCCAGTTCGATCAGGGTCTTACGTGTCTCGGGGGGCAGGAACATCCGGCCGGCCGGAAAGTAGTCGACGTTGACGTCGGCTTTTTCCGTCGTCTCATAGATCTGGAAGCCGTTTTCCAGGCGCGCGACGCGCAACTCGCCCTTGCGCAGAGCGTCGGCGTGGATGCGCGGAATCAACGTCGGATGGATGATGATCTTGTCGAGGCCGCGGTCGCTGATCGCACGCCGCACGATGTCGAGGTGTGTGTTGTGGAACGGGTTGAAGGTCCCGAAAAACAACCCTATCCCCCGCTTTGGCGCCGCCACCGAGCGGATGTCCGACAGCAGGCCGACGGCAAAGAGCACCCCGCCCAGCCCGAGGCCGGTGATCAGGAAGGCTTCGCGGGCGCCGGGGACACCAGCGGTGCCAAATGCTGCCAGGAGGAGGTTGATCGACACACCGATCAGCACGTTGCGGTTGGCATCACCGATGCCTCGCTGGAAGAGGAAGAGGCCGAGATATTGGGCCCCCTGGGAGGCGAGCGTCGTGACGAGCGCGGCCGATGCGGTTCCACCCACCGACGCCAGCCCCTCGAGCTTCAGGGCTCCCCCCCATTGCATGATCCAGAACACTGCCAGGTTGAACGCAAACTGCGGGATGAACCGCCCCAACCGGCCACACGTCACGAAGCCGAACTGGTTGTTGGCCCACAGCTCGGCCTTGTTGCTGAGCTTGGCGTAGCTCGGGAGGAACAGCCCGACGAAGATTGACACGCCGATCAGGGCGGGGTTAGCCCAACTGGTATGCGCGTACGCATAACTCAAATATGAAAGGAGGCCGACGAAGGCCGCCACCCGGCTCGAGGGGCTGCGTACGTATCGGCCAAACCTGTCGATGGCTATCGACAGCCCGGTTATCTTCCCGTCGGAGCCTGATGAGGCCACTGGAGCACCTAGCCCGTTCTCGAAATGAGCTGCCCCCGGATTTTTTGGACACCGATTTGTCCAACCGGAGGCATTCATGATGAAGTCGAGCATGAACCAAATCGAAACCAACGATGTGAATGATG
>CANJHI010000065.1 GCA_947474005.1 Alphaproteobacteria bacterium | reverse complement strand
CGAGATAGGGGATCGCCGTCTTGCCGTCCCAGTCCATCGCCACCAGCGTATCCTGGAACATGTTGACGATGTCGGAGGTCGGCGACCAGGTCGTGCGCTGGCCGTCGTAGTGCGGCGCATCGAGCGACTTCATCATTTTCAGGGTCTGCGCCTCGGCGACCGAAGACGCTCCCACCACACCCAGCAGCGCCACCACGCTCGTGAAAATGTTACGCATCGTCGTTTCCCCGCTTCGTTGCTTCTCTAGAGAGACGTGTCCAAGCCCTTGTAGAAGGTGTTCTGGTAGATCATGTGCGGCCGGGCGCCCTTGATCTTCTTGTTGACGACCTCGTCCATGTTGATGTTGAGCACCGGCATCCACAGGTGCTCGCGCATCACCTTCTGTTGCACCAGCGCGTAATACTTGGCGCGCTCGGCCTCGGTCAGCGCCGAGCGGCCGAGCTTCAGCCATTCGTCGGTTTCCGCGTCCTTCCAGTTCATCCGGTTGGGCGTCGGGATGTTTTCCGAGTTGAAATAGATGTTCATCAGGTCACCGGCCGAAAGATACGGCACGGTCACCGACCAGATCTCGTAGTCCTGCTCGGCCATCTTCACCGGTGCGATGGTCGAGTCCCAGGGTTGTATCTGCCAATGCACGCCGATCTTGCGCATGTAGCCCTGGATCGCCTCGCCCACCCGGGCGGAGTTGGCGTTGGCGGTGAAATACACCTTGGGCGCCAGCTTCACGCCGTCCTTCTCCCTGATGCCGTCGGCGCCCAGCTTCCAGCCGGCCTCGTCGAGCAGCTTCTTTGCCCGCTCGAGGTCCTCCTTCACGATCCCGGCGGTCTTGGGGTCGTGGTCGAGCGCATCCTTGTCGACGATGGTGAAAGCCGGGTCGGCATTGCCGAGCAGGATGCCCTTGGCGATCTCGGCCCGGTTGATGGCGATGCTCATGGCCTCGCGCACGCGCTTGTCGGCCACCATGGGCCGCGTGATCTTGTAGCCGAAATAGAGCAACTGGAAGTTGGGCTTGGCCGGGTGCACCTGCAGCATGGGTGCCGTCTTGGCCTGGGAGATGAACTGCGCCGGGAACTGATGCGTGATGTCGAACTGGCCGGCCATCATGGCAGCGACGCGGCTGGAATCCTCGGGCACGACCTTGATGACCAGCTTCTCGAACTTCACCGGGCCCCTGTTCTTGTACATCGAGGGGCCCCATTTGTAGGCATCGTGGCGCTTCAGCACGATCTGGGTGCGCGGCTGCCACGATTCAAAGCACCATGGGCCGGTGCCGTCGGCGCCCTTGATGCCGTAGTCCTTGCCCAGCGCCTCGACGCTTTCCTTGTTGTGGATGACGTTGGTGAACATGGTGAGCTGCAGCAGCAACTCTGAGTAGGGTTCGTTCAGCTGATACTCGACGGTGTAGGGGTCGGGCGCGCGCAGTTCTTTGATGTTGCCGGCCCGCCAGGCGTATGGCCCTTTGATCGCCGGATCCTTCAGCCGCTTGAAACTGAAGACCACGTCGTCGGCAGTGAACTTCTTGCCGCTGCAGAACGACACGTCATCGCGCAGCTTGAAGGTGTAGAGCGTGCCGTCGGGACTGATGGTCCACGACTTGGCGAGATAGGGAATGGGCGTGCGGCCGTCCCAGTCGAGCGCCACCAGCGTGTCCTGGAACATGTTGACGATGTCGGACGTAGGCCCCCAGGTCGTGCGCTGTGCGTCGTAGTGCGGCGCGTCGATCGACTTCATCATGTTGAGGGTCTGGGCTGCCGCCGGGTACGCAATACTCAACGCGAACGCTGCACTCAGAGCAAATCTGATCATGTCTGCAGCCTCGGATCGAGGACGTCGCGAAGTGCGTCGCCCAGAAGGTTGGCGGCCAGCACGATGACGAAGATCGCGCAGCTCGGGATCGTCGCGATGTGGGGCGCCATGAACAGGAAGTCGCGACCTTGGGCCGCCATCATGCCGAGTTCGGCCGTGGGCGGCTGGGCGCCCATGCCGAGGAAGCCCAGCGCCGAGCCGATCAGGATGATCTGGCCGAAGCGCAATGTCAGAAAGACGAAGATGGTCGAGATGCAGTTGAGCGTCAGGTAGCGCCAGATCAACGTGCGATCGGAGACGCCGACGGCACGGCCGGCTTCCATGAATTCCTGGCTCATGACGCCCACTGCGGCGCCGCGGGCCACGCGGGCCACGTCGGGCACGGTGGCGACCACCAGTGCGATCACGACGGCCGCGAGGCCGGCGCCGAAGATCGCCGCCACCGCGAGCCCGATCAGGATCGCCGGGAAGGCCAGCATCACGTCGACCAGCCGCATGATCCAGCCGTCGAGTCGCGGATAGTAGGCGGCGAGGATGCCGAGCACGCCACCCAGCGCGCCGCCCACGATCACACCGACCAGGCCCAGCATCAGCGTGTTGCGCGTGCCGAAGATGATACGGCTCAGGATGTCGCGGCCGGTATTGTCGGTGCCGAACCAGTGCTCGGCGCTGGGCGGCTGCATCACGATGGTGAGATCGGTGAGGTAGGGATCGTAGGGTGCGACCCAGGGCGCGAAGATGGCGGCCAGGCCGATTGTCAGCAGGGCAAGCGTGGCGATCACCGCCACCTTGTCGCGGGCGAGGCGCCTGAGTGCGCCTGAGCGGGCAAAGACGCCGGGCTCGTCGGTGGTGGCGATCGGTTCGAGGGTCTCGACGCTCATGTCCGCTGCACCCTGGGATCGAGATAGACGTAGAGGACGTCGACCAGCAGGTTGATGCTCAGGAAGGCGATCGCGAGGATCATGATCGCTCCCTGGGCGGTCGGGAAATCGCTGGAGACGATGGCGCCGACGGCGAGCCGGCCGACGCCCGGCCATGAGAACATCGTTTCGGTCACGACAGCGCCACCCAGCAGGAACGCCGCCTGTAGGCCGATCAGGGTGACGACCGGGATCAGGGCGTTGCGCAACGCGTGGTGCACGATCACGACGGTTTCGCGCAGGCCCTTGGCGCGTGCCGTCCGCACATAGTCAGCACCCAGTACCTCGAGCACGGCCGTCCGAGTCAGCCGGGCGATCGGCCCGATCAGCACCGCGCCCAGCGTTGCTGCCGGCAGGATCAGGCTCGGCAGGCCGCCGTCCCATATCGGGCCGGTGCGGCCGGTGAAGGGCAGCATGCCCCACTTGAAGCCGACGTACTGGATCAGGATCAGGCCGATGAAGAACACCGGCATCGACACGCCGGCGACCGAGATGGCCATGATCAGGCGATCGACGAAGGTGCCGCGCTTTACAGCCGCCAGGGTGCCGAGCGTCAGGCCGAGCGGTACGGCAATCAGCATCGCGCCCAGCATCAGCTCGACCGTGGGTCCGATGGTGAGCGCCAGTTCCTCGCTCACCATCTTGTTGGAGATGATCGAGCGGCCGAGATCGCCGCGCGCCACGCGGCCAATATATTCGGCGAACTGGACGGGGATCGGCCGGTCGAGCCCGAGTTCGAGGCGAATGGCCGCGATGGTCTCGGCCTTGGCGTCGGGGCCGGCGATGATCATCGCCGGGTCGGCGGGCACGACCTGAAGCAGGCAGAAGCACAGGAAAAGAACCCCGAGCAGGGCGGGGAACGAGATCAGCAGGCGGTGGACAATCTGTCTTCCCATGCGCCGTCCTCGGACCGATTCGGCCAAGGAGGAGCGCGCCGGGTTTTCCGGCGTGTCTTGTCGTTCCTCCCTGGCAGCCGCGCTTCGGTCAGCCGTGCGCGGCCTTTGCTTGTGCGATCATAGTGGCACGATCGAAATCCCGCGTCACGCCCAGCCGCCGGCGTGGGGCAGGACATGGCCGGTGATGAAGCCCGCGCCGTCTGAACACAGGAAGCATATCGTGGCGCCCAGCTCGTCCGACTTGCCGAGTCGGCCGAGGGGAATCTGCGCCGTCATCTTGGCCATCGCCTCGCGGTTGGCCAGCAGCGCCGGCGGGAAGTAGTCGGGGTTCTCGACGTAGTTCGAGCCGACGGCGTTCACCGTGATGCCGTCGCGGCCGAGTTCCTTGGCGAGGGAGGAGACCAGGCCGTTGGTTGCTGCGCGTGCCGAGACGTAGGGCGCATAGTTGGCGATGCCACGCAGCGGCGCGGCCGAGGAAACGAATACGATCCGGCCGGACTTACGCTTGCGCATCGACGGCGCCACCAGCTGGGTCAGCCGGAACGGTGCCACCGCCATGGCCTCCAGCGCCGCGCGATAGTCCTCGAGGCGGGCTTCGCCGAGCGGCGAGCGCAGTGCGGGATAGGCGTCGTTGTTGACCAGCGCGTCGATGTGTCCGTGGCGCCTGAGGGCCAGCTCGACCATGGTCGGCGCGTCGGAGGACGACAGGGCATGGGCGCCCTGGAACTGGGTCTCGTATTTGTGCCGCGCACTGGGCGCCTCGAACGAGGGATCATGGGCCAGCACGGTGGCGCCCTGCGCAAGGGCCACCCGCGTGGTGCCGTGGCCCGCGAACTTCTCGACATTGGTGATCAGGATCACCCGGTCTTTCAGCAGCATGGCGGTTCCTCTAAGTTGCAGCCCATGACAAACCCACCCGACCCCAGTGCGCAAGCCCCGCCGGCACAGGCGTCCTTCGGCTTTCGCGACGTCCCTGCGGCGGAGAAGGCCGGCATGGTGCGCCGGGTGTTCGAAAGCGTGGCCCCGCGCTACGACTTGATGAACGACCTGATGTCGGGCGGCGTCCACCGGCTCTGGAAGAACACCCTGGTCGATGTCGTGAACCCGCGGCCGGGCGAAAAGTTCCTCGATGTGGCGGGCGGCACCGGCGACATCGCGTTCCGCCTCCTCGGCCGCCAAGCCGGAAGCAAGGGGGCCGAACGGCCCGCCGTCGCGGTCTGCGACATCAATCCGGCGATGCTGGCGGTCGGTCGCGACCGCGCCGTCGATCGTGGGGTTCTGGGCGGCCTCACCTGGACCACTGGGGATGCCGAGGCCCTGCCGTTTCCAGATCGCTCGTTCGACGGCTACACGATCGCCTTTGGCCTGCGCAACGTCACCAATATCGACAAGGCGCTGGCCGAGGCCTACCGGGTGTTGAAGCCTGGAGGGCGCTTCTATTGCTTGGAGTTCAGCAAGATGACGTCGCCCGCGCTCGGTCGCGTCTATGACGCCTACTCGGAGCGGGCATTGCCGTTCTTTGGCAAAATCATTGCCAGGGACGCCGAGTCCTACCGCTATCTGCACGAGAGCATCCGTCGCTTTCCGCCTCAGCGAGAGCTGGCCGCGCGCATGCGCACGGCCGGATTCGCGAACGTCGCCTGGCGCGACATGACGCTGGGCGTCGTGGCGCTGCACAGCGGCTGGCGCGTCTAGATGCTGCGTGCTCTTCGCAACAGCTGGCGCCTGCTGCGCATGGCGCTGAGCTTCGCCCGCCACGACGCGCTGTTTCCGCTCGAGACTCTGGGCATCGCGCCAGCACTGATCGCCTGGGCGCGGCTGTTTGCCCGCCGCCGCGACCCGCGCCGGCCCGGTGAGCGGCTGGCCGCGGCCCTGCAGGAGATGGGCCCGTCCTTCATCAAGCTCGGCCAGGCGCTCTCGACCCGCGCCGATCTGCTCGACGAGGGCGTCGCGGCTGACCTGGGGCGTCTGCAGGATCATCTGCCGGCCTTCTCCGGCGCCGAAGCCCGGCGCATCGTCGAGAGCGAGCTTGGACAGCCGATCGACGCGCTGTTCGCGAGTTTCGAGGACGTCCCGGTCGCCGCCGCCTCGATCGCCCAGGTGCATTTCGCCGTCACCACCGATGGCCGCGACGTTGCGGTGAAGGTACTCCGGCCCGGTATCGAAAAAGCCTTCGAGCGCGATCTCGACCTCTTTTACTGGATGGCCGAGCTGGTCGAGCGTACCCAGCCGCGTTTTCGCCGGCTGAAGCCGGTCGATTCGGTGCGCGCCTTCGCCGACGTGGTGCGGGTCGAGATGGACCTGCGCATGGAGGCCGCCGCGGCCGAGGAGCTGGGCCTGAACTTCGTCGACGATCCGGGCTATCGCGCCCCCACCATCGACTGGGATCGAACCGCCGAGCGGGTGCTGACGCTGGAGCGGATCGACGGCATCCCAATCGGTGACCGCGCTGCCATCGAGGCGGCGGGCCACGATCCCGACGTCGTCATGAAGATCTGCGCCGAAGCGTTCTTCTATCAGGTGTTCCGCGACGGCTTCTTTCACGCCGACATGCATGGCGGCAATGCCTTCGTCGATCGGGAAGGCCGCATCGTGCCGGTCGATTTCGGCATCATGGGCCGGATCGACGAGGACACGCGCGGCTACCTCGCCGAGCTGCTGGTCGCCTTCCTGCGGCGCGACTATCGCGCCGTCGCCGAGGTCCAGTTCCGCGCCGGCTATGTGCCGCCCGACCAGTCGCTGGAAATGTTTGCCCAGGCCTGTCGTTCGATCGGCGAGCCGATCTTCGGCAAGCCGAGCCACGACATTTCGATCGCCCGCCTGCTCGCCCAGCTCCTGCGAGTCACCGAGCAGTTCGAGATGACGGTGCAGCCACAGCTCCTGCTGCTGCAGAAAACCATGCTGATGGCCGAGGGCATGGGCACCAAGCTCAATCCCAAGGTCAATATCTGGGAGCTGGCGCGGCCGTTGATCGAGGAGTGGATGCGCACGCATTTCGGGCCGCGCGCCACCGTCGGACGCGCGGTCGAGGATGTCGCCCAGGCGATCCGGCGCCTGCCGCGCCTGATCGACAGCCTGCACCTCGTGGTCGAGCACGAACGCCGCATCGCCGAGCGCGCCGCGGCCCCTCCGTTGCCGGCGTCAGGCCGCGCCTGGCTGCGCATCGGCTTCGCTGAAATAGTGGCCGTGCTCGCCCTCGTCGCCGCCATCGTGGCATGGTGGCACTAGACGCATGACGGCGGGAGAGATCGCCTTCGGCCTCGCGGTTTTCCTGCTCGCTGGCACGGTCAAAGGACTGGTGGGCCTGGGGTTACCGACAATCACCATCGCGCTCACGTCGATGGTCCTGCCTTTGGCCGAATCGATCGCACTGATCGCGCTGCCCACCATCTTCTCCAATGTCTGGCAGGCCTCGATCGGCGGCCAGTTCTGGGTCATCCTGCGTCGCCAGTGGCCGCTCATCGTGCCGCTGATGATCGTGCTCTATCTCACCGTGTGGCTGATCGGCCAGAAGGGCCCGAACTGGGCGTTCCTCGTGCTGGCGGGCGTGCTGATCGTCTACAGTGTGCTCGGCCTGCTGCGGATTCGTCTTCATATCCACGCCGACCTGGAACGGGTGCTGGCGCCAGTGATCGGCGTCGTCTCGGGCTTCGTGGCCGGCCTCGTCGGCGTGCCGATCATCCCGCTGATGCCCTACCTCCAGGGGCTCGACATCAAGCCGTCGGAGCTGGTGCAAACCTTGGGTGTCGTGCTGTGCGCCACGTCCTTTACCCTCGCCGGATCGCTGCTCGTTTTCGGCGTCCTCGATGGCCCGCGGGCCATTGTATCGGCCATCGCCGTCGTGCCGGCGCTCGCCGGTATGTGGGTGGGTCAGCAGATCCGCCTGCGGCTGTCGGTCGAGCAGTTTCGCCTGGCCGTGCTCTGGGCCCTGCTGCTGACGGGCGTCTATACTTTCGCCAGCCGCGTGTTGTGATAGTCTAACTGGCATGTTGCACGGCAAGCGAATCCTGCTGATCGTCGCGGGCGGCATAGCGGCCTTCAAGTCGCTCGAGCTCGTCCGCCGGCTGCGCGAGCGCGGCGCGGCGGTGCGCTGCGTCCTCACCGAAGCGGGTGCCAAATTCGTGACGCCGCTGTCGTTGCAGGCGCTGTCGGAAGACCGCGTTTATACCGACATGTTCTCGCTGACCGACGAGAACGAGATGGGCCACATCCAGCTCTCGCGCGACGCCGATCTGCTGGTCGTGGCGCCGGCCACCGCCAACATCCTGGCCCGCATGGCGGGTGGCCTCGCCGACGATCTCGCCGCCACGGTGCTGCTGGCCACCGACAAGCCCGTGCTCGCCGCACCCGCCATGAATGTCCGCATGTGGACCCATGCCGCGACGGTCGCCAATGTCGAGACGCTGAAGAAGCGCGGTGTCATCTTCGTCGGACCCAACGATGGGGCCATGGCGTGCAACGAGCATGGCCTTGGTCGCATGTCGGAGCCGGCGGAAATCGTCGCTGCCATCGAGGCGATATTGACCGCTGGCCGGCCGCCCCTTGAACAGCCCCTGGCCGGCAAGCGGGCGCTGGTGACGAGCGGCCCGACGCGCGAGGCGATCGACCCGGTTCGCTACATTTCCAACCATTCTTCGGGCAAGCAGGGCCACGCCATCGCCGCCGCGCTCGCGCGCCTCGGCGCCGAGGTCACGCTGGTGAGTGGTCCGGTTATGGTTGCCGACCCGCCGGGTGTGCGCACCGTTCACGTCGATTCGGCCGACCAGATGCTGGCCGCCTGCCTTGCTGCTGGCACCCTCGATGTCGCAGTCTGCGCCGCCGCGGTCGCCGACTGGAAAGTGGCGAGGCCTTCCGGCGCCAAGATCAAGAAGAAGCCGGGCGCGCCGCCGCCGGCACTCGACCTCGCTCCCAACCCCGACATTCTCGCCACCCTGTCGAAGCCCGGCGCCGGGCGACCCGTGTTGATGGTGGGCTTTGCCGCCGAGACCGAGAACCTGGTGGCCAATGCAATCGACAAGCGCAAACGCAAGGGCTGCGACTGGATCGTGGCCAACGACGTGTCGCCCGCCACCGGGACCTTCGGCGGCGAGCGCAACACCGTCCACCTGATCAGCGCCGCGGGCGTCGAGGATTGGCCGACACTGGCCAAGGACGAGGTTGCCGGTCGCCTCGCCGCGCGCATCGCGCTTCACCTGGCCCGGCCGCGATCGGCGGAAGCCGCGGAGTAGCGATCATATGAACGGTGTCGAAAGCGTCGAGATCGAGGTGGTACGGCTGGCCCATGGGCGGGATCTGGCGCTGCCTGATTATGCGACGGCTGCTGCGGCCGGTGCCGATCTTCTGGCCGCCATCGACGGCGAGATAGAGCTGGGGCCGCTCGAGCGGAAAATCGTCCCGACCGGGATTTCGCTGGCGCTGCCGGTGGGCTTCGAAGGCCAGGTACGCCCGCGCTCTGGCCTGGCTTTCAAAAACGGGATCACTGTCGCCAATGCTCCCGGCACGATCGACGCCGACTATCGCGGCGAGGTCGGTGTCATCCTGATCAATCTCAGCCGCAAGCCGTTCAAGATCACGCGCGGCATGCGAATTGCACAACTGGTCATTGCCCGGCACGCCCGGGCGATCTGGCGGGAAGTGGGCGAGCTCGACCGCACGGCGCGGGGCGCTGGCGGCTTCGGGTCGACGGGCGTTTCGGCGGGTGTTTCGGTGGGCGAGGCGAAGACCGGAACGGGGTGACGGGATCGGTGCGGAGGGCCTGAGGGGAAGACAGGATGCCGCGGCTCAGCAAGAAGACGATGTTCGCTCTGGAGGCGGTGCTCGACGTGGCGTTCCATGTCGGTGAGCATCCCGTGCGCAGCGGCGACATCACCGAGCGGCAGCGCATCCCCAAGCGCTATCTCGAGCAGGTTCTGCAGCATCTCGTTCGCGCCGGCATCCTGTCGGGCAAGCGTGGTCCCAGGGGAGGCTATCGCCTCGGCCGCGACCGAACCCAGATAACGCTGGGTGAGGTCGTTCGCGTCGTGCGCAATCTGGAGGCCGAGACCGAACCCAGCGATCCCTCCGTCGGCTCGCCGCTCGCCCATGAGGTGGTGTGGCCGGTCTGGGAGAAGCTGCGCGACAACATGATGGCGCAGCTCGACGGCATCTCGATCGACGATCTCTGCCGCCAGGCCCGCGACAAGGGGCTCGTCACGCCGGCCAGCCCGCAGGCACGACAAGTCGTCCTCTGAAAATTCCTGCGCTATGCTCGTCCGTCACTTCAATGAACGGAGGAGCAAGACCATGGCCAAAGTCAAGAAAGCCACCCCCAAGCCGCGCAACAAGAAGCTGTACGACGACGGCATGAAGATGCGCAAAGCCGTGCTTGGCGCGGCCTATGTCGACAACTCACTGGCCGGCGCTGCCAACGACGACTTCATGATGGCATTCCAGGACATCACCACCGAGTATTGCTGGGGCTATGCCTGGACGCGGCCGGGCCTGTCGAAGAAGAGCCGCTCGATGCTGAACCTCGCGATGCTGGCGGCGCTGAATCGTGGCCCCGAGCTCAAGCTGCATATCAACGGCGCGCTGAACAACGGGCTCACGAAGGAGGAGATCAAGGAGATCTTCCTGCAGGTCGCGATCTATTGCGGCATTCCGGCCAGCCTCGACGCCTTCAAGACGGCGAGTGGCGTCTTCAAGGAACGCGGCGTCTGAACCATGCTCGCCATTCGAGCGGCGCAGGTTGGGGAGGCGACGATGCTGACCGCGCTCTGTGTCCGCTCGAAGGCACATTGGGGCTATGACGCCGAGTTCATGCGGCTGAGCGCGGCGGCGCTGCGGGTCAAATCCGCCGACATTGCGCTTGGCCGCGTTCTGGTGGCCGTCGATGGCAAGGACCGCGCCATCGGCGTCGCCAGCGTGATCCCGGAAGGCCTGAGCGCCGACCTCGATCTGTTCTTCGTCGATCCGCCCTTCCTGGGCCGGGGCGTCGGGCGCGTCCTCTTTGAGGCCGCTGTCCGGACGGCGCGGGCCTTCGACGCCAGGACCCTGACCATCCTGGCCGATCCCAATGCAGCGCCGTTCTACGAGCGCGTGGGCGCGCGCTTCCTGCGAAACGCGCCGTCCGACGCCATTCCCGGCCGCAGCCTGCCGCTCTATGAATACGATCTCACATCCGGGGCCCGTTCATGACCGCATCTCCATTGGCACCTCCCGCCACCATCGCTTTTCTCGGGCTCGGCATGATGGGCCGCCCGATGGCGGCGCGACTGGCCGGCGCCGGCTTCAAGCTGCGCGTGTTCGACGTTTCGCAGAAGGCGGTTTCGGATTTCGTCGGCGCCCATCCCCAGGCGCTGGCCACCGCCTCGGCCAAGGCGGCGGCCGAAGGTGCCGACGCGCTGATCACCATGCTGCCCGACGGCAAGATCGTGCGGCAAGCGCTGCTCGAGGGTCGCGATGCGGCGCGCGAGGGCCTTGGCGCCGGCGCCCTGGTGCTCGACATGAGTTCGTCCAACCCGGTCGACACGCAGAAGCTCGCGCGCGACCTCGCGGCGTCGGGCGTGGCCCTGCTCGATGCGCCTGTATCGGGCGGCGTCCGGCGCGCGGTCGACGGTTCGCTCGCCATCATGGTGGGCGGCAGTGCCGCCGATCTCGAGCGGGCGCAGCCGCTGCTCGGTGCCATGGGCAAGACCATCACGCTGTGCGGACCGGCCGGCGCCGGTCATGCGCTGAAGGCGCTCAACAACTTCCTCTCGGCGTCGGGCCTGGTCGCGATGTGCGAGGCGCTGGTGGTGGGCGAGGCCTTTGGGCTCGATCCCGGCACCATGGTCGACGTGTTCAACAGCTCGACCGGCAAGAGCAACGCCACCGAGGTCAAGGGCCGCCAGTTCGTCGTGTCGCGCACCTTTGCGTCGGGCTTCAGCACCCGCCTGATGGCCAAGGACCTGCGCACGGCTGGCGACGTCGCCCAGCACCTGAAACTTAATATGCCGATGCTGCAGCAGGCAATGGGCTACTGGACGGCGGCCGACGGCAAGCTTGGCGCAGCCGCCGACCACACCGAGATCCTGCGCTATGCCGAGATGCTGGCCGAGGAGGAGCCATGACCCAGGTCTTCTCGCTCGACGCGACCTACATCCACCTGCGCCCTGACGACAGCGCGCTTGCCATGGCAGGCGGCAAGGAATTCTGGATGGGCATCGAGGGCCGTCGCGACCTCGATCAGGGCCGGCTGATGGGGGCGTCGCGACAGGCTGCCGACTGGGACCATTGGGAGCGCCATCCCGCCGGCGAGGAGATCCTGACCCTGCTGTCCGGCGAACTCGAGATCGTGCTGGAGACCCCTGCCGGCGAGGAGCGGGCCGTGCTGACGGCCGGCCAGACCCTGGTCATTCCGACCGGCATTTGGCACCGCGGCATCGTTCGCCAGCCCGGCGATCTGCTGTTCATCACGCCGGGGGCCGGCACCGAACACCGGCCGGTAACCCTTTGACAGTCCGAAGTGGCGTCCCTATATAAGCGCCACCTAGGGCCCTTGGCGCCGCCTCCCCGGCGGTGATCGACGGGGCCCACCCAAGTACGACATAGCGCTTATTTTCACAGGTTCGACCGTCCCGGTCGCCGAAGCGCGTGCGTCATTCCCCCGGACTGAAGCCCCATGAATCTCCAAGACCTCAAAAAGAAAAAGCCCCCCGAACTGCTCGCCTTCGCCGAGGAGCAGGGTGTCGAGGGCGCGGCCATGATGCGCCGCCAGGAACTGATGTTCGCCATCCTCCAGAAGCTGGCGGCGGCTGACCAGGCGATCTTCGGCGTCGGCACCGCCGAGGTGCTGCCCGATGGCTTCGGCTACCTGCGCTCGATGGAAGCCAACTACCTGCCCGGCGCCGACGACATCTATGTGAGCCCCACGCAGGTCCGTAAGTTCGGCCTGCGCACCGGCGACACGGTGGAAGGCGAGATCCGCGCGCCCAAGGACGGCGAGCGCTACTTCGCCATGGTGCAGATCAACAAGATCAACTTCGACGACCCCGAGGCGCTGCGCCACCGCATCAACTTCGATTCGCTCACCCCGCTCTATCCCGACGAGAAGCTGAAGCTCGAAATGGAAGGCGGCTCCGCCGTCATGGCGCCGGCCGTCAAGGAAGAAGAGGGCGGCTCTCGCGCCACCTCGTCGGGCCGTGTCAGCTCGCGGCGCACCACCGGCACGCTCACCAAGAAGGCGAGTTCCACGCCGCAGCAGCAGCTCGACATCTCGACCCGCGTGATCGACCTGATCGCGCCGATCGGCAAGGGCCAGCGCGCGCTGATCGTGTCGCCGCCGCGCACCGGCAAGACGGTGCTGCTGCAGAACATCGCCCATGCCATCACCGCCAACAATCCCGAGGTCTACCTCATGGTGCTGCTCGTCGACGAGCGGCCCGAGGAAGTGACCGACATGCAGCGCACGGTGAAGGGCGAGGTCGTGAGCTCGACCTTCGACGAGCCGGCCAGCCGCCACGTCGCCGTGGCCGAGATGGTGATCGAAAAGGCCAAGCGCCTGGTCGAGCACAAGAAGGACGTGGTGATCCTGCTCGATTCCATCACGCGGTTGGGTCGCGCCTACAACACCGTCGTGCCCAGCTCCGGCAAGGTGCTGACCGGCGGCGTCGACGCCAACGCCCTGCAGCGTCCCAAGCGCTTCTTTGGTGCTGCCCGCAACATCGAGGAAGGCGGCTCGCTCACCATCATCGCAACCGCCCTGATCGACACCGGGTCGCGCATGGACGAAGTCATCTTCGAGGAATTCAAGGGCACCGGTAACTCGGAAATCATTCTCGACCGCAAGGTCTCCGACAAGCGCACCTTCCCGGCGATCGACATCACCAAGTCGGGCACCCGCAAGGAAGAGCTGCTGGTCGATCGCGCCACGCTCAGCAAGATGTGGGTGCTGCGCCGCATCCTGATGCCGATGGGCGCCGTCGATGCCATCGAGTTCCTGCTCGACAAGCTGCGGACGTCCAAGACCAACAACGACTTCTTCGGATCGATGAATCAGTAGGGCGCGCTCTCGCGCGCCCTGGGAGTGGCGCGCTCCTATGAGCGGTCGCTGCTCCGCGCAAACACGGCGCTGGCGTGCACGATGCGCTCCTCGCCGACCTTGAGATAGCAGTTGGCGAAGGCGAGCCGCCCACCCACCTTGTGTACGTCGACATGGGCCTCGACCCAGTCGCCGATCTTGGCCGAGCCGGCGAAATCGGCTTTCACGCTGGCCGTCGTCAGCATCGGCGACGGCGTCTGGCTGCGGGTCGTGCGGTAGCCCAGCGCGATGTCGCACAGCGTCATCAGCAGGCCGCCATGGGCGATGCCGCGGGCGTTGGCATGCTTGGGTTGGATGCGGACCCCGACCACGAAGGTGCCGTCGTCGTTCTCGCGATAGAAGAACGGCCCGTTGTGATCGAGGAACGGGCTGGTGCGGAACAGCGGCTTGAAGCCATCGGGAGGATCGGATTCTATTTAGGCTCCGAGATCCGCGGCAACGGCGCGGCGCTGTTCGGCGCTCACCTGGACGTCGGCGCCGAACCACGCCTTGAAGCCCATCCGGCCCTGATGCAGCAGCATGCCGAGGCCGTCGACACAACGATTGCCACGGGCGCGCGCCGTGGCGAGCAACTCGGTTTCGAGCGGAATGTAGACGATGTCGTTCACCACCGCGCCCTTGGGCAGCTTGGCGAGATCGATCTCGAGCGGCGGCTTGCCGGTCATTCCAAGTGCTGCCGTGTTGACCAGCAGTGTAGCGCCGTTGAGCATCTCCGAGCGCTCGTCCCAGCGTTCGATGGCGATGCGGCGGCCGTCGCGCGGTGTGAAGGCGAGGCCGAGTTGGATGGCGCTCTCCTGCGTGCGGTTGATCAGGCGCAGCTCCGGGACGCCTGCATCCATCAGGGTCGCCACGACGGCGCGTGCGGCGCCGCCGGCGCCCAGCACGACGACCGGGCCAGCGTCGGCTTTCCAGTCCGGCGCGCTGGCGCGGAGATGGGCGAGAAAGCCGAAGCCGTCGCTGTTGCGGCCTTCCAGGGTGCCGTCGGCCTGCTTGATCACGGTGTTCACCGCGCCGATGCGGGCGGCCAGCGGATCGATACGGTCGAGCAGGGGCAGGATATCGATCTTGTGCGGCAAGGTGAGATTGCAGCCGCGCGCGTTGGGCGTGCGCCGGAGGAAGGCCACGAGCTCCTCGAGCGCCTGCCGCTTGGGTTCGACCGGCAGGCGGCCGTAGTGGCCTTCGATGCCCTGCTGCTTCAGCCAGAAGCCGTGCAGCGCCGGCGAGCGCGAATGTTCGACCGGCCAGCCGACGATGGCGGCGAAAGGCCGGCCACCGGCTTCGGCCACGAGTGTGTCGTAAGCAGTCATTTTGGGGACTCCAGACCGATGCCGTGGCCCGCCAGGAACGACAACAGTGGCAGCAGTGGCAGGCCGAGGATGGTGAAATAGTCGCCGTCGACGCGGCTGAAGAGATGGGCGCCGAGGCCTTCGAGCTGGTAGGCGCCGACCGATGTCGTCACGGCCTCGCCGGCCCGCGCAAGATAGGCGTCGAGGAAGGTCTCGGTGAACGGCCGCATGGTGAGCTTCGCCCGCTCGTTGCAATGCCACAGGCGGACGCCGCCACGCGCCACCACCACCGACGAGCAGAGCTCGTGCGTCTGGCCGGCAAGCGCCAGCAGCTGCTCGCGGGCGGCGGCCAGCGTCGGCGGCTTGTCGAACTGGCGGCCGTTGCAGGCCAGCGTCGAATCGGCGCCGATCACCATCGCCGCCGGATGCCGCGCCGAGACCCGCTTGGCCTTGAGCTCGGCCAGCGTCTCGGCGACATCCTGCGGTGACGCACGTTCACCGAGCAGGCTCAGTTTCACCTCGTCCTCGTCGACGCCCGACACCTCGACCTCGAAGACGAGGCCAGCGCTGGCGAGAAGCTGGCGGCGCGAGGGGCTGGCGGAGGCGAGGATGAGCGCGGGAGCTGACATGAGCGGCGGTGCTTACGCGGGTTCGAGGCGGAACAGTCCGCCGTCATCGCTGTGGGTGATGAGATAGAGGAGCCCGTCCGGGCCCTGACGCACGTCGCGGATATAGGGAAGACGGTCCACGAGCAACCGCTCTTCGCTGCGGTAGCGCTCTCCGTCCAGTTCGATCCGGAACAGCGCATTGTTCGACAGCGCGCCGGTGAAGACCGAGCCTTTCCAGCCGGGAAAGCGGTCGCCGGTATAGAAGCAGAGGCCGCTGGGCGAGATCGACGGCACCCAGACACGCAACGGATCTTCCATGCCCGGCAGGCTCCTGTGGTCGGTGATCTTGCTGCCGTCGTAGTTGACGCCGTGGGTGGCCAGCGGCCAGCCGTAGTTGGCGCCGGCGGTCAGGATGTTGAGTTCGTCGCCGCCCCTCGGCCCGTGCTCGACTTCCCAGATCCGGCCCGTGTCGGGGTGCATGGCAATGCCCTGCGGATTGCGGTTGCCCCAGGTGAAAATCTCCGGCCGCGCGCCGGGTCGGCCGACGAAGGGATTGTCGGACGGCACCGAGCCGTCGTCCCTGAGGCGCACGATCTTGCCCCAGAGGCTCGCGAGGTTCTGGGCCTGCGCCATCTGGAAGCGGTCGCCCGTCGTGACATACATCAGCCCGGCGCGGTCGAAGACGATCCGCGAGCCCAGATTGAGGCTGCCACCGCCGAACGGCAGCGCCTGAAAGAGGGGCGTCACATTGCGCAGCCCGCCGTCGGCGAGTTCCGCCCGGGCGGCCGTCGTTACCGCGCCGCCCGGACCCTCGGCGATGTACGAGAGATAGAGCACCCGGTTGCGGGCGAAGTCGGGATGCAGGCAGACGTCCAGCAGCCCGGCTTGGCCACGGGCATAGACCTTGGGCACGCCGGCAAGTGGCGGCTTCTCGAGCCGCCCATTGGCGAAGACGCGCAACCGGCCGGGTCGCTCGGTGATCAACAGCCGGCCGTCGGGCAGGAAGGCGATGCTCCAGGGCTGCTCGAGGTCTCGGCTGAGCGTCGTCAGGCGATAGGCCGCATTGGCGCTCGATGTCACGTCCTGGGCTCGGACGACGGCGGGCGCCGCCAGCCCGGCGGCGGATCCGGTGAGAAGGAAATGGCGGCGACGCATAGACCCTCGCAGCAGCAGGGATGAGCGCAGCCTGTGCGGGCTGGCGCGCGGAATGGCGGCCACTATACTCGACGGCCGCAACCAGCCCCATAACCGTGAGGGGACCTTCCGTGACCGACCGCTTTCTGCGCTCCGGCATCTTTCTCGCGCCGTTCCACGCGCTCGACGAGAACCCCACGCTCGCCATCGAACGCGACATGGAGCTTGTCCAGCATCTCGACCGGCTGAACTATCACGAGGCCTGGATCGGCGAGCATCATTCCGGCGGCTTCGAGATCATCGCGAGCCCCGAGATGTTCATCGCCGCCGTGGCCGAGCGTACCAGGCACATCCGCCTCGGCACCGGCGTGGTCTCGCTGCCCTACCACAACCCGTTCATGCTGGCCTCGCGCATGACCCAGCTCGACCACATGACGCGCGGTCGCGCCATGTTCGGCGTCGGCCCGGGGTCGCTGGTGCATGATGCCGCCAAGATCGGCGTCAAGCCGGCCGATCAGCGCGACCGCATGGCCGAATCGCTCGACATCATCGTCGACCTGATGGCCGGCAAGTCGGTGACGCGCAAGACCGACTGGTTCGACCTGAACGCTGCCCAGCTTCAGCTCCGGCCGTACAGTCCGGGCGGCATGGAGATGGCGGTGGCGAGTTCGCGCTCACCGGTCGGCGCCGTCGCCTCGGGTCGGCACGGCATCGGCATGCTGTCGATCGGCGGCACGTCGGACGATGCCCTGAAGGCGCACGCCGCCAACTGGGGCGTCTATGTCGACAATGCCCGCAAGAATGGCCGGACCGCCGACCGTTCGAAGTGGCGCATCGTCACGTTCGCCCATGTCGCCGAGACGCGCGAGCAGGCGTTCAAGGACGTGAATTTCGGCATCGATCGCTTCGCGAAGTATTTCACCGACGTCGCCACCTTCCCGATCCTGCCGCCCGGCATCACCGATGCCGCCGAGTACCTGACCAAGGAAGGCATCGCCTGCATCGGCACGCCCGACGATTGCGTGAGGCACTTCGAGCGGCTGTGGAAGGGCTCGGACGGCGGCTTCGGTGCCGTGCTGCTGCTTGCCCACAACTGGGCCGACTGGCCGGCGACGCAGCGCTCCTACGAATTGATGGCGCGCTTCGTCCATCCGCATTTTCAGAACAACTCTAACGCGCCACGGCAGCAGAGCTACGACATCGCCGCCGGCAATCGCGAGACCTACTCGGTGCAATCGCAGGCGGCCGTCGCCGGCGAGATCGAGAAGTATCAGGCCGCCAAGTCAAAGCGCGCTGCCGAATAGCCGCCGCTGAATATCCACCACTGAATAGCTGACGATTTCAAGGGAGAGAGAGATGTCCAAGTCCATTCTGATTCACGAAAACGGCGGTCCGGAGAAGATGCAGCTTCACGACGTCGAGGTCGGTGCTCCCGGCCCCGGTCAGGTGAAGATCCGTCACACCGCGATCGGCCTGAATTTCATCGATGTCTACACCCGCTCCGGCCTCTATCCGAACCCGATGCCGCATGCGGTCGGTCGCGAGGCCGCCGGCGTGATCGTCCAGGTCGGGCCGAAGGTGCGTGGCTTCAAGAAGGGCGACCGCGTCGCCTATTGCGGCGAGCTGGGCGCCTATTGCCAGGAACGCCTGATGGGCGTCAATCAGCTCGTCCATGTGCCCAAGGGCGTGAGCGACGAACAGGCCGCGGCGATCATGCTGAAGGGCATGACGACCGAATATCTCGTTGATCACACCGCCAAGGCCTGGCTGAAGAAGGGCGACACCGTCCTGTTCCACGCCGCCGCCGGCGGCGTCGGCCTGTTGTTCGGCCAGTGGGCCAAGGCGCGCGGCTACAAGGTGATCGGCACCGTGTCGTCGCGGGAGAAGGCGGCGCTGGCCAAGAAGAACGGCTACAAATGGGTGATCGACTATTCCAAGGAGAATGTCGTCGAGCAGGTGATGAAGATCACCAAGGGCAAGAAAGTGCCTGTCGTGTTCGACGGCGTCGGCAAGGACACCTGGGCGGCCTCGCTCGACTGCCTGCAGCCGCGCGGCCTGCTCGTCTCGTTCGGAAATGCCTCGGGCGCCGTGCCGCCGCAGCCGATCGGCATCCTCAACGCCAAGGGCTCGCTTTATCTCACGCGGCCGAGCCTTGGCGCCTATACCGCCACGCGCGCCGCTCTCGAAGCTTCGGCCCGCTCGCTGTTCAAGATGGTCAAGAGCGGCAAAGTGAAGATCGCCATCGACCAGCGCTATCCGCTGGCCGAAGCCGCCCAGTCCCATCGCGACCTCGAGAGTCGCAAGACGACCGGCCAGACGGTTCTGGTACCGTAAGCGGGGCTCCGAACGGCTGATGCGATAGTCCGTCGATGGTCATCGTCGGCCTGACCGGCTCGATCGGCATGGGCAAATCGACCGCGGCGAAAATGCTGCGGGAGATGGGCGTGCCCGTGTACGACGCCGATGCCGCCGTCCATGCGCTGCAGGCGCCGGGCGGGGCGGCGCTGCCCGGCATTGAGGCGGCGTTTCCCGGTGTCGTTAAGGCAGGCGTGCTCGACCGCCAGGCGCTGGGCGCGCGCGTCTTCGGCAACAAGGCGGCGCTGCGCCAGCTCGAGGCGATCGTGCATCCGCTGGTGCAACGCCGGCAGCGGGTGTTCCTGCGCCGCGCGGCGCTCGCCGGCGAGCCGCTGGTCGTGCTCGACATCCCGCTGCTGTTCGAGGGGCTGGGCGAGCGCCGTGTCGACGCCACGCTGGTGGTGAGTGCACCAGCCTTCCTGCAGCGCCGCCGCGTCATGGCCCGGCCCGGCATGACAGCGGAAAGGCTCGACGGGATCCTGCGCCAGCAGGTGCCGGACGCACTCAAGCGGCGCAAGGCGAGCCTCGTCATCCCGACCGGGATGGGGCTTGCGCCCACGCGGGCGGCGCTCGCGGCGGCCGTGACCAGGCTGCGACAGCGCCGCGGCCGCTTCTGGCCGTCCAACCCGTGGCGTGAGCGATTCACAGCCCAGCTCGCACGTGCCCGTCGCAAATAGGGCGGCAACTGGCTACAAGGTCGGGATGCGCGAAATCGTCCTCGACACCGAGACCACCGGCCTCGATCCACTCTCCGGCCACCGCATCGTGGAGGTTGGCTGCCTCGAACTCGTGAACATGGTGGCCACTGGCGTCACCTTCCACAGCTACTTCAATCCCGAGCGCGACATGCCGACGGGCGCGCAGGATGTGCACGGCCTCACCGAGGAATTTCTGTCCGACAAGCCGCTGTTCGGCGACAAGGCCGACGAACTGCTGACCTTTCTCGGCGACGCGCAGCTCGTGATCCACAACGCCCAGTTCGATCTGGGATTCCTCAACGCCGAGCTGGAGCGCGTAGGGAAGATCAGGATCGCCAATCCCTATATCGACACGGTGTCGATGGCGCGGCGCAAGTTTCCCGGCCAGCGTGCCAGCCTCGATGCGCTTTGCGAGCGTTTCGGTATCGACAATGCGCATCGCACCAAGCACGGCGCCCTGCTCGACTCGGAGTTGCTCGCCGAGGTCTATCTCGAGCTGAGTGGCGGCCGGCAACGCGATCTCGGCCTCGCACCGGAGATGGCGGGCACCGCGGCCGACGGCACGTCTGCGCCGAACAACCGGCCGGTGCGTCCGGCGCGACCGCACCCGGTCAACGCGGCCGAACTCGCCGCGCACGCCGAATTCCTGAAGAAGCTCAGCGATCCGCTCTGGCTGAAGGCCTGACGGACTTTTGTCGCTGCTGGGGGCGCGCCACTCCAGTGGCGCGATCTTTTCTCGTGACAGACGATGACGCGCGACTGGAGTCGCGCGCCCCCAGCAAGAAAATGTGCTCTAGGCGTGCCCGACCGGTCCGTCGGCGATGCCGGGCATCCGGCCGCCGTTGGCTTCGAGCTGCTGGCGATAGAGCGCCACGAAATCGACTGGCGCAATGTTGAGCGGCGGAAAGCCCGCCTCGCGCGTGGTGTTGGCCACCACGGCGCGGGCAAACGGGAATAGCAGGCGCGGGGTCTCGACGAACAGCATCGGCCCGTAGGCCTCCTGCGGCAGGTCGCCCAGGGAGACGGTGCCGGCATAGACCAGCTCGAGCATGAACAGCGGCTCCTTCTCGGGCGTCTGGGCGCTCGCCTCGATCGTGATCGCGACCTCGAAGGTCTTGGCGTCGAACTGGCGGTTGGTGACCTGGACGTTG
Organism: Alphaproteobacteria bacterium; assembly: GCA_947474005.1. GTDB lineage: Bacteria > Pseudomonadota > Alphaproteobacteria > Reyranellales > Reyranellaceae > Reyranella. The sequence continues at coordinate 5,568 of CANJHI010000065.1, read as the reverse complement.
AGGGTGAGCTGCGGCTGCGTCTGCTCGATCAGGCTCTGCGGTGCGCGTGGATTCTCGAAGCTGAGATCCTTGATGTACTGGCCGTGCATGGTCAGCGGGGCGCCGGAGGCCTGGGGCTTGTCGGCAGCCGGAGGGGCGGGAGGGGGCGTGGTCGTCATGGCGCACCTTACACTGGTTTCGAGCGGGGGTTTCGAGCGGGCCGGGCGGTACCATGCAGGGCTGCACTGCACAAGATGCGGGCAGAGCCAGACCGCGGGCAATTGCCAATCAGGTGCCCAGCGGCGATGATAAATCCTTCAGATCGAGGGATTTTGCACGGCTATGGATCGGTCTTCTCTGCGGCCCCTGGTGGGTGTTACCGCCTGTTACAAGGAAAACGGCCGCGGCGGCTGGCACCACACGGTGGGCGACAAGTATGTGCAGGCCGCACTTCATGCCGTCGGCGCCCTTCCGCTGTTGATCCCTGCCTTTGGTCCCGAACTGGGCGATGATGCTTCCATGACGGCGGCGCTCGATCGCCTGCTCGATATGCTGGATGGCGTGTTGCTCACCGGCAGCCCGTCCAATGTCGAGCCGCACCATTACGGCCAGACCAGCCAGCCCGGCACGGCCCATGATGCAGCGCGCGACGCCACGACCCTGCCGCTCATCCGCCACGCAATCGATCACGCCGTGCCGCTGTTCGCGATCTGTCGCGGTCTTCAGGAGGTGAATGTCGCGTTGGGTGGCTCGCTGCACCAGCTCGTGCACGAGGTCGATGGCCGGCGCGACCATCGCTCGCCCAAGTCGACCGACGTCGACGTCAACTACGCACCCGCTCACGATATCGACATCGTCGAGGGCGGCCTGCTCCATCGCCTGCTGGGCGAACGCCGGGTGCAGGTGAATTCGCTGCATGCCCAGGGCGTCGATGTACTGGCACCGCGCGCCCGGCTCGAGGCCACAGCCGAGGACGGCCAGGTCGAGGCCTTCAGCGTGCCCGACGCGCCCGGCTTCGCGCTCGCCCTTCAGTGGCACCCTGAATACAAGGCACTCGAGAACCCGGTCTCCATAAAGGTGTTCGATGCCTTCGCCGCGGCGTGCCGCGCCCGTGCCGCGGCACGGATGGGCGTACCGATGCGGGCGGCCGCCGAATAGTCATGACATGAGCGTCCACCATGGCCGCTAGCACCACGCGCAACAACGCTCGCCGCGATTTCTATGAACGCATCGGCGGCCTGTCGATGGCGCCGCTCTGGGAATCGCTGCACCAGCTCGTGCCGCCGGCGCCGGCGCCCAAATACCAGGCGGCGAGCTGGGACTACGACAAGGTCCGTCCGTTCCTGATGGAGTCGGGCACGCTCATCACCGCCAAGGAAGCGGTGCGTCGCGTGCTGATCCTCGAGAACCCGGCGATGCCGGGCAGCGCCTGCATCACGCCGACGCTTTATGCCGGCCTGCAACTCATCCTGCCGGGCGAGGTGGCGCCGGCACATCGCCACACGCAGTCTGCGTTGCGCTTCATTGTCGAGGGCGAGGGCGCCTACACTGCCGTCGACGGCGAGCGTACGATCATGCACGAGGGTGACTTCGTCATCACGCCGACCTGGACCTGGCACGATCACGGCAACGATTCGTCCAAGCCGATGGTGTGGCTGGACGGGCTCGATATCCCGCTGGTCGCGATGTTCAACGCAGGCTTCGCCGAGAACGGCGAGAGCGACGAGCAGGTCGTCACCACCCCCGAAGGCACGTCGGACGCCAGGTTCGCCAGCGGCCTGCTGCCGGTGGATTGGAAGCCGGCGCGGCAAACTTCGCCGATCTTCAATTATCCCTATGCGCGCACGCGCGAGGCACTGCGCGGTCTCGCCAAGGCCGGCCCGCCCGATGCCTGCCACGGTTTTAAGCTGCGCTACGTCAATCCTGCGAGCGGCGGTGCACCGATCGCCACCATGGGCACTTATGTGCAGCTCCTGCCCAAGGGCTTTGAGACCGCGCCCTACCGCAGCACCGACGGCACGGTGTTCTCGGTGGTCGAGGGCGAGGGCGAGAGCATGATCGGCGACAAGGTTTTCCACTGGAAGAAGCGCGACCACTTCGTCGTGCCGAGCTGGGCCAAGGTCGTGCACAAGGCGGCGAGCGAGACGGTCCTGTTCTCCTTCTCCGATCGCCCGGTGCAGGAGAAGCTCGACCTGTGGCGCGAGGATCGCGGCGACAAGTAGTCTTTGGCGATTCTCGGATTTGCAGGTTCAGCAGGTTCCGTGGTAAATTTCTGATACAGTTGGCGCCTCTGTGCAGGCACTGCTGGCAACGCCCGAACGGCCTCCGTTCCGGGCGTTTTTCTTTGCGCCCATGTTCGGCAAGGGGCCGCTGCTCCGGGATTCTGATGACACAAGGAGGCGGGGCGTGGTGGCACAGCCGATCAGGGGGCGATTGCGCTGTCCGCTCAAGGGCTTGAGTGCGGTTCGTGGCACAGGCAGCGGGACAACGCGTGGCACAACGAGGTGTGCCAGAAAACGCTCACGCCTGACCGGTCAGCCAGCCTGCTTCCTTGACCTGATCACGATAGGTCTTGCTGACCGGGACGCGCAGGCCGTTGCGCAACACCAGGACGATGCGGCCGGCCGGGCGTTCCACCGATGCGATCGCGCCTTCCGCGACCCACCACGACCGGTGCACCTGCCGCCCGCGCCCGGGAGCGAGTTCGGTCAGCGCATCGCGCAGGCGCATGAGGACAAGGTCGCTCCCCAGGGCGGTGTGGATGCGCAGGTAGTGGTCTTCCATTTCGAGCGCCAGCAGGTCGCGGCCGAGCGCCGACGGGATGCGGCGGAAGAAGTCGGGTGAAGCAGGGCCGGGCGCATCGGGCTGGGGTTGGGGCAGTGCGGCGACGCGCGCGCGCTCGGCGTCGGCATTGGCGCGCAGGCGCTGCTCGACGAACAGGCCGACCACGACGGATATGACCACGGTCAGGAAAGCGGTCTCGGGGTAGATCCAGGGCGCCATCGACAACGGGATGGGACGCCCCAGCCAGGAGTGGACGGCGATGATCTCGAAGGTGCCGGGGACGGACGCCAGCATGCCGACCAGGACCATGCGGCCGGCCACCGGCCAGCGGTCGATCGGCTCGATGTTGCCGAACCAGGCCGCGAGCAGAACGACCTGCAGCCAGCTCAGGATTCCGATGATACCGAAGTTGGCCAGCCGGTGGGCGAGGTCCATGCGCTCGTAGGTACCGAACGGCCCGGTGACGGCCATGACGACGGCGATCCCGATCACCGGCGGCAGGTGATAGGGCAGCGACCGGACATAGGGCGATTCGCGCATCGTGAACGGATGATTGCCGTCAGATCACGAAAAGCGCCAGCACTTCCACGTAGCGACGATGGATCGGGCGGTGGCAGCCACCGAAGGTAGGGGCCGCGAATGGTCGCCACGGGAGTTCGTCATGCCGTCATTTTTCCAGATCGTCACCAATACCCCTCTCTGGGTGTGGCCCCTGATGGTCCTTGTCGTCTGGCTGGGCGTCCTCGGGCTGAAGCCACGTGTGCTTCCTTTGTGGCGTCTGGCGATCCTGCCGGGGGTCGGGGTGATCACCTCGTTCACGGGCATCGCCCAGGCGTCCCTGCCCGGATTGGCTGCCGCTGGATGGACAATAGCCCTGCTGGCCGGCTTGCCGCTGGGCCGCGCCCTGGGCCTTCGCCGCGGCGTGCGGCGCCTCGAGGACGGTCGCCTGGAAATGACCGGCGGCTGGTTCATGCTGGTCTTCGGCCTGTCGATCTTCGCCGCGCGATATGCCCTGGGCGTCCTGTTCGGAGTCGTGCCGGCCCTCAAGGCGGAGCCGCTGTGGATCCTGGTATCGGGCGGTGTCGGCGGCCTTGTCGCCGGCATTGGCATCGGCTGGCTGGCGGGAGTGTACTTGCGCACGCCCGGCACGCGGATCCGGCGCGCGATGGTAGGGCTGTGGGTGGGATCGGCAAGTCTGGTGCTGGCGATTGCGGCAGCCTTTGGCGCCGTCATCGCCTTCAGCGCGCCCGGGGCTTTGCCGCGGCTGGCGGCCGGTGACTCCCTGCCCGGCGTCGAGTCGTGGAACCGCTCGGAGATCCCCAAGGTCGAGCGCGTTGCCGCTCGCGACGGGGCGCCGCTCACCTATCGCCTCTACCCGGGCGCCAAGGATCGCGCCGTCGTCCTGGTCCATGGCTCGTCGGGTGCCAGCATCTCCGTGCACAAACTCGCCCAGGCCCTCCAGGCCGAGGGTGCCACGGTCTATTCGATCAGCCTGCGCGGCCATGGCGGCAGCGGCACGACCAACGGCGACACTTCCTACAAGCGGCAGCTCGATGACGATCTTGTCGACTTCGTGCAGGCCACGGGTCTCTCCGGCCCGCAGGTGCATCGCACGTTGATGGGGTTCTCCTCCGGTGGTGGCTTCGTATTGCGCACCGCAAGCGGCCCCAATCGCGCGATCTTCGACGACTATCTCGCGATCTCCCCGTTCATCGCGCAGGATTCGCCGACCTCGCGGCCCGCGTCGGGCGGCTGGGCCAGCGTCGCGGTGCCGCGCGTCGTGGCCTTGTCGATCCTCGATGGCTTCGGACTGCCATGGTTCCAGGGACTTCCGGTGGTGCGCTTCGCCACGGCCGCGGAGCCGAGTGCCAGTCGCACGCCGGTCTATTCTTTTCGCCTGTCGGCCGGCCTGCAACTCGTGCGCGACTGGCGCGGCGCACTGGCCGGAATCGACCGGCCGACGATGGTCGTGGTCGGCGCCAAGGACGAACTCTTCTACGCCGACCGGTACAAGGCGCTATTCGCCGAGCTCAATCCGGGAATTTCCGTGACCGTGGAAGAGGGCTTTGGCCATCTCGATATGAGTACCGATCCCAGGGCCTGTGCGGCCGTGGCGCGGCTATGGCGGCAGCTGGTGGGCGAGGATCACGCCGCGCGCCAGCGCTTCGACTTCAAGGTCCGCGAAGACATGTTCGCCGGCATGGACGGCGATCGCGTTGCCTTCGATCGGGCGATGAAGCTCATTGCCGCGACGCTGGCGGCCGAGGGCGTGGCCGACATGGCGCGCGCCGTCGAGCTTGCCCCGAATGCCGTCGCCGTGCGCGTACCGCGCGCCACGGGCCTGTTGCCTTTCGCCCGGGGGCTGCGTCCCTTCGACCGCGCCGAGGCCGATCGCCTGACCACCACGGCGATCCGCGATCTCGAGTTCGTGGTGTCGGAGGCCGCGCCGCGCTGGTCGACGCTGGGACAGCATGGCCGTGGCGAACTGCTGGGCGCGCTGGCCGACGGCTGGCTGCAGTTGGGCAATGTCGCCAAGGCCGATGCCTATCTCGACCGCGTGACCACCGAATTGCCGGGGACACCCTATGCCCGCAACGCCGAGCTGCGCCGCGCCGATCCGGCGGCGCGCGTGCCGCTAACTTGCCTCGGATGTCACTGATACCAACCGACAGAACTCATGACAGTTCAGCCCATCGCCGGCTTGTGATGGATGCGATCCTTTGCGGGGTGGCGAGCAGGTCAGTCCAAGCCTTGCAGCAGGCATCGACGATGGCGTCGTAGGTGTCGTGGATGCGCAGGGCGAGG
>CANJHI010000064.1 GCA_947474005.1 Alphaproteobacteria bacterium | reverse complement strand
GTTCGGCCCAGGCGACCGTTCGGGCTCACAAAATCAACGGTGGAGGCACCGCGCTCAGGAACGGGCTTGAAGACCCCAGGAGCCACCGGGCTCTCCACCGAGACCGCACCCGCTACTCTACGCCGGCGCGGCCGTACCTTGATACAAGGAGCACGCCAAAGGCGTGCGTCTCGAAGGATGGGCAACAGGCGAGGTGCGGGTAGCCCACCCTTCGAGACGGCTGCTGCGCAGCCTCCTCAGGGTGAGGTTGTCTTGTAAGTTAGCGCGTTTGAGTGGCGCGCCCCCAACCTATTCGGCGGCCTTCGGCAGCGGCTCGAATCTGGCATCGAAGATGCGGATGGATTTTTCGACGGCCTCGCCCACCTGCTTGAGCTTGTCCTGGTTCACGACCTTCAGGCCGAACAGGTCCTTCACATAGAACACGTCGACGGCGCGCTCGCCGTAGGTGGTGATGTGGGCCGAGGCGATCTGCAGGTTGAGCCGCGTCAGCGCCCGCGTGACGACATGCAGGAAGCCGGGCCGGTCGCGGCCGTTGACCTCGATCACCGTGAAGGTGTCGGAAGCGTTGTTGTCGATCAGCACGCGTGGCTCGACGGTGAAGATTTGGTCGCGCTTGGGCCATGAGCTGCGCTGTTGGTCGAGCTCGCGCTGGATGTTGAGGCGGTTGGACAGCGCCAGCTCGACGCGGGCCGACAGCCGCGCCAGGCGCTGTGGGTCGTCGAATGGCTTGCCCTCGAGATCCTGGATCCAGAAGGTGTCGAGCGCCATGCCGTTGGCCAGCGTGAAGATCTTGGCGTCGACGATGTTGGCGCCGCTCACCGCCATGGCGCCGGCGAGACGCGCGAACAGGCCGTGGGTGTCGAGCGTATAGATCGTGATTTCGGTGACCGAACGCGCCGCGTCGACGCGGTGCTCTATCGCGAGCGGCTGGCGCTGGCGCTCGGCGCCGCGTACCAGCTCGGCCTGGCGGGCCAGCGTGTCGGGGTCGAACGACAGCCAGTAGGGCGCATAGCCGCGCGCGAAATGCTCGTCCTTTTCCGGGTCGCTCCAGCTCGCCAGTCGCTTGGCGACCTCGACCTGGATCTGGCGGATGCGATCGGCACGGCCGCCGGCCAGCGTGCCGCCCGACAGGACCTGCTCGGCTGCATTGTAGAGCTGGCGCAGCAGGGCGGCTTTCCAGCCGTTCCACACATTGGGGCCGACGGCGCGGATGTCGCACACCGTCAGCACCAGCAGCAGGCGGAGCCGCTCCGGCGACTGCACGAGGCCGGCGAAGCTTTCGATGGTCTTGGGATCCATCAGGTCGCGCTGGAAGGCGGTGCCCGACATGGCGAGGTGATAGCGCACCAGCCAGGCCACGGTTTCGGTCTCGGCGGCGCTGAGGCCGAGCCGCGGCCCGACCTGCATCGCCACATCGGCGCCCAGCACCGAATGATCGCCGCCGCGGCCCTTGGCAATGTCGTGCAGCAGCACCGAGAGATAGAGCACCGGCCGTGACAGGATCTTGTGCACCACGTCGGCCGACAGCGGATGGTCTTCCTTCAACTCGCCCGACTCGATGCGCGACAGGATGCCGATGGCGCGGATCGTGTGCTCGTCGACGGTGTAGGTGTGATACATGTCGTGCTGCGTTTGGGCGACGACGCGGCCGAAGTCGGGAATGAAGCGGCCGAACACGCCGGCCTCGTTGAGGCGCCGGAGCGTCGTCTCCGGATCGTGCCGCGACGTCATCATCTCCATGAACAGGCGATTGGCCTCGGGGTCGGCGCGCAGCCGGTCGACCAGCCTGATGTTCTGGGTAATGAGCCGCAGCGTCGCCGGATGGATGTCGAGGTCGTTCTCCTGGGCGACATGGAACAGCCGCAGGATCGCCACCGGATCCTTGGCGAAGGCATCGGGTGATGCGACCGCCAGTCGCTCGCCATCGAGCTTGAAGCCGTCGAGCTGGCGCGGCCTGAGCGTCTGCCAGAGGGCGGCGAGCCTGGGCTTGCGCTTGTGGCTGTCTTCCAGGGCGGCGACGAAGATGCGCGTGAGGTCGCCCACCGTCTTGGCGTGAAGATAATAGTGCTTGGTGAAGCGCTCGACGCCGCGGCTGCCCGGACGGTCCTGGTAGCCCAGCCGCTCGGCGATCTCGCGCTGCAGATCAAACGACAGGCGATCGTCGGCGCGGCCCGTCAGGTAGTGGATGTGGCAGCGCACCGTGGTGAGGAAGCGTTCGGCGCGCTCGAACAGGCGCGCCTCCTCCTTGGTCAGCACGCCCTTGGCCACGAGATCGGCGGGCTCGCTCACGCGATAGAGGTACTTGGCGATCCAGAACAGCAGGTGCAGGTCGCGCAGGCCGCCCTTGCCCTCCTTGACGTTGGGTTCGACGACGTAGCGCGAATCGCCCATGCGCTGGTGGCGCTGGTCGCGCTCGGCCAGCTTGGCCTCGACGAAGTCGCGGCCGTCGCCGGTGTAGAATTTCTGCGCGAAGCCCTTGTGCAGCTCGTCGTAGAGATCGCGGTCGCCCCACAGGTAGCGCATCTCGAGCAGCGCCGTGCGGATGGTCTGGTCGTTCTCGGCGTAGCGCAGGCTCTCGGTCACGGCGCGGGTGGCGTGACCGACTTTCAGGCCGAGGTCCCACAGCAGGTAGAGCATGAACTCGACGATCTGCTCGCCGCGCGGCGTTTGCTTGTAGGGACGCAGGAACAGCAGATCGATGTCGGAAAGCGGCGCCAGCTCGCCGCGGCCGTAGCCGCCGGTCGCCACCACGCCCAGCCGCTCGGCCGTGCTGGGGTTGGCCGCGGGATAGGCGTAGCGGTCGGCGAAGTCGAACAGGACCCGGACGATCTGGTCCATCAGGTAGGAGGTGGCGGCCAGCACGGCCGGCCCGTCGTTGTGCAGCGGGCCCGCCGCCTCGAAGCGGCCGCGAATCTCGGCCCGGCCCTTGGCCAGCGCCTCGCGCAGCAGCGCCAGCACCGGCGGCCGCGGCGGCTCGCCGCCCGAGGGCAGATCCTCGACAAGTGCTGCCAACGCCTCTTCGAGCGCGCGGCGACGCACGATCTTGCGGCGGTCGGGGATGTGGTCATAGGGCTTGGCCATGAGCGCCGGATACTACAGGCTGGCGGCGGTTTCCACGACCCCCGGAAAACGATGTCCCGACCCCTCACGCCCCATTCCTGGACGATCGCCGTCTTCACCAAGAACCGGGTCAACCCGGCCTATGACGCCGCCCGGCTGGTGGCCGATCGGGTGGCGGCCGAAGCTGGCGCCCGCACCGTCCACTACGTGCCGGAGACGCCCGACCATGTCGGCCAGCAGAAGGCGCTGGTGAGCGAGGCGCTGGCACTCCGCCCCGATGCCGTTCTGCTCAACCCGACCGACGACGTGGCGATGGCGGAGGATCTGGCGCGCTTCGCCGCGGCGGGCATTCCGGTCGTGCTGATCATCAACCGCATGAAGGGCCAGGCACTCGCCTTCGTCGGCTCCGACGACGTCGGCGTTGGCTATACCGCTGCCGGGGCGCTGATCTCTGGTCCAGGGGGCTTGGCCGGGAAAGGTGGCATCGTCGCGCTCGACGGCACGCCGAGCGCCCCCACTGCCCGCGACCGCACCATGGGGCTGAAACGCGCCGTGGCGGAACATCCCGGCATCGAATTGCTGGGCTCGCGCGTCGGCTATCTCATGGCACCGCCGGCGCGCACGGCGATGGCCGAGCTGCTGAAGGACCATCCGCGTATCGACGGCGTCTGGTGTGCCAACGACGTCATGGCCTTCGGTGTCCTGGAAGCACTGGCCGATGCCGGGCGGACGGCCAAGGTGGTGGGCGTCAACGGCCTGCCCGCCGCGATCGAGCACATCGAGCACGGACGCATGCTGGCCAGCGTCGATTTCAGCGCCTTCAACATCGCGGCCATCGCCACCCGAGCAGCGCTGCGACATCTCGAGGGCAAATCCGTACCATCCGAGATCATGGTGCCGGCCGAGCTGATCGACCGGTCGAATTGCCAGCGCTGGAAAGTCCCCTTCGCCCAGCGTCCCACTCCCGCGTGGCCAGTCCCGCCTGGGACGAGATCGTGAGATAGTCGCGCGATGAGACCGATCCTCGCCCTGATCGCGTGGGTGCTGCTGGCCTGCGCGGCATCCGCCCTCGCGCAGACCCGCGCCGCGCCGCCGCCCACCTCGGGCCTGATCGACCTCAACAACGCCAGCCGCGATGACCTGATGACGCTCGACGGCATCGGCGAGGTACGGGCCGACGCCATCATCCGGGCGCGGCCGTTCAAGGCCAAGACCGAGCTGGTCGAGCGCCGGCTGATCCCCGAGGCTCTCTACGAGAAGATCGCCGACAAGGTGATGGCCCGGCCGCCACCCGCCGCACCGGCGCCGGCCCGTCCGGCGCCGCAAAAGCGGACCTAGATGGACGGCAGCACGATCTACGCCCTGGGCACACCTCAGCCCTCGCGGGCGCATCCCGGCGCGCTTTCGGTCATTCGCCTGAGCGGCCCGCGGGCGGCCGACGTGCTGGTGTTCCTCACCGAGCCGGGCGCCTTCGCGCGCGGCCGGTCGGCGCGCGATCCGGCGTTGCCGGCGCCCCGCCGCATGGTCCTGCGCACGCTCTACGATCCGCTGAGCGGCGAGGCGATCGACCGCGGCCTCGCGGTGTGGTTCGAGGCGCCCCACACCGAGACCGGCGAAACCATGGCCGAGCTGCATCTGCACGGCGGTCGCGCCGTCGTGGGCGCGGCCCTGGAAGCCATCCGGCGGCTAAAACTGTGCCGGATGGCCGAATCAGGCGAATTCACGCGCCGCGCTTTCGAGCACGGCAGGCTCGACCTCACCGAGGCCGAGGGCATCGCCGACCTTGTTGCGGCCGAAACCGAACAGCAGCGCCGCCTCGCCCTGCAGCAGATGGATGGCGCCCTGCACAGACTTTACGAGGCGTGGCGGACGCTCGGCCTCGGCACGCTCGCCCATCTCGAGGCGGCAATCGATTTCCCCGACGAGGACCTGCCGCCCGGCCTCGCCCAAGGCGTGCGTGACGGCATCGTGCGACTGCAGGAAGGCATCGGTGCCCATCTCGCCGACCGCCGCGGCGAGCGGCTGCGCGACGGCGTGCACATCGCCATCATCGGGCCACCCAACGCCGGCAAGTCCTCGCTGCTCAATCTCCTGGCGCGCCGGGACGCCGCCATCGTTTCCGAAATCGCCGGCACGACGCGCGATGTCATAGAAGTGCATCTCGATCTCGGCGGCTGGCCGGTGGTGCTGGCCGACACCGCGGGCCTGCGCGAATCGGGCGACGCGATCGAGCAGGAAGGCGTGCGCCGCGCCCGGGCGCGCGCCGCCGCCGCCGATCTTCGCGTGCTGGTGCTCGATGCCTCCGGCGACTGGAAGACGGTGCAGCGGACGCTCACGGCCTCGACTGAAAACTGGGATCCGGCGCGCGACATCGTGGTGCTGAACAAGGTCGATCTCGCAGCAACTGAAGCGGTGGATACAGTGCCGTTGTCGGCCCGCAGCGGCGCCGGCCTGCCGGACCTGCTGACGCGGCTCGAACGCTCGGCCGGCGTACTGATGGACGAAGGCGCGGGCGCCCCGCCGCTCACCCGGGCGCGTCACCGCGAGGCGCTGGCCGAGGCCCATGCTTCGCTCGGCCGCGCCCTGGTGGCGCCGGAGATCGCGCTTGCCGCCGAGGACCTGCGCCTCGCGCTGCGCGCCATCGGCCGCATCACCGGCACGGTGCGGGTCGAGGAACTGCTGGACGTGATCTTTCGCGATTTCTGTATCGGCAAGTAAAGCGGGCACGAAAAAGCGGGCGGCGTAGAGATGCCGCCCGCCTGTTCGTTGGATTTGGTGTTACTGGATAACGATCTCGACGCGCCGGTTCTGCGGCTCGCGGACACCGTCGGCGGTCTTGACCAGCAGGCCCGCCTCGCCGCGGCCGACGACCGAGATCGCGGTGGCCGGCACGCCTTCACGCACCAGCGCATCCTTGACCGTGTTCGCACGACGCAGCGACAGCGCCATGTTGTAGGCTTCCGCGCCCGACGTATCGGTGTGGCCGGTCGCCGTCACGCGGGCATTGCCCTTGGTCTTGTAGGCGTTGGCGGCCTGCTTGATCGTGCCGAGCGCTTGGTCCGAGAGGTTCGAGCGGTCCCAATCGAAGAACACCATGAACGACGGTGGCGCGACGGCGGCGGGCGCCGGCACAGGCGCTGCCATGACAGGCTGGCCGAACTTGTAGGTGAGGCTCAGCATCGCCGAGACATTGTTGTTCTGGTAGGCGCCCGGGTTGGTTGTGCCGTAGTAGCGACCATCGAGGTTGATGCGGAAGTTCTGGTCGACGTTCCAGCCGAGACCGACGATGCCCTGGTAGGCGAACTGCGTGCTGCACAGCGAGCAACCGTTGATCGCGGCATCGGCGAAGGCGATGCCGGCACCCGCGCCGACGTATGGCGTGATGGTGGCGCCGGGGACAAAGTCGTAGAGCAGGTTGGCCATGATGGAGAGCTGCTCGATGCGGCCGCTCACGTTGCTGAACACGTTGCCGAAGTTGGCGGTGCCGCGGCCGTTGTTGCTGCGGAAGACGCCTTCCAGCTCGACGCGGGGACCAACGAAGTCATAGCCGACAACGCCACCGGCCGCGTAGCCGATGTCCATGTTGTAGTTGTTGCTGTTCAGCAGCCAGTTGCCGCCGCCCTCGATGCCGATGTAGACGCCGGGATTGGACGTGCCGGGCGAGAACATGGACTGAGCCTGGACGGCCGCGGGCAGAACGAGGACTGCTACGGCAGCCAAAAGAGCCTTCTTCATTGGATTTCCCTGGGGTTGAACCTGGTGGGGTTGAGCCTGTGTGCAAGACGCGCCTGGGGAGAACGGCACGACGGGATGCAAGTTGCCGGCACGAGAGCGGCTGTTCCTGCGTGTGGCAGACGGGCAACAGTGGCTAGACTGGGGCCATGACCAAGATCCTGCTCACCCGCCACGGCCACGTCGACGGCATCCGCCCCGCCCGCTTTCGCGGCCGTGCGGAGCTCCCCCTCACCGATCACGGCCTGGCCCAGGCCGACGCGCTGGCCCGTCGCATCGCCCAGCACTGGAAGCCGGTCGCCGTCTATACGAGCCCGCTGCAGCGCTGCGTGGTGACTGGGGCCAGGATCGCCGCCGCCTGCGGGATCGCGGCATCGGTGCACGAGGGGTTGGGCGACATCGACTACGGCGCCTGGCAAATGCGCACGCATGAGGAAGTGAGCGCCGAGACGCCGGAGGCCTATCGGCTGTGGCGTGAGAAGCCGCACCTCGTGCGCTTTCCCGGCGGCGAGTCGCTGCAGGACGTGGTGGCGCGCACGGCCGACGCGCTCCGGCTGGTGCTGGCGCGGCATGCCACCGACACCGTCGTCCTGGTCGGCCACGACAGCGTCAACCGCGCGCTCCTGCTGCAACTCATCGACCAGCCGCTGTCGGCCTACTGGCGGCTGTCGCAGGATCCCTGCACCCTGAACGAACTCGAGGTCTTCGCCGCGGGCGACGTCCGGGTCGACCGCATCAACGACACCAGCCACCTCGACGCGCCCTGATCCGAGCGTTGGGCGTCAGCGCGTGCCTGTGCGGACGTGAATGACTGCCGTGTCGTCCGAATAGAGCCGTCGCCAGCCGGGCAGCCGGTCGAGCAGCGCCAGATGGGGACTGGTCGGACGAAGCAGGGTCCATTCGATGCGATAGTCGTCGAGCAGACGCGGCAGGTTCGCCGTGTCGTTGAAGCGCCGCAGCAGATCGTCGCCGTACATATCGACGCGGCCATCGATGAAGGGCCGGCGGCCGGTCGACATCAGATATCCGCCGAAGCCGTAATCGTTGAAGACGGCTCCCATGAGGTTTTCCCTGTCGGCACTCTGGATGGCGGCGGCCGGAGCGTAATAGCGCGCGATCTCGATGCGCGGCAGGCTCCACAGCGCAACGGCTCCCGCCGACACGAGCGCGACGGCCGTGGCGGCCCACGGGACCGTCGCACCCAGCGTGGACGTGGGTGTGGGCATGGCACGCAGTTGCGGCGCCAGTGCCGGTGCGGCCAGCAACGGCGCCAGCAATCCAAGCAGCTCACCGTGCCGCTGATGCTTCAGCGCCATGTGCAGCAACAGCAGGATCATCGCGATGCGCGTGATTGGCAGGCGCAGCCCGAGGAACAGCGCCCCCAGCAGGACCAGCAGGATCCACAGTTCGGTCGGGTGGAGCTGCTGCATGTTGGGGCTCTGCCACTCGGCGATCCACGACAGCGCGAAAGCGAGGCGCGCGTGATGCAGGGGATAGGTCAGCCCATCGGTCGTGTAGGGGGTGACGAGGGCCGCGAGCAGGGACAGCAGGCAGAAGGGCAGCCACGTCCGGAGCGCGCACCAGGCCCCGCGCCAGTCGGCGGCCTCGAAGACGGCCTCGGCGGCAAACAGGGCGGTGAGGACCAGCCCGAACAGGAAACTGCCGTGAAGGTTGGCCCATAGGGCGATCAGCAGCGCCCAGCCCAGCCGCGGCGCCCGGTGCTCGCTGCGCGCCACCACCAGCACGGTCGTCCAGGCGACCATCAGCGGATAGCTGGCGACGTGGGGCCGCGCGTAGAGATGCGGGAAGCACATGGCCATGGCGCTCGCCACCGCGATCAGGACGTAAGGCGGCGACAGCCAGCGCAACAGGCCGTGGGCAAGCAGCGCGATGGCGAGGCCGAAGCACAGCCCCGCGGCGGCGACCAGGCCGGCAAAGCCGGAAAGATCGAAAATCCAGACCGTCAGGACTTCCGTCAGCCACTCGTGCGGCACCCAGGCCGTGCCGGGCATCGAGTGCGAGAACACGTCGTGGTCGGGCACCAGCCGGTGCAGGAGGATCCAGCGTCCGACCGCCAGATGCGCCATGACGTCAGGGTCCTGGAGCAGCGCATTGCCCGATGCCAGGGCGCAGGCAAAGGCCGCCAGCCCGGCTGTCGCTGCATACAGGCTGCGATCGGAAACCAAGAGTTGAGGCTGCAACGACATATCGTGAGGTCTCGTATCACGCCCCGGCCGGAAGCGGCACAAAGGGCCCATTTCTTGACAGTCGCCGACGAACACCGCAGCCTTGCTGATCGCGGATAGACTGGGATTTCCGCGATATCTCCGGGAAGGGAGAACTCAGATGAAGAACATCATTCTCGCGTTGCTCATCGCGTTCGGGTTGGGCGGCGCCATGGTCGCCAGCACGGCGTCGTTCGCCGGCAACGATCCGGTCTCCGACAAGAAGTAGACGAACACGAAGTAGACAAACGCTAGGGCTCGCCAGCCTGCCGGCGGCAATCGTCGGTCAGGTTGGCGGGGACGCGTGAGCGCGGCGCCCAGGCGAAGGCGTTGAAGTCGACCGCCGCGCAGCGCTTGAAGTGCTCCCGCGCGAGGCCTTTGTCCCCCTGCTTCTCGAGCGTGACGCCCAGGCGATGGTGCGCCATCGCGCGGTTCTTCTCCCATTCCGGCCGGGCCGGCTGCACGCGCTGCAGCTGTTCGGCAAATTCGAGGCTCTTCAGGTAGGCCGTCGCGGCGGCAGCGACATCGCCCGTAACGAACAGAACATCGCCGATCTTCTGATAAGCGACCGACAGACCGAACAGGGTGGCCGCATTTGCGCGCTGCGCGCGCATCTCGACGATCAAGTCGAGGAACCGCCGGAACTCCACGTCGGCCTTGTCGAGACTGCCGCCGTCGAGCAGCGCCTCGCCCAACCGCTGGTGAGTGTCGGCAAGGAACATGTGCCACTGAAAATTCGCCGGCTCCTCGCGATGCAGTTTCTTCGCCAGTTCGTTGGCGGTGCGATATTCGGCCAGTGCCGTCGCGTAGTCGCCTTCGCGGATCAGCACGTCGCCGACCCGTGTCCGGCTCGCGGCCAGGGTGTGAAGGTATCTGAGATTGGCGGCATCGTTTTCGTAGAGCTCTGAAAAAGCGGCAATCGCCATTCGATATTCCACAGCGGCGGCCGCGAACTTCCGCTGCAGCGCCAGCGTGTCCCCCAGTTGCTGGTGCGCGGTTGCCAGGCTGCTGCGCCACGCCGGGTCGCGGGGAGTGCGGGCAACCTCGGCTTCGGCCAACCCGATCCACCGGCGCAGGTAGCCGGCCGCCTCGTCCTGCAGGCCGGCCGCCGTGGCCGCCAGTCCCGCGCGCTCGCAATTGGCGATCAGCTCGAGCCGTACCGCCTCGTTGCCGGGATGCGCTGCAACGAGGGCTTCGGAGAGGGCAACCGCGATCCGGCCTTCGTCGACGGCTTTCGCCGTGTCACCCTTGCGGCGCAGCGCTTCGCTCAGCCGGCCATGGCCCGAGGCCAGCAGCCGCCCCCAGCCGGCGCGCGACGGGTCCTTCTTCACCAGCCCGTCGGCCGAGGTGATCTCGATGCGGGCGAATTTCTCCGCCGCGTCGAAGTCGCCGAGCGACCAGTTGGCGATGCTCAGCACGTCGAACAGCTCGGTGCGTGCCGCGACCATGTCGTCCGAATCGCGCGGCAGCCCGTCCAGCGTCTTCTGCGCCTGGGCGATCAGCAGCTTCATCATCTTGTTGGAAATTTCGCCGTCGCCGTAGCTGTCGACGAAGGTGCGCACGCTGCCGACCGACTGGTCGATCGCCGCCTGGTAGTTGCTCTCCGATTCCTGGAGCGCCGCCGTCGCCACTTCGCGCTGCTGCCAGGCGTAGACTCCGGCGGCAACGGCCAGCAGGAAGAAGATCGACACGACCGCGGCGAAACGCCGGCTGCGGGCGAGCTTCTCCTGTAGGGCGCGCTGCTGTTCGCTGCGCAGGCGCGCTTGCCGTTCCTGCTCGGCGCCGGTCGAGGCCTCGACATAGGCCACGATCTCCGGGTCGAGATCGGCGCGCCGGCGGGCGAGCGTGTCCTCGGCCTCGGCCAGCCGGCGTCCCGGCGGCAACAACAGGTCCGGGTCGCGGGCGTTGCGTTGCCAGTTGGCGGCGTCGGCCTGCAGGCGGCGGCGCACGATCAGGAAGTCGCGATGCTCCTCGATCAACTGGGCGAGCCTGGGCCAGTGGCCGAGCAGCGCCTCGTGCGCCAGCCGGAGCGTCCTGCCGTCGCCGGGATCGTCGGCGACGGCCAGGCGGCCGGCGACCAGGCGATCTGCGACCTCCTGCTGGAGGGGATCGACGACGATGGCCTGCTTGATCAGGCGCGCCGTCGTAGTGCCCGAGATTTCGTCGACCTGGACCAGCGACAGCAGCAACGGATCGACCGCGGCGGTTAGTTCCGACGGCAAGCCGGCCACCAGCTCGTCGGCATGACGGGCGATCGCGCCTTCGAGCATGCCGAGCGCCCGGTAGCTGGCATAGGTCAGCATGTTGCCGCCGTCCCGCTCGACATCGCGGCGGTAGAGTTCGTCGAGCAGGAAGGAGAGCAGCGGCAGCGACGCGGGATCGCGGGCGGCGGCCTCGCGGATGGTGGCGGCCAGGCTCACGCCGTCGTTGGCCTCCTCTTCGAAGGCGAGACCGGCCGCCTCGGCCGGGCGGCAGATGATGAGATCGAGTTCCGCCGCCGTGGGATGCGCCAATTGATATTGCCCGAGCCCGGCGGCGAGTTCGTTCAACTCAGGCGTCTCGGCCAGGCGATGGAAGAAGTCGCTGCGCATCGTGGCGACCACCCAGACCAGCCCGCATTGGGCGAGGTTGGAGATCATGGTGGCGAAGGCGCGGCGCTGCTCGGCCGTGAGGATGCTCGACGTGAAAAGCACTTCGAGCTGGTCGAGCACGAGAATGAGGCGCGCCTGCGGGATGCCACCGGCGCTGGCCTGCGGATCGGCGGCGGCTGCCTTTTCCAGGGCCGCGCGCAGCGGCGGACGGAGCAGGCCCGGACTGCCGCGCAGGGTCTCGGCGAACTCCTCGTCGGTGTAGCCGAGTGCGGCGAGTTCGGGGAGCGCGCCCTCGCGCGCGAGGGCGGCGGCGAGGCCGAGCGCCGGATCGGGCACGAGTTCCGCCGGATGGATGATGGCATGGCGCCAGCTCGTGATGCCGCTCACGACGCCAGGCGTCATCACGTCGGGCAGCAGGCCGGCGCGGACCAGCGAGGACTTGCCCGAGCCGCTGGCGCCCAGCACCAGCATGAAGGCCCTCCCGTCGGCGGCGCGTCGCACGAGTGCCTCGGTGATCTCACGCTCGGCGCGCTCGCGGCCGAAGAACACGGCGGCGTGGGCCATGTCGAAGACTTGCAGGCCGCGATAGGGCGAGCCCGCCCACCAGTCGATGCGTTCGCCCTCGCGTGCCTGGGACCGCCGCAACTGGCGCGGCGGCAGGCGGCGCTTCAGAAGCTCGCGCAGATGCGCCTCGAGCTGCGTCTCGAATTCGTCGAGGTCGGTGAAGCGGTTGAAGGCTGCCTTGAAGCCGTCGGGTCCTTCGAAGTGCCGCTCCCAGAAGCTTTGCAGGGACTCCCACTGCAGTTTGATCTGGTCGAGCTGGTCGGCCCGGCTGAAGCGGGCGAAGCCGTCGGTGAACTTGCGATAGACCAGCAGCGCCGGCACGCCGTCGCGCTTCTGCTGGGCTTCGAGGGCCTGTTCGAATTCCCATTCCGTGCCGGTCACCGGCGCGCGGCCGTCCATCCCGCGATATTCGCGCTTGGCGGTGCGCTCGGGCAGCGGCGTGCCCAGCCGCGACCACAGGATCAGCACCATGATGTCGGCGTCGGACGGCGGCTCGATGATGTCCTGGAAATGCCCCGAGCTCAGCATCGGCTCGTATTCCCAGAGCACCGGCGTGAGGTCGAAGAAGTTGCCGAACTCGCGCCTGAGGCGGCCGATCACCAGGGCGGCGCGTCGTCTCTCGTCGGCGACGTCGCCGGGTGACGAAATGAAGATCCGGATCGATTGCGACATCGGGGTGTCACTTCCGTCGAGGCTGCCCAAAGCGATCACCCGCGCGCCGGAGCCTGGGCGGATCGTAGTGGCAAGGACCGTGCTTGCGAAGGCCCGACAGGGCACTATTTGGCCTTGCCTTGAAGCGGGCTCGTGTCGGGTTGCATCTTCCGGACCGCGGACCTCCAGGCCCGCAGTCCAAATGAGCATGAATGAGGTGGCGAAAGCTCCATTCATCCCGCCGTAGGCTTCACGGGAGGATTTCACTGGACGTGCGATCCCGGATTCCGTGCGGAGCCGGGGCGGCTCGTCTGGTATGGGTGGCCCCAAGGCACCCGCCAGACGACGGTTCGGGGGAACGACATGTCAGCGGTCGAGCAACACCTCTTCTCGCCGGGTCCCAAGCGCATCCTGGCGCTCGACGGCGGCGGCGTTCGCGGGATCCTGACGCTGGCCATCCTGGAACGGATGGAAGCCATTCTCCGCGCGCGGTCGCCGGCGCCCGACAGCTTCCGGCTCTGCGACTACTTCGACCTGATCGGCGGCACCTCGACCGGGTCGATCATCGCGTCGGGCCTGGCGCTCGGCCTGTCGGCCGAGGAACTGCTGGCGCTTTACAGGAACCTGGCTTCGCGGGTCTTCAAGCGGCCGCCCTGGAGCTTCGGCATCTTCGGCCCGCGTTTTTCGCGCGGTCCCCTGGCGGCGGTCCTCAAGGAAATCATCGGCGATGTCACGTTGGGGTCGGACAAGATCAGGACGGGCCTGGCGATCGTCACCAAGCGCGCCGACAACGGCAGCATCTGGATTCTGCACAACAATCCGCGCGGGCAATTCTTCGCATCGTCGACGACGGATGGCACCCACATGGCCAACGGCGACATTCCGCTTTCGTCGGCGATCCTGGCCAGCACGGCGGCGCCGACCTTCTTCCGGCCCGAGTTCATCAAGGTCGCCAACCAGGAGCTCGGCGCCTTCGTCGACGGCGGCGTGAGCCCGCACAACAATCCGTCGCTGCATCTCCTCATGCTGGCCAGCCTGAAGGGCTATAACATCGGTTGGCCGCTCGGGCATGAACGCCTGTTCCTGGCGTCGGTCGGCACGGGCTTCTTCCGGCAACGCCACAGCGTCGAACGCCTGCGCTACACGCCGTCGGTCTTTCAGGCCGTCAATGCACTCACCTCGATGATCGACGACGGCAGCCGCTTGGTTCAGCTCCTGCTGCAGTGGGCGTCGGACACGCCGACGCCGCGCCGCATCGACAGCGAGGTCGGCGACCTCGCCGAGGATCGCATGACGCACCAGCCGCTGCTGCATTATGTGCGCTACGACGGCCAGCTCGAGATCGACTGGCTGCTCGAGCGCCTGGGCATCACGATCACGCCCGAGCAGGTGATGCGGATCCAGAAGATGGACGATCCGCGCGGCGTGGATACGCTGATCGAGATCGGCCGGGAAATCGCGGCACGCCACGTGAAGCCCGAGCATTTTCCCGCGGTCTTCGATATCGCGGCGGCGGCGCCATAGCTCTGGGCAGTGGGATTACCTCATGCTGAGGAGGCCACGAAGTGGCCGTCTCGAAGCATGGGCAACAGCATGACTGGTCCCCACCCTTCGAGACGGCGCTGCGCGCCACAGGGCGGGGGTTACCCCGCCCGACTCAGGATGAGGTGAGACTCTACGCCGACGGCGGCTTCATGCGGCGCTGGCGGCGCAGGATCACCCAACTCACGTTCTCGACCAGCGCTGCGCGGCCGAGCTGGACGATCAGGCGGATCAGGCGCGGATGGTCGTCGTGCCGGGCGGCGGCGCGCGCCTCGTCGCGGGCGAGGCTGAACAGATGGGCCGAGACGGCGAAGGAACGTTGCAGGTCGCCGAACGACATGAAGGCCTGATAGGCCTGGACGCTGGCGGTGATGGCGAGTGCGACGCGGCCGACCTGCAGCAGGAGCGCGGTGTCGAGCACCGTCTGGTGGATGTGGCTGACGTCGAGCAGCTTGTTGCCGGCCAGGATCAGCAGGCCGATGCCAAGGCAGACGAAACCCAGAAGGGCGAAGTGCCGGGCCTGGCGGCGATAGCGCGGGATGACGCCGCGGTTGCCGAGAAAGTAGCCGACCTGTTCGTCGATCCACGCATGCCCGGCCGCGGCGTGACGCTTGCGGTCCTGCGGCGACGGCGTGGCGCCCGCCGGCTGGATGTCGTCGAGCAGGAAGGCGGTGCGGATGGCGCGCCGGATCCAGGCGACCGACGTTGCCTGCGTGGGGTGGTAGTGATCGGCGACGCACAGCGACAGGCCGCTGGCGATCCAGGCTGCCTGGATGCGGCCGGCTTCGGCGAGCGCACGGAAGTCGGTGTGCAGGCGCTGCCAGTGCCGCCACGTCGAATAGGCCCAGACGGCAAAGCCGGTGGCCAGCGCCGCGGTGGTGACGATGGTGGGCAGGGGCGCCGCGATCGTGCCGTGCAACGCCGAGGCGATGGCGGCGACGATGGTGGCCAGCACCATGATGCGGACGGAGATGTTGATCCGGCGCTGGAACTGGTTGGCGAGATGATCGGTCGCGGCCTTGAGGGCCTGAACCGTCGAGGGCGCCTCACCGGCACCCCCGGCTTCTGCGCTCCGGGCATCGCGCGTTCGTCCCTCACTCTTCAGCAGGCGGTTGAGCGCGTTGAACGCCGACAGCACCGTCGCGTGGCGATGGTCGCCACCGCGCGCCCCGATGCGCACCGCGTCAGGAAAGAGCCAGTCGATGCGACCGACGCCCGCCGGTGCCGGTTCTCCGTCGCGCGCCGTCATCACATGGGCAATCGCACCGCCCTCGTCATACTGCAGCGGCTCGTCCTCGTTCCAGCCGGCGTAGCGTCCTTTCAGCTTGGCCTGCACGATCTCGGCGGTGCCGCCGTCGCCGCGCGCCTCGTCGCCATCCCACAGCGCGATCAGCAGATGGGAATGAAGCGCCGTGAAATTGCCGGCCCACAGGTAGCCGTCGGTCGGCACAGAGTGGCCGGCGCCGGCAGGGGGCGAGACGACCAGCCGGGCCGAGCCTAGCAGGCGGTCGAACTCTGCCTTGCTGTCGGCGGTGGCGAAATCCTGCCGGTAGTCGTCGGCGGCGCGCGGCAGCACAGCCACCAGCTCGGCACCGAAACGCTCGACGGCCAGGCGCGCCACCAGCCGGTCGGCGCCTTCGGCCAGGCCGGTCAGCAGCAGCAGCGGCGCGTCGGGCGCTTTGGCGCGCACGCCCTCAAGAATGGACAGGACGGCGGCTTCGATCTTCGCGGTGCAGCTCGCGGCAATCTGTCGATGACCGGTCACGCCGATGGTGAAGGGGATTTGGAGGGGTGGCACGCGGCACCCTCGACGGCGGCAAATGGACTGTCAACGCCTGCGCTGGTCTATCGGCCGGGCTCACCGCCGGAGTGCTGAACAGAGGACAAAGAACGGAGGTATGGCCGGGCTAATTCGGTTGCGACTTGCCCATAGATCAAGCCGCCGACGCCGGCACCGACGACAGAGCCAATGAACTGGGAACCGGTCAGCGAACCCAGATACTCGCCCAACACCGAACACAAACCAAGAGCAAGCAGGCTCACCCATGTCTGCCAATGCCGAAAGGTCTTGCGATAAGCGGCTCGCCATCGTCGACCGCGCTCGGCACGAGGCAGTCCGGAGAGTTCCGGAATGCTCTTGAGGGACCAATAAATCTGCATCTCACTCCCCCACGTTCGTGGCCGCTGCCAGTTCAGGCCAACTACAGACTCTTGTCGAACACGACGACGGAACGCTGGTCGCGGCGGATGTTCGACATCAACTCGACGAGCTCGCGCGAGTACTCCGGCCGGCACACCTGGCTTTCAGGATGCGCAACAAATTCCCGCCGCACGTAAAGTGTGTCGCCGCGGAGGGCATACACCGATCGATATTCCGCGATCGACGTTTTCCAGCTTCTGTCCGCCGGCAAGCGCGCCGGCCGAAGCCCGGCGGGCAGGATCACCTCGATCGTCTCGATCTCGCGACCGGCATGGCAGGGGAACGGATACACGCGTGCCGTATCGTGCGTGCCGACGAGAAACGCGCCGGGCCGGGCGAGAAAGCGCAACCCCGCGGGCGGCGTCAGCGACTCGCCCGCGCCGAGATCGATGTCGTCGGTGAGCTTGAATTCGGCGCTCAATTCCACGTCGGTGGCGGATTGGTCTTTTGCCCGCTTCGTCCATTTGCCCGTTCCGGGCGGCCCGAAGCGGCGAAGCTGCGTCTTGGCCGTGGCTTCGTTCGCTCCCATGGCGAGGGCCTTGAGGCTGGTCGCCATGGCGCCGCTGGCTTTCTCGTGGGTCGTTCCGCTGATGCGTCCATCCGACCCGATCGTGGCGATGGTGTGTGTCTCGGCGACATTGTCCTCTGCTTTTTCACGCGGCACGCGCGAGGTCCGCGACTTGCCGGCCACGGCGTGCAGGACAGGCTTGTCGTAGTGGCCCCACGGCAAGGCGGCGAACGATGAATATTGCGATGTCGGCTCCAGGTAGCGGTCGAACTCGGGGACGTAGAGGATGACGTGATTGAAGTCCGGTATCGGCGTCTCGGGCAGAACATACTTGGCGACATTGCTGTTGATGAGAACAGGCTCGCTGGCAATGTCTCTCGCCGCGAGCAGGGCAGCGAGCAGTGCCACAACCGCCTTGCAGTCGCCGTAGCGGTTCCTGATCGTCTCCGAAGCGGCGGTCGGCGTCAGCTTGCCCTGGCCGACCGACACGGCGACGTAGCGGATGTTCCGGGTGACCCAGCCGAACAACAGGCGCGCTTGCAGCGCGCGGTCGGCGGTCGAACCGACGATTTCGGCGGCAAGGGCGGCAACGTCCGGCATGACGGCCGCTGCCGTCGCATGGAGGTTTGCGTAGTGGTTGCCGATTTCGGCGTAGGACTTGAAGGTCGAGACCACGAAGCGTGGTCCCCAATCGGCGGGCGACGTCGAGCCCGCTTCGTCCGGCACCGATTTTTGGTTGCGCCAGGAGAAGATCTGCCGGACGCGCTCGCCGACCTGTTCGGTTCGGTAGTCGCCGCCGTGTTGCTCGACGCCAAGCGGCATGCCCGCGGGGCGCTCGAAGATGCGCTCGGACAATTTGGTGCGATGTGGTGTTGGCCACACGGTGCTCCGGGAATAACCCGGCCACGTAAGATCGAAAGTCGTCAGACGGTAAGCGAAGCGGATCGAGTCGCCCGCCTCGACATGCGGGAAGATGATGCTTCGGGTCCGGTTGTCGCTGTAGAGCGCGACCTCGCGCGACACCTGCGGGGCGATGTCGAGGATCTTGTCGCCGGCGACAGGCAGCCGGCGGCCGTCCGCCTTGAGGGTCGCCGCCTCCAGGATCTCGATCCTTTGCGCGCTGGCGGCGTAGGACAGGTCGATGCGCGCGCCGTCGCGCGCGGCCTGGGCATCGTGTGCCTTGCGTTCGGCTTCGAGGACCATGGTCCATCGTCCATCGGCGTCGATCACGTAGGTATGGCGATCGACGAGCCAGGTGTAGCCGGCACTCTGGGCGCGGGCGTTCGCCGCGAACAGAAGGGCGGCGGCGATCAGGATTGCGGAAGAGATGCCGAATACACGCATGCGAGGAGTGTAGCCGAGAGATTTGGCCGGTGCACCGGGCCTTTGACCTCATTGGCGACTAAGCATACTGGTCCAACCAGACGCCCGACGGCCGTCACTGTCGATTCGCCACAAAACGAGAGAGATACCCCTCTCCGCTGGCTGTAGAGACATCTGAATTTAAGCGGGCGTCGACAAAGCATTGAGTTCGATAAAATAGACAATCAAGGACTCATGGCTGAGCGTGGCCCGTGCTGTCCACTGTCCGATGGGGAACCCATCGACTTGCACGGGCGACAAGGTCGCCGGCACCTTTGGAATGTTCATCACGGCAACACTTGGCAGCGGCGCCCCGAGTTGATCGTCCGCGAACCGTAGCTCGACAGACCAATGATCGTTAGCAGACGAAACCAAAAACTGAACGGGAATAGGCTGGTCCCGCTTGTGGTCCCGCAAAGCGGCCTCGGTGTTCCGCATCAATTGCCTGGGATCCTGCTCCTCCCTGGTCGCGGGGGCACCGTCCGACGCCGATGGCGGCGAACCTATCGAGGCAGTCACCGATCTATGAAGGGTGCCTGAATATCTGCCCTCGAAGCGATCCCAAAAATCCACGCCAGACTGAGCGAACGCAACGTCTGCCGCGAGCATTGAGGCGATGGCAGAGAAGACGAGAAGCAGCCTCATGGCCCAGACGCGCTCGCGGTCAGGATTGTGGAAGCGACGTCGAATGCACGCACTCGACGAGTGTAGCCGAGGGATTTGGCTGGCGCACCGGCCCTTGACCCAAGGGCGCTCTTCGCCGACTTAAGGCGCGCGATGCAGCAGGCCTTTCCTTATGACGTGATTGTGGTGGGCGGCGGCCATGCTGGCTGCGAGGCCGCGGCCGCGTCGGCGCGGCTGGGCGCCCGCACCCTGCTGCTCACGCACCGGATCGAGACCATCGGCGAGATGTCGTGCAATCCGGCGATCGGCGGGCTGGGCAAGGGCCATCTGGTGCGCGAGATCGATGCGCTGGACGGGATCATGGGCCGGGCCATCGATCGCGCCGGCATCCAGTTCCGCACGCTCAATCTGTCCAAGGGGCCGGCGGTGCGCGGGCCGCGCGCCCAGGCCGATCGCAAGCTTTATCGCGCCGCCGTGCAGGCGCTGCTGGCGGAACAGGCGGGGCTCGAGATTGCCGCCGATCCGGTTGCGGATATTGTGCTGGATGCCAGTGGGGCATGTGCCGGCGTGATCACGGAATCGGGGCGCGAAATCGGCGCAGGGCGCGTGATCCTGACGACGGGGACGTTCCTGCGGGGCCTGATTCATATGGGCGAAACCCAGATCCCGGGCGGACGCGCGCGCGGCCTGGGACAGGAGGATGGGGTTGAAGAGCCATCTACTGCACTCGCGCAGACATTGCATCGGCTCGGCTTCAGTTTGGGGCGGCTGAAAACCGGGACGCCGGCACGGCTCGACGGGCGCACGATCGATTACAGTGGGCTCGAGCGCCAGGATGGCGACGATCCGCCGGTGCCGTTCTCGTATCTCACCGATCGCATCACGACGCCGCAGATCGCCTGCCACATCACGACCACGACGGCGGCCACGCACGCGATCATCCGCGCCAACCTCCATCGCGCGCCGATGTATTCGGGCCAGATCGAGGGCATCGGGCCACGCTATTGTCCCTCGATCGAGGACAAGGTCGTGCGTTTCGCTGGGCGAGATAGGCATCAGATCTTTCTCGAGCCTGAGGGGCTGGACGACGACACCGTCTATCCCAACGGCATTTCGACCTCCCTGCCCCGCGATGTGCAGCTCGCAATGCTGCAGACCATTCCGGGATTGGAGCATGCAGCCATGCTTCGGCCGGGGTATGCCATCGAATACGATCACATCGACCCGCGGGAACTGCACGCGACCCTGGAGACGCGGCGGATTCCGGGCCTGTACATGGCCGGCCAGATCAATGGCACGACCGGCTACGAAGAAGCGGCGGCACAGGGGTTGATCGCCGGGTTGAATGCAGTGCTTGCAAAACCCTTTATCGTCGATCGCGCCGACGGCTATCTCGGTGTTCTGATTGACGATTTGGTTTCTTTGGGCGTGACCGAACCCTATCGGATGTTCACGTCCAGGGCCGAATATCGGCTGTGGTTGCGGGCCGATAATGCCGACCAAAGGCTTACGCCGCGCGGTCTGGAAATCGGCTGTGTCGCTTCTGAGCGCGCAAGAATGTTTCACGTGAAGCAGCAGGCGCTCGTCGAAGCCCGGGAATTGGCGGGCAAGCTCAGGATCAGCCCATCGGCTTTGGCCAAGCAGGGCATCCCGATCAATCAAGACGGTGTGTTGCGCTCGGTCTTGGATCTCCTGGCCTACCCCGAAATCACTTGGTCCGGGCTCACCGAGCTTTGGCCGGAACTTGCGCCGATCGCCGCGGAGATCGCCGAGCAGCTCACCATCGACGCCCGCTATGCCGGCTATCTCACCCGCCAGCGCCAGGACATCGGCGCCTATCGGCGGGACGAGGCACTGGGTCTGCCGGACGATCTCGACTATGGCGCGATCGGCAGCCTCTCCAACGAAGTCCGGCAAAAGCTCGAAACGCATCGGCCTGCCACGCTTGGGCAAGCGGCCAGGATTTCTGGCGTAACGCCTGCGGCGTTAGTGGCCCTGCTGAAATATGTTCGCCGCCAAGCCGCATAGTTGGACATGAGTCACATCCAGGCCGGTCGGGATCTGTTCCTGCGGGAAATGCGCCAGCTCGGGGTCGATGTTTCACGTGAAACACGCGACCAGCTAGAAGCCTTGGTCAATACGCTGGTACGCTGGCAAAAAGCTATCAACCTGGTCGGCCGCACCACAATAGAAGGTATCTGGGTCCGCCATGTTCTCGACTCGGCGCAACTGGCGATCCTGATCCCGGAAAGGGCCAAAACCCTGACCGATCTGGGCAGCGGCGGTGGATTTCCCGGCCTGGTGGTGGCGGCGATGCGGCCCGACCTGGAGATCACGCTGATCGAATCGGACGCCAGAAAAGCCGCCTTCCTGGGCGAAGCCGGACGGCGCATGGAATTGAAAAAGCAGCCCAAAATCGTGGTCGGCCGCATCGAAGCCGTGGCCCCGGCCAAGGCAGAGGTCGTCACGGCTCGGGCGCTGGCGCCGCTCGGGCAGTTGCTCGAATGGGCCCAGCCTCACCGGACGGATACCGCTATTTGCCTTTTCCACAAGGGGAAAGACTGGCAGGCTGAACTCGCGGAGGCCATGAAGGACTGGGATATTCCCGGCAAGCCCTTCACCAGCGTGACCGACCTTGATGCCGTCATCCTCCGAATCGGCCCCTACCGTCTTCGCGATCGCCAATC
This sequence comes from Alphaproteobacteria bacterium, assembly GCA_947474005.1. GTDB lineage: Bacteria > Pseudomonadota > Alphaproteobacteria > Reyranellales > Reyranellaceae > Reyranella. Next base: position 5,896 of record CANJHI010000064.1, on the reverse strand, counting down.
AAAAGGGCGGGGTCGGAAAGACCACGACGGCGATTAACCTCGCCACCGCGCTGGCCGCGGTCGGCGAGCAGGTCCTGCTGATCGATCTCGACCCCCAAGGCAATGCCTCGACGGGCTTGGGCATTCCAAGAAGTGAGCGCTCACCCGGATCATACGAATTCCTGCTCGGCCTGTCCCCACTCGCCGACTGCGCGCGCCCCTCGCCGATTCCCAATCTCTCGGTCATGCCGGCCTCGGTGTCGCTGGCCGGCGCGGAAATCGAGCTGATCGACCTGGAGCGCCGCGAGCACCGCCTGGCCGACGCGCTCGGCACCGCGGAAGACCGCCGCCACTGGACGACCATCCTGATCGACTGCCCGCCGTCGCTCGGCCTGGTGACGCTGAACGCCCTGGTCGCCGTCGACGCCGTGCTGGTGCCGCTGCAGGCCGAGTTCCTGGCGCTGGAAGGCATCGGCGCGCTCGGCACCACCATCGAGCGCATCAAGAAGAGACTCAACCCCCGATTGCACATCGCCGGCATCGTCCTGACCATGGTCGACCGCCGCATGACTCTCAGCCAGCAGGTCGTGGCCGACGTCCGCGCCCACTATGGCGAGCTGGTGTTCGGCACCACGATCCCGCGCAACGTGCGCATCGCCGAGGCGCCCTCGCACGGCCTGCCGGTGCTGATCTACGACAATGCCTGCGCCGGTTCGCAGGCCTACATCCTGCTGGCGAGCGAATTCATCCGCCGCCGGCGCATCGCGACAGAACAGAAGGCCTCCCATGAGCCAGTCCCCTAAGCCGCGCGGCCTGGGCCGCGGTCTCTCGGCGTTGCTGGGCGACGAGGAGGTGGCCCGCGCCGTGGCGGCCCCGCCGCCGCCCGCCCCATCAGCATCCGCCCCGCCGCCGCTGCCGGAGTATCCGAGCACGGAAATCGCCAATACCTACGCGCCCAATCGCCCGCCGCTCACGCTGCCGATCGGCCAGCTGAAACCCGGCAAGATGCAGCCGCGTACCAGCTTCGAGGGCATCGAGACGCTGGTCGAGTCGGTCAGGGAATTCGGCCTGCTGCAGCCCATCCTGGTGCGCCCGCTGCGCGACGCCGCCGACAGCTACGAGATCATCGCCGGCGAGCGCCGCTGGCGCGCTGCGCAACGCGCGCAGCTCCACGAGGTGCCCGTCGTCATCCGCAGCATCGGCGACATGGATGCGCTGCAGATCGGCCTGGTCGAGAACCTGCAGCGCGCGGACCTCACGGCCATCGACGAGGCCCAGGGTTTCAAGCGCCTGATGGAGGAATTCACCCAGACGCAGGACGATGTCGCCAAGACCGTCGGCAAGAGCCGGCCACACGTCGCCAACACGCTCCGGTTGCTGGATCTGCCGTCTGCGGTGCAGGAGATGATCCGCCTCGGCCAACTCTCGGCCGGCCAGGGCCGGGCGTTGATCGGCGTGCCCGATCCCGCCGCCATGGCCCAGCGCGCGGTCGAGGAAAAACTCACGGTGCGCCAGCTGGAAAAGCTCGGCGGCGAGCAGAAGCGCGGTGCCGGGCGACCGGGCGACAAGAGGGGCGGCAAGGCCGCGGGCAGCGGCACCAAGGACGCCCCCAAGAGCGCCGACACGCGGGCGCTGGAGAAGCGCCTCGAGGAAGCGCTCGGGCTGAAGGTCGACCTCAAGCTGCGGGGATTGGGCGAGCAGAGCCTGCTGACGCTCGAAATTCGCGACTTCGACCAGCTCGACGCCGTCGTGGAGAAGCTGACGCGCCGCTGATCACTTGTCGCTGAGCGTGTTGACCGGCTCCCAGCCCGGTCCCGGCGGCGAGGCGGCGTGTTCCAGCGCACGTGACAGAAACACGGCCGCCGCGGGATCGCGGGCAGCGGTCTCGCGGAAGTGCTCGGCGGCGGCGATAAAATCAGCAGCGCGCCAGCGCGCAAGACCGGCTTCGTAGGCCCCGGCAAAGGTGCGCTGCTCGGCCGAAGCCTCGCCTTCGGTCAGCGCTTCGTAGATCCGGACCGGCTGCGTCCGTCCCTTGACCCTGATCCAGTCGAGTTCGCGCCAGGCGAAGTCGGGCCCCGCCAGTTCCACCGTCGCCTGAGCGGCCATGATCGAGGTGCCAAAAAACTTGTTGGCGCCCTCCAGCCGCGACGCGAGGTTCACCGCGTCGCCCATCACCGTGTAATTGAAGCGTCGCCGGGAGCCGATGTTGCCCACCAGCACCTCGCCGGAGTTGAGCCCGATGCGCTGGCCGACCGGCCGCGACTTGAAAGGTTCCGTCGTGGCGTTGATCTCCTCGAGCTTGCGGCGGCAGCGCAAGGCGGCGCGGGTGGCGGCCGCAGCATGGGCCGAATCGTCGATCGGTGCACCGAACACAGCGACAATGGCGTCACCGATGTATTTGTCGACGAAGCCGCCTTCCGCCTCGATGATGTCGGTCATCGCCGAGAGATACTCGTTCATCATTGCCACGATCTCGGCTGGCTTCATGTGCTCCGAGAGAGACGAGAAGCCGGCCACGTCGGAGAAGTAGATGGTGACGGTGCGTGCCTCGCCGCCTAACTCCGGCGGCCGGCTGGACGACAGCATTCGGTCGATGACGGCGGGCGCGAGATAGAGACCGAAGCTCTGGCGCAGCAGCCGCTTGTCCTTGTCGGCCACCATGAAGCGGTAGCCCACGGCGATCGCCAAGACGGCGAGTGAGGCAAGCAAGGGCTGGACCAGCGGCAGGGCGAGACCGTCGCGGAAGGCCGCGACCGCGATGGCGGTCCAGGCGAGCGCACCGCCCAGCCAGACGAGTGCCGCCCTTGCTGGTGTGAACGACAGCGCCGCGGCCGCCGCCAGCATCGACAGCGCCATCGCCACCCCGGCAATAGCGGGGCGGCCGAGTTCCGTCACGGCGTCGTGCCGCAGCAGGTTGGCAACAGCAGTGGCATGGACATAGACGCCGGAGATGGTTTCACGCACCGGACCCGCGACATCGCGCGCCGGCAGGACGCAGCGTGGCGCGCGCGCGGCCTCAGGCGCGGTGGCGAAGCGTTTGGAGGTGATCTTGCGGTCCTCGACATCGAGTACAGTGCCCAGGATCACGACTTTGCCGGCGAACTGGCGCTTGAAGAATTCCTTGTCGCCCTTCTCGGCGCAGGCACGCAGATCGGCCAGGGAATAGGTCGGAATGCTGTCGGCACCGCCGTCGAAGTTCAGCGTCAGCGTATTGGCGACCGATACGGGTACGCGATATCCCGCAAGTATCAGCCCGTCCGCATCACTCCATTCCGGCATAGCGCGTTGCGCCCGCGCCGCCAGCTCGACTGCCATCGAGGGCTGTCGTGCACCGTCGACCGTGAAGGACAGCGGCAGACGGCGCAGCACGTCGTCGGAATCGGCGAAGGCATTGAGCGGGCGGATATTGCGCTGCTGGCCGACCGCGACGCGCTGGCCAGGTGATGGCTGTATCGGCTGGTCGGAATGCTGGACCTGGCCCAACACGAGCTTGCCGTCGCGGGCGGCCCCGGCCAGGGCGCGCAGGTAGTCGCGATCCAAGCCGCGCACGCGGGTGCCCAGCGTGTCGTCGCCGAACGGGATCTGGGATTGCTCGAGCGACGTGGGATAGACGATGTCGAAGCCCACGACCGCGGCGCCGCCCGCGACGATGTCGGTGAGCACGCGGCCGATCTCACGCGTCCAGGTGATGTTGGGCGTGCCGTCGAAAGGCGGCGTCCGATAGGTCTCTTCGTCGAGGGCCAGGACGACGACCGGCGAATCCCGGGGCGGATGGGCATTGCCTAGGATCCGCCAGCGCAAGCCGGTCAGCACGTCGAGCGTGAGGCCTCGCAGGCCATCGAAGGGCGGCGTCGCCACGACCACGCCCGCGACAGCAGCCAGAACCAACGCCACCAGGATGTTGCGACGCAGGACCGGTATCATGAAGCGAACGTTACCAGGGTTGTCGTGGCGGAGAACCGATTAGCCCGCGGGCTGGAACCGCAACAGCCGGCCGGCCACCGGTTCAGGCCCACCCTTGGCAGCGGCATCGACCTCGAAGACGATCTGCTGGTCGCCGACCTTGGCGCGATAGACGCCCCCGGGCTTGAGACTCTTGCCGGCCTTGGCGAAATCGTAGAAGGCACCCTGCACCAGTTCGGCGGGGGCGATGGCGACCTCCAGGCGATCGCCGCTCGGCACGTCGACGCGCTCGATGACGATCGTACCGCCGCCTTTCAATTCGATGACCGGTGCGACCCCGTAGATCTTGAACTGGGGCTTGGGCGACGTGTTCGGGCCGGGAGCCTTGCGGAACACCATGGCTGCGCTCTGCTTGGACTGTGCTGTCGCCAGCTCCATCTTGCCGCCGTCGCAGCCCACCTTGGTGCGGTCGACGGTGCCGCCGGTTACTTCGCTCTGCTCGGTGCCTACGGTGACCGTGCCGCCTCGGATGCTCTCGCGCCAGCACGACTTCAGGTAGCCCAGCACGATCGAGTCGCCGGCTGCGAGCTTGATCACCTTGCCGGGCTCGACGTAGTCCATGAACTCGACGCTGGCAGGCTTGCCGCCGATGTCCTCGACGACAGCGACAGGGGTGTCGGCCCAGGCGGATGGTACCAGCGGCATCAGGGCAAGAAGCGCAATCGTCGGAATCTTCATCACTTTACCTTTGCGATCAGGGCCTCGACCTGTGGCAGCGTCCGCGCCACGACGATGTCGTAGCCGGCGCTGTTCAAGTGATACTTATTTGGAGCGAGCTTCGAGGCCTCGACATGGAGGTTCGGATCATCGGCGATTCCGTCCTGCAGGGCGGGCACCACCGTGACGCCCATCGCCTCCAGTTCCGCCCGCCGTGCCGGATTGCCCTGGCCGGTGGGGGCGCCGAAGTACATGACCTCGATATTGCGCGCGCGCAGGTTGCCGATGATCTTGTTGATGTTGGTATTGATCGTCGCGGCGGATGTCCCCTCGAAGGTGTCGTTGATGCCCACGCTCAGGATCACGATCTGGGTTCCCTGGGGAACGTCCGAGTTCATCCGACTGAGAACACCCTTCGTCGTGTCGCCGTTGATGCCGGCATTCTTGACAGTGACGTTTTGTCCTTTTGCCCGCAGTGCCCGCTCAAGCTTCGCGGGATAGGCATCGTTTTCCAGCAAACCCTTGCCCTTGATGTTGCTGTCGCCCAGCGCCACGATTCTGGTCTGGGCATGTCCCGTCGATCCGAGCAGGAACAAGCATGTGGCCGCCAGCAACACATTGAAGAGTTTCATAGGTATGGATTCCTTCGGGGGCGATTGATCAGCTGCCGTCGCCCACAATGCTGTAGGGCGCCCAGAACAGCGGGTGGGCATAGGTGAAAGAGGTCTTGCCACCGTCGACGTGACCCGGCCCGTCCATCACGCCCAGCATCGCACGACGCAACGCTTCGGTGCGGTCGAGCACAGGATCGGCAGCCTGGCGTCGGAAGATGTCCGTCACCAGCTCGCGCGCCGAAGCCGAATGCACCGACCAGTTGGTCACGAGAACGGCGCGAGTCCCGGCGTAGAAGAAGGCGCGGCCGAGACCCGAGGCCGCTTCGGCGCCGGCCCCATCGCTTGCGCCGGTGTTGCAGGCCGAGAGCACGACCCAATCGGCGTCGAGCTTCAGCGCCAGAATCTCATCGAGCGTGAGCAGCCCATCTCCCGTCTGGCCGGTGACGTCCGGCGCGCTCAGGGCCAGTGCCGGCTGCTGCAGGCCGTCGAGGTCGCCCGGCACCAGGCCGTGTGTTGCAAACACGACGACGCGATAATTCGACAGATCGACACTCTTCACGTCACCTTCTTCTGCGTCGCGGCCGAGTTTGAGCACGCGGGTGGGATCGGCGCCCAGCGCCCGGGCGACGGAGCGCAATTCGTCGGCGGTGTCGGGTAGACGCGGCAGGTCGCCGATGCGCGCC
>CANJHI010000063.1 GCA_947474005.1 Alphaproteobacteria bacterium | reverse complement strand
GTTGTGGCCCAGCGCCGAAGCCATTTCAGGATGCGTCAGGGCCGCCTGGATGACGAGCCCGACGCGCGTGCGCGTGAGGCCGAGCCAGATCGCCCCGAACATCAACCCCGAGATCAGCAGCATGAAGGCGCGGTAGGCCGGAAACTGCGTGCCGTAGATGCGGAACAGCGGAAAATCGAGCAGCTCCGGCACACGGTAGGGCACCGGCAGCAGGCCCCAGGTCATCTGCACGGCCTTCTCGATGATGAGGGCGAGGCCAAAGGTGAGGAGCAGCTCGGCGATGTGGCCGTTGCGATGGACACGCCGCAGGCCCCACATCTCGATGGCGGCACCAACCAGCCCGCACAACACCGGCGCCACGATGAGGGCGGGCCAGAATCCGACGTAGAGGCTGATCGTGTAGGCGAAGTAGGCGCCCAGCATGTAGGCGCTGGCGTGGGCGAAGTTCAGCACGCCCATCATGCTGAGGATGAGCGTCAGTCCGCTCGCCAGCATGAACAGCAGCATGCCGTAACCTACCTGGGACTCTTTGAGAGAGGTCTTATATTTGACGATTAGGCGGTTGGAGTTGATCGGACAGACAAGCTCCATCGTAGGCTGTTCGTCGGCACTATCCTGAGAAGACTCTTGTTGCCTTCATCTATGTGAAGCCATGCGACATGCAAGGTTGAATGTGGCTTCTTGAATTGTGCGTTATAACTGCGGCCACCTGAATGACTTTTCTTTCCGCTGATTGCCGATCTGTTGAACGCAAGCCATCGGACATGAAGTGGTCTCGAGCTTTCGCCGATATAGACCACTTCTGCCACCGTATGATCGGCCGGACCCCTAGGGACTTTCTCGAGATGCGCAAGAACATAGACCCCGGGTCGACCAACCCTATCCAGCGTCGGCCACTTGACCCATCTAGACATCTCGGGACGTTTGCTTTGGCGCATGCTTATTCGATCTCCAGCGTAGCCCATTGTTGTGCCCTTGCCGCATCGAGCGACAGATAATGACCACAAGCGACACCTATGATGTCCTCATCGTCGGTGGCGGCGCCGCAGGCGTAGCCGCCGCCGTCGGCGCGGCAAAAGCCGGCGCCCGTGTAGGGCTGATCGAAGCCGCCGGATGCCTAGGCGGCGCCGGCACGATGCGCAACGTGCTGACCTATTGCGGCCTCTACACCTTGGGCGACGCGCCGCGTCAGGCCGTGTCGGGCGTGGCCGACGACGTGCTGGCCAAGCTCCGCCGCTGGGGCGCGGTGACGCCACCCCGGCGCCACCGCGGCGTCTTCGTGGTGTTCGATCCGGAGGCAGCCAAGCGCGCGCTGGACGAAGTCTGTGCCGAGGCGGGCGTCGACGTCCTGCTGCACGCTTTCGTCATGGATGCGGATCGCGAAGACAACGAAGTCGCGCGGGTGCGCTTTGCCAATCATGCCGGCGTTCACCAGGTCGAGGCCAAGGCCTTCGTCGATGCGAGCGGCGACGGCGACCTCGCCTTCTTCGCAGGTGCCGCGACGCGCTACGGCAACGACGGCGCGGTCAATCTCGGCACGCTGGGCACGCGGTTCGGCGGCGTGGCGCCCGGGGCAGACGTGTCGGCGGCTGCGGTCACGGAGGCGATCCGGAAGGCAAAGGCGCGCGGCGTCGCTCCGATCAGCAAGGACAGGAGCGTCATGGTGCGCATGCCGCTGTCGGGCGATGTCGTGACTTATCTGGCGAGCGAGGATTACGACCCGCGCGATGTCCGCAGCCTTTCGCGCGCCGAGAGCGCCGGGCGGGCGCAGGCCTGGACGTATCTCGCCATCCTGCGCGAGCTGCCGGGGTGGGAGCACGCCTGGCTGGCGTCGACAGGGCCGGACTTCGGCACGCGCGAGAGCCGGCATATCGACAGTGTCGCACCGCTCACGTGGCGCCACGTGACGGAGGGCCGCCGCGCGGCGGACTGCGTGGCGCTGGGCGCGTGGGGCGTGGAATGGCACGACCGCGACACGTTCGAGAGCAGCTTCGTCTATCCTCCCACCGATGGCACCGATGGCGGCACCTACGACATTCCGCTCGGGTGTCTCCGGAGCGTCGATACGCCGAACCTGTTTGCGGCGGGCCGGACGGCCGATGGCGACCGCCAGGCGGGCGCGTCGCTGCGGGTGATGGGGACGGCCTTCGCGACCGGCCAGGCAGCCGGCGTGGCGGCGGCGTGTTTCGCGCGCGGCGGGCGTGTCGATGCGGCGGAGGTGCGGAAGATCCTTGTTGGGCAGGGGGCGCTGCTCGATCCGGCGGACATGCCGCCGCCGGTCGAGGTGATCAGGGTCTGACCCCCTTCGCCCCGTATGACGGGACACCTCTCCCGCGTCGCGGCTATCGCATTCATACATCTCATTCATGCTCCTCTCCCCCCACCGTTGCGCTTTCACAAGCGCAACGGTGGGGGGAGAGGTTGGGTGAGGGGGGCTGCCTGCCCGCGGGAAACCGAGTTTTGCCTGGGTCGAGCGCCCCCTCACCTAGCCTCTCCCCCAAGGGGGCGAGGAACATGAGCATGAACAAGATGTGTGAGTGCGATAGCGCGTCGCGGGGGAGGTGGCCCGCAGGGTCGGAGGGGGTCATCGATCGCGCTGAGGCTCAATTTCTTGGTTTTTGACAGCCATACCAACTAGTTGGTACGTAACCCTCATGACGCCGCAGCCCCCCTCCCCGTCGCGCCTGAGAATCCTCGAAGCGGCGACCGACGTCGTCCGCGCCAAGGGCTATGCGGCCACGACGGTCGACGATCTCTGCGCCGCGGCGGGCGTCACCAAGGGCAGCTTCTTCCATCATTTCAAAAGCAAGGAAGAGATGGTGCTGGCCGCGGTGGCGCACTGGGGCAGCTGGACCGACGAAGTCTTCGCGTCAGCGCCCTATGCTTCCGCCGCCGATCCGCGCGACCGCGTGTTCGGCTATCTCGATTTCCGCCGCGACCTGCTCGACCACACGGTGCCGCAGTTCACCTGCCTGATGGGCACGCTGGTGCAGGAGACCTACGACACGCATCCGGCGGTGCGCGCGGCCTGCGATCGCGGCATGTCCACCCACGTGGCCAACCTCACGCGCGACATCGAGGCGGCGCGGCTGCGTCATGCGCCCGATGCCGCGTGGAGCGCCTGTAGCGTCGGCTACTTCATCCAGGCCGTGCTGCAGGGCTCGTTCATCTTCGCCAAGGCCAAGCAGGACGCGGAGGTCGCGCGCGGAAACCTGGCGCACCTCAGGCGCTATCTCGAAAGCCTGCTCGGCTCCCCGACTTCCAACCTTCAGTAAGGAGACTCGTCATGGCCACCACCGGCACCGTCCGCTTCCATCGCGTCCTCACCGCGCCGCCGGAACGCATCTACCGCGCCTTCCTCGATGCCGACGCCATGGCCAAGTGGCTGCCGCCGCACGGCTTCACCGGCCACGTCCACAGCATGGACGCCAAGGTGGGCGGCAGTTATCGCATGTCGTTCAACAATTTCTCCGCCAACAAGAGCCATGCCTTCGGCGGCACCTATCTCGAGCTCGTGCCCGGCGAGCGGCTGCGCTACACGGCGACCTTCGACGATCCCAACCTGCCCGGCGAGATGACGACCACGATCACGCTGAAGAAGGTGATGGTCGGCACCGAGATCGAGATCGTGCAGGAGGGCATTCCCGCGGTGATCCCGCCCGAGGCCTGCTGTCTCGGCTGGCAGGAATCGCTCGGCCAGCTGGTCCAGCTCGTGGGGCCGGAGATCCCCGGCTGAGTCCGGACGACAGACAGGGAGCGGCACGACTGGCCTCGCCCGGCGCCGGTCCCTATGATGGTGGCCATGACGGGCGTCGTTCTCCTCGCTCAACTCGCCGCGGTGGTTCTGGCCGCGCTGGCCCTGTGGTCGATCCGCCATGAACTGAGCGAAAAGGCCACCACGCGGCTCGCGTGGATGGTGACGCCCGCGCTGGCGATCGTGGTGGCGGCGGTGCTGCTGATCGTGTCGCCGGGCAAGCGCTATGAACTCTGGGTCGCGGCCATCGCCGCCGGCCTCGCGATCGGCGCGGTCGCGGGCGCGCTGATGAAGGTGAACCAGGACGTGGGCCAGCAGCTGCTGCGCGTGCCCCGCACCTGGGACGGCGCCGCGGCCGCCGCCCTGCTGCTGCTGCTGGCGCTGGCCCGGGTCGTCACCTCCTACCTGATCGTGCGCGAGTCGGGCCGCTTCGGCGTCCTGGGCGCCGCGGCTGCGTTCCTCGCCGCCTACCTCGCCGCCCGCTACGTCATCGCGCGCGTCTACAAGGTGCCGCGGGCGATCCATCTGGACATGACGCGGGGCGTGAACCCGAACCGGACGCTCATCGCCTGACGGGCGCCTCGACACTATTCTGCCGGCATGTGCAGGTGAGCGATGGCTGCGAACCCGAACAAGGCGATCGACAGGATCAGGGAGCTGGAAGGCGCTCTGGTCGATCTGCGGGTTCGGCTCGAGACCATCACATCAGGGCTTGCCCAGGATGCGACAAATACGAGCCTGGTCATTCGCCGCGTCAACACGATGAAGCAGATCATGGTGGCGCAGTCGGAGATCGACACGCTTCGCTCGACTCTGAGGGGGACGTAGACGGCAAACAGCTGGCCCAGGGTCCCGCGGCCGACCGGCAGAATCCCACCATCGCGCAATTCATCAACTCGCTGCGATTCGGATAGGCCGCTCGCCCAGGGGCAGGGTAACCTGCGCCCCTGGGATGAGCGGGAGTTCAGTATGACCAAGTCGAATTGGCGGGCGCGCGCCGGCACTGTTTTCACCTGCGAGAAGCAACCGGCGCACGGGCGGAGCGGCATGGTGGTGTCCAACCATCCGCTCGCCTCGGCCGCCGGGATGGAGATGCTGGCGGCGGGCGGCAATGCCGTCGATGCCGCCGTCGCCACCCAGTTTGCGCTCACCGTGGTCGAGCCGATGATGGTGGGCGTGATCGGCGGCACGACCTGCCATATCCGCCTCGCCGACGGCAGCCACCGCATCCTCGACGGCATGAGCGCCGTGCCGAAAGCGGGCCGTCCCGACATGTACCGGTCGCTGCCGGGTGCTGCCCCAGAGATCTATGACAGCGTGGACCAGGAGAATCTGGTCGGGCCGAAGTCGGTGGCCGCGCCCGGATCGCTGCGCGCCTGGTGCCTGGCGCTCAGCCGCTACGGCACGATGCCACTGGCCGACGTGATGCAGCCTGCGATCCGCCACGCGGCGCGCGGCTTTGCGGTGACGCCTTATCTCTCGGACTGCATCGAAAGCGCGGGGCCGGACCTCCTCAAGGACAGGCTCGCCGCGGCCCGACTCCTGCCCGGCGGCACACCGCTGAAGGCAGGCGCCCGTCTCGTCCAGGGCGACTATGCCGAGGCGCTGACCTTGATCTCGCAGCAGGGCGAGGCGGCGCTGCATGGCGGACCCCTCGGCCAGCTCCTCGTGGAGTGCATGGAGAAGACCGGCGGCTACGTCTCGCGTGAGGACCTCACCCAATACAAGGTGATCGAACGCCCGCCGATCCGCGGCCGCTATCGCGGCTGGGAGATCGTGGGGCCACCACCACCCGCAGCGTCGGGCGTGCACATCACGCAGATGCTGAACATCCTCGAAGGCTACGACGTGGCGAAGCTCGGCTTCGGCACGGTCGATACGCTCCATCTGCTGGCCGAGGTGCTGAAAATCGCCTTCGCCGACCGCGCCCAGGCGAGCGGCGATCCGGACTTCGTAAAAGTGCCGGTCGAGCGCATCGTGGCGAAGGCCTATGCCGACCAGCGCCGCGCCGGCATCAACCTGGCGCACGCGACGCGCTGGACGACCGGCCTGGAGAGCGGGCTGGTGGCAGCGGAAGGCGCCGACACCACGCATCTCACCGCGGCCGACGGAAAAGGCAACGTGGTCACCACCACGCAGACCATCAACAGCCTGTTCGGCGCGCGCTTCATCGTGCCCGGCACCGGCATGATCCCGAACAACTACATGAACACCTACGATCCGCGGCCGGGCAACGCGCTCTCGATCGAGCCGGGCAAGCGGGTGACGACTTCCATGTCGCCGGTGATGGCGGTGCGCGACGGCAAGGTGGCCTATGCGCTGGGCCTGCCTGGCGGCCGCAAGATCTTCCCCTCGGTGCTGCAGGCGCTGGTCAACCTGATCGACCACGGCATGGAACTGCAGGAGGCGGTCGAAGCGCCGCGCATCTGGACCGAGGGTCCGGTGCTGGAGGTCGAGCACGGCATTCCCGAGAACGTGCGCCAGGGACTGGAAGCGCGCGGCCACAAGCTGCAGATCATGCCGACGGTGGCCGGCGGCATGAACGCCATCGCCTTCCACGACGACGGCAGCATGACGGGTGCCGCCTGCTGGCGGGCCGACGGTTCGGCGGTGGCCCTGGGCGGCGGCCTTGCGCGCGCGGGCGTGCGGTTCGAGTTGCCGAAATGAGCAAAGACCAATGAAAATTCTCCGCATGCTGGCCTTCGCCGCAACAGGTGCCCTGCTCTCTGCCGTCGGCATCGCCTGGGCGCAGGCCGGACGCCAGCCGATCGACTGGTCGGCGGTGTCCCTCGAATCGATCGGCGGCGGGCCGTTGCCGACCGCCGGCTACAAGGGCCAGGTGGTCCTGCTGGTCAACACGGCATCGTTGTGCGGCTTCACCGGCCAGTATCGCGGCCTGCAGGAACTCTGGCAGCGCTACAATGGCCAGGGCCTCGTCGTGCTGGGCGTGCCGTCGAACGATTTCGGCGGCCAGGAGCCCGGCACCAAGGAGGAGATCAAGCGTTTCTGCGAGGCGACCTTCGACGTCACCTTCCCGCTGGCCGACAAGCAAATCGTCTCCGGCGCCTCCGCGCATCCGCTCTACCGCTGGGCCGCGGCACAGACGGGCCCGCTCGGTACGCCCTCGTGGAACTTCCACAAGATCCTGATCGGGCGCGACGGAAGGATCATCGACTGGTTCTCCGCCGCCGGCGGCATGGGCCCCAAGCTCGAGCGCGCGATCGAGGCGGCACTCACCGCGAAGGAATGAGGGGGACCATGTCGCGCCCTCATGCCCAGCATCTGACCGTTCCCGGTCTCTTCCCACTGCCGGGCTATGCCCATGTCGCCGTGGCAAGTGGCGCGCGATTGATCCTCACCGCCGGCGCCGTCCTCAAGACGACGGTCTATGTCGTGGCCAAGACCGCGGCCGATCTCGCAGCCGTGTGGAAGGGCGTCCAGGCGTCGGCATTGGCTCCGGCCGCAAGCACGCTGCTGGGCGTCGCCTTGCTGGGCTATCCCGGGCAACTGGTCGAGATCGAAGCAATAGCCACCAAGGGATAGAGGTGCTGTCGTTGGCGGCGAGCCCCCGGCATGCAACGCTGTGGCCGAACTTGCGTAGGTTGACCATGCGAAACGTCCTCACCCTGCTCGTCCTGCTGTCTTTGGCCGGCTGTGCCACTCCGGTGGACCGCACGGCGGTCTTCGACAACCAGTTGCGCGAGATGGCGGGCGCGCCCGAGTCCGGTCTGCTGAACAGCATGGGCCGCATCCCCGACAACACCTACCAACTCGAGGACGGCTCCAGAATCCTGCAATGGCGCTGGGACACCTCCTACGTCAATCCCGGCACGCCCCCGATGTACCAGCGCTTCGGCGGCTGGGGATGGGGATGGGGCGGCGGATTGTGGATCCCGGTCGGCGGGTTCCCGCCGACGCTGGTGCGCCAGAGCTGCATCGTCGAATGGACGATGGTGAGCGGCACGGCGCAGGGCTACCGCTGGCAGGGCGCCGGCTGCCAGAAGGTGACGCCATAACGATGAGACGCTCACCGCCCGCAGAGCGGGCGGCGGCGTTTGGCCACCACTGTATGGCCGGGGTATCGTGATCGGCTTCCCGATGCTGGAGATCCTGCGATGGCAATGACCGAAGCCACATCGATCCAAACACCCGCTCCGCTCACCGCCCAGGATCACGCACGGGCGATGGCCGACTACAGCCGCGCGGGCGAGGCCCGGGCATGGGCGCTGGGCAATCGCGGGCCGATCCGGTTCGCTTCGGACGGCAAGCTCGATCCTGCGATCCTCGACTCCTACTGGACGCACGGCTTCTACGTCTTCGAGGGCGTTGTCGGACCCGAGGAGCTCGGCGAACTGCGTGCCGATGTCGATCGAGTGCTCGCCCGCGCGCCGGCCTCGCCCGACGCCGACGTCGACCGCAAGGACGGGATCATCAAGCCGCCCTATCGCTGGGCCAAGCCTCTCAGCGATCCGGTCGGCGGCACCGATGCCAACAACGGACGGCATCCGGTCGAAATGCTGGAGCCGACCCTGGGCGAGAGCGGGCCGGCGTGGACGGTGGAACTGCTCGACGGCAACCTGCACCTGATGGATGCCGCACTCCGGCTCTACGGCCATCCCGGACTGCTGGGCGTGGCGGCGGGAATCCTGGGCGATGATTTCGTGCCCTACAACGAGGTGACCTTCGTCAAGGAAGCCGGCCTCGGCCCATCGGTGGCCTGGCACCAGGACGGCACGACCCACTGGACGGCGCCGGACTGGGACATGGGCGCACACGGCTTCAACTTCATGACACAGCTCTATCCCAGCACGGCCGGAAACGGCGTCTGGGTGCTGCCCGGTAGCCACAAGCTCGGCAAAGCCGACATCAAGAAGCTGGTGTCCGGCAGCGGTTCCGACCGGATCGAGGGCGCCGTGCCGATGCTGTGCGCGGCGGGCGATACGATCGTCACCAACCGCCAGCTCCTGCACGGCTCGTTCGCCAACTCATCGCCCGACCGGCGCATCACGCTGAATGAAGGCTTCTTTCCGAGGAAGCGCGTGCTGGGCGTGACGGCACGGCGGTTGCACGGTGTCGTCGAGACCTACGATCTGACGCGGATCAACGAACGCCTGCGCATCCTGTTGATGGCCATCGACGCCAGGCGACAGCGTTTCCCGCAGGAGAAGGCCTACGTCTACAAGCCGCTGGCCGGCCGTGAGGACGAGAACCGCTGGAACGAGACGGCGCGCGAGACGGTGCTGAAGAATTATAACCAACGCGACATGTTCATCTAACGGAGCCCCATGACTCTCGACGCCACTGCCGACCAGAAGCTCCGTCAACGCGCAGCACTCGTCATTCCCGGCGGCATGTATGGGCATCTGCGGAGCGACCGGCTGCCTCAAGGCTATCCTCAGTTCTTCGAACGTGGCGAGGGCTGCCACCTATGGGACGTGAACGGCCGGCGCTATGTCGACTTCATGTGCAGCTGGGGACCGATCGTGGTCGGTCACCAGAATCCCGTGGTCGCCGAGGCGGTCGAGCGGCAGATGGCGGCGGGCGATTGCCTCAACGGTCCCTCGGAGCGGCTGGTCGAGCTCGCCGAGCGGCTGGTCGGGCTGATCCCGCACGCCGACTGGGCGCTGTTCGGCAAGAACGGCACCGACGCCACCACGACCTGCGTGACCTTGGCGCGCGCGGCCTCGGGCAAGCGCAAGATCCTGGTGGCCGAGGGCGCCTATCACGGCGCCATCCCGTGGTGCACGCCCAATCCGGCCGGCGTCACGGAAGAAGACCGGGCGCACATGCTCACCTTCAAATACAACGACACCGGCAGCCTCGAGAGCGCGGTGCAGCGCGCCGGCGACGACCTGGCCGGCATCGTCGTCTCGGCCTTCAAGCACGATTTCGGCAAGGACCAGGAGATGCCCGACGCCGTCTTCGCGCGCCGCGCCCGTGAACTCTGCGACGCCAATGACGCGGCCCTCATCGTCGACGACGTGCGCGCGGGCTTTCGTCTCACGCTGTGTGGCAGCTGGGACCTGGTGGGCGTGCAGCCCGACCTCAGCGCGTGGAGCAAGGCGATCGCCAACGGCCATGCGCTGGCCGCCGTCACCGGCAACAACCGCTACCGCGAGGCCGCGTCGAAGCTCTACGTCACCGGCTCCTTCTGGTGCAGCGCCGTGTCGATGGCCGCCGCCCTTGCGACGCTCGATGTGCTGGAGAGCGTGGACGGGCCCGCGCACATGCGTGCGATGGGCCAGCGCCTGCGCGACGGCATCGCGGCCCAAGCGGCCGAGTTCGGCATTGGCGTGCGCCAGAGCGGCCCGCCGCAGATGCCGACCGTGCTGTTCGACGACGATCCCGACTGCGAGAAGGGCAACCGCTTCACGCTGGAGGCACTGAAGCATGGCGCCTACCTGCATCCACGCCACAACATGTTCCTGTCGACGGCGCACACCGAGGCGGACATCGATTTCGCCCTCGAGGCGACGCGGGCCGGTTTCAAGGCGCTGGCATCGTCTCGCTGACGTCGTCGTCATCCAGCGCCGGGAACAATACGGTTAGGGCAAGGCTTGAGTTCGAATAAGGTCTCAGCGGTGCCCATCTATCTCGACATCTCCCATCCCGACCGATTGGTGGTCGCAGTCGTCCACGGAACCGTGAGTGGCGAGGATATCGTTGGCGTGATCCAGCAGTTCGCCACGACCGGGGCGTGGCCGTACCGCAAGATCATCAACGTCTCGATCGGCAAAGCGCTCATCGACGAGAAGGGCCTGGAGATGCTGGGGGCGCTGGTGCGCAACAAGGCCGGGGATACGACGCGCGGCTCGACCGCGTTCGTGATCGATCCGACCCGCGGGGAAGTCATCGAGCAGTTCATCAAGATGACCGAAGGCGAACGGCCCGTGAAGACGTTTCACAGCATCCACGACGCCCGGAAATGGCTCAACGAGAACACCAAACCCTAGGATACCGTGGGTTGGTCGAACTCACGCCGTCCGGCCGCCGCCCTTCCAGAAACGATTGAGCGCCGCCACATCGCCGTTGAACAGGTTGCGGTCGCAATGGCCGACGCCGGCGACGGCGCGAGGCTCGCTGCCGTAAGCGAAATTGGCCGCAGTCTCGTCGGCGGCGTACTGCCAGAGGCGCCAGCCCTTGCCCGCCCAGGCATAAGGGATCTGCGGATCTTCGCGATAATCGGCCAGCCACAGGTCGCAGCGCGCCAAGGTCGACCCCGGCGTTACGGCCGCCCCCAGTTTAAGACGACGGCGGCCATATACCTCGCCGTTGGCCCATGCCGGATGGCTGTAGACCATCGGCAGGCGTCCGGTCGCGCGCTGCACCGCCAGCACGAATTCCTCGGCCTGCGGCAGCGTCATCGTGTTGCGCGGGTTGCCTTCGTTCGGCTCGAGATCGAGGGCCATGACGGTCGCCGGTCCCGGCTGGCACGCCGACAGGAAGGCGGCGGCCTGCTTCTCGCCCGAATACTGGCGGGTCCCGAAATGATAGCCGCCCCACAACAGCCCGGCCGCCTCGGCCTGGCGCCGCCGCTGGCCGTAGGACGGATCGAACCAGTCGCCGCCTTCGGTCACCTTGTGAATGACGGCGAGGATGTTGCTGCGGCGTACCGCGGCAAAGTCGGTGACGGTGACGTTGTGACTGATGTCGATCACCGCATCGAGCCCGGGCACCGAGTGCCGGGACGTCGCGGCGGCGTGATCGAAGCCGGAACCGGTGGGCGGATTTCCGCCGCAACCAGCCAGGGCGGGCGCGGTCAGACCGGCCAGGCCCCCTAACAAATTTCTACGCGATATCATTCGGCCGATAATTGCACAGAACGAAGCTGGGATCATCAACAGACGCGATCATCGACCGATGCCGGTTTCATTGCCGCCCCAAACGAACTCCGGGACCACAAGGGTCCCGGAGTCGTCGCGAAGATCAGCTGTAGCTAGCGGATGACCGTGGCCTTGATGGCGGTCTGCTGGCTCCACACGGTGACGAGCTGCTGGCCCGGTCCGAGCTGGGCCATCGCCGCCTTGCCATTCGCCGTGACGATCTGCGGCAGCTGGATGACCTCGCCGCTGTCGGGAGAGGGCTTGTCGGGTTCGCCACCGGAGGCATTGATGATGAAGATGGTGTTGCTCGCGGAGTCGATCCGCGTGGACATGCCGTCCATTTCCCACAGTCTGATGCGCTGCTGGGCGTCCGGAATGCCTTCGAGCCGCGCGCCCTGGGCCATCATCGCCTTGGCACGCGCCGAACTCTCGGGCGTCTTCGGGGCGATCAGGAAATCCATGTAGTCGTACCAATGGACGTCGACGATATTGCCGACCTTGAGCGAAGGGTAGTTGGTGACCAGGTCCGCAGCTTTCAGCTTCACCCGGCCGAGATCTTCCCAGATGATGGTGAAGCTGCGCACTTCGGGATGCATGCTGTGGATCGTGCCGCGCTTGAAATTCTGCAGGCTGTTCGGCACCACGAGATCCGTGTTCTGCGCTGCCGCCGGAAGCGACAGGCCAGGCAGAGCGGTCGCCGTCAGCGCGGCGCCTCCCAACATCTTCAGCGCCGTACGGCGATTGGCTTGAAACATGACGACTCCCCTCCAATAGAGAAAATTACCTTCGACGTGGGCCTTACATGCGAGTGAATAGGCCCACGCGATCATCCAGGGTCACAGCGTCCAATGGAAAACGCAAAGCCGCCGTAGCCCCCGCACATGATGCGCAATTTTCAGTAGGCCTCCAAGGCTTTTGATGCTTTGCGCCAGATCAATCTCCCGGACACGATGTTGTCCCCACGATACCGCTAGGATATTGGCTGTCCCGGCCGGCATGGCATCCTGTGGGGCAACGAAGCAAAGAACTTGTGTCCAGACGTCTTGGAGAGGCCCATTACATGAGCTTCAGGCCTGTCAGGAATGCCTTCATAGCCGCTGTCGATATCGTGGCGACCGCTGCCGCCAGACGTTTCGCATCGACATGAGCAGCGTTTCCCTGCGGAGGGACTGCCAATGGCGCGGCACGCGAGCTGAGCAGTGCCTTTCGCTGGGTGAGTCCCAACGGATTGACGCCTGTCATAACCAGCCCAGTATGGCGCGCAGGATCACGATACCCAGGACATCCTCATGGATACCCGCGTTCAGCCGGCGACCGCAACGAGTGCTTCGGAACGGGCTCGCACCCTGCAGCCGTTGCTGGACGAGCACGGCGCCGAGATGGACCGTCGCCGCGAACTCACGCCGGGGGTGGTCGACGCCCTCGTCGGCCAGGACATGCTGCGCCTGCTCCTGCCCAAGAGCCTCGGCGGCCAGGAGCTCCATCTGCTGGAATTCTGCAAGACCACCGAGGCGCTCGCCTGGGCCGATGCCAGCGTCGGCTGGTTCATCAACCAGTCCAACGTCTCCTCGGCAACGTCGGCCGCCGCCATGCCGCACGAAGCGGCCGCTGCGGTGTTCGGCGATCCGCGCGACGGCCTCGCCTGGGGTGCCCGGCACAGCAAGAGCAAGGCCATCCGCGTCGAGGGCGGCTATCGCCTCAGCGGCACCTGGAGCTTCGCCAGCGGCGGACGCCACACACGGTGGCTCGGCGCCCACAGTGCGGTGCAGAATCCGGATGGCACGCCGCACATCCGCTACGGAAAGCCGGACGACCGCAGCTTCGTGTTCCTTCGCAAGGACGCGAAAATCACCGACGATTGGTACGTGCTCGGTCTTCGAGGCACCGGTAGCGACAGCTATACGGTGGAAGATCTTTTCGTCCCGGACGATCGTGCGCCGGCGCGCGACGCGCTGCAGGAGCGGCGGGAGAGCGGGCCGATCTACACCATCATGTCGACGCTGCTCTACGCGACCGGCTTCTGCGGCGTGACGCTTGGCGTGGCACGGAGGATGTTCGAAACCTATGTCGAACTTGCCCGCGCCAAACATTCCAGGGCCTCACCCAATGCCATGGCCATCAACAATGCCGTGCAGCGCGAGGTCGGCCTGATGGAAGCGCGGCTCTCCGCTGCCCGCGCCTTCCTGCACGAGGCGGCTGGCCAGGCCTATGAGGCGGCCGCGGCGGGCAAGCTCGATGTCGACCTGCGTCTACGTCTGCGGCTCGCCACCACCCACGGCATGAACGAGGCGACCGATGTCGCGATCGCGTCGTATCGCTCCGCCGGCACGATCGCGATCATGAATTCAGGTCCCTTCGAGCGCCGCTTTCGCGACGCCATGAGCTGCAGCCAGCACCTGCAGGCGATGCTGCCGCACATAGAAATGGTCGGACGTCACATCATCGGCACCGACAACGTGATCCAGCATATTTAGGGACTCAGGGCTTTATGCCCAGGAGCCGTGCCGCGGTACCGCCCAGGATGGCGATGCGCTCGTCGTCGCTCAGTCCCGGCGTGTTGAGCACGAGGTCGACCTCGGTGCTGGTCCACGGGAACGGATAGTCGGTCCCGATCATGATCTGACTGGCGCCGGTCTCCGCGATCAGATGGCGCATCGCCTCCGGCGTGAACACGATGGTGTCGAAGAAGAGCTGGCCGTCCCTGAGATAGGCGGTCGGATTTTTCTTCGGCAGCGGGCCCACGCGGTTGGGGAAAGTCCGGATCACCGCGTCCGACCGGTTGGCGTAGGACGGCAGGAAACCGCCGCCGTGGGCGGCACAGATTTTCAGCCCGGGAAAGCGATCGAGCGTGCCTTCGAAGATCAGGTGCGAGAGTGCGATCGTGGTCTCCAGCGGATTGCCGATCGTGTTGGTGAGAAGACCGTTGCCACCCAGCCGGCCGCTCGGCTCCAACTCGCGCGTGCCGGTGGGATGCATGAAGACGAGGACGCCCAGCTCCTCGCACTTCTTCCAGAACGGGTGGAACTTGGGATTGGCGAGTTCCTCGCCAGCCACGCTGCCGCCCACACTGACGCCGCGGAAGCCGAGCTTCTTCACGGCATGTTCGACCTGCTCTGCAGCAAGGTCGGGGTGCTGCAGGGCGGCCGTCGCATAGGCAACGAAACGTTCGGGATTGGCGGCGCAGAACTCGACCAGTGTCTCGTTCTGGATCCGGATCAGCTCCGCCGCGGCGTCGCGGCCGGCGCGGTACCAGAAGGGATTGATACTGAGGGCCTCAACGTCGATGCCCTGGCTGTCCATCGCCGCAATCCGAGTGCTGGTATCATCCATCAGCAGGCCCGGCGCCTCGAGCGGATGATCGATCACCGCCATCGCCTTTGGCACGCAGCAATGGGCGTGCACGTCGATGGTCTTGATCCTCTTGCCGTTGACCACGACCTCACGCCGCCGCGCCTCGGCGTGTGCATGGTCATGTCCGTGTCCGGACGGTCGCGAACCTGAGGCGGAGGCCGCGCCCATCATGGCGCAGCCGGTGAAGGCGATGCCGGCTTGAGGTGTGGCGAGCGCATTGCCGCTTGTGAGCATTTCCGTCCCTCCGCTGTGCTTTATCGTTCATGAGCCTACAACGCCTCCATCCCGGAGTCGCCTCGGTGCCGGCTGCGGGTCTAACGTGGGGCCAAGAAACCACCCAGGAGGGAGCCTGCTCAAAATGGCCGCCAACAATGACACTCTGCCGACGGCCACCCGCGTTTCGGACCCTGGCATCCGCGCCCTCTATCGGCTGGAAAACCGTTGGCAGGCCTGGCTGGATGTCGAGGCGGCCCTCGCCCGCGCCCAGGCCGAGCTCGGCATCATTCCGTCTGAAGCGGCCGAGGCCATCGCCGCCAAGGCGAAGTTCGAGCTGATGGACCGGGCGCGCATCGACGAAGGTTTCGCCCGCACCGGACACACTCTCGTCCCGCTGGTCTGGGAGCTCGGACGCATCGTGGGTGAACCGCATGGCGGATGGGTCCATTGGGGCGCCACCACCCAGAACATCACCCAGACCGGCGATCTTTTAGTACTGCGGCAAGCCCACGCGATCTTCCTGCGGCAGATCGGCGAGGTGCTGTCAGCCATGGCCGATCTGGCGGAGCGCACGGCGGACATGCCGATAGCAGGGCGCACCCATGGCCAGCACGCGGTGCCCGCCACCTTCGGTTACAAGGTCGCAGTCTGGATCGACGAGTTGCTGCGACATCTCGAGCGCTTGCACCAGGCAGCCCCACGCCTGTTCGTCGCCATGCTGGGCGGCGGTGCCGGCACCTACGCATCGCTCGGCAAGCACGGGCCGCCGGTGCAGCAGGCGATCGGCCGGCTCCTCGGTTTCGGCTCCATGACCGTGCCGTCGCGCGCGACAGGCGATCATCTGGCGGAGAACATCTGCATCCTGGGCCTGCTCGCGGCCACCTGCGGCAAGATCGGGCGCGAGGTCTATACGCTGATGAAGACCGAGTTCGGCGAGGTCGAGGAGCCCGTGCCGCCCGGCACTGTCGGCAGCTCGACCATGCCGCAGAAACGCAATCCGAAGCTCTGCCAGGACATCATCGCCGCCGCCGCGGAGGTGCGTGCTCTGGTGCCGCTGGCGCTGGAAGCCATGACGACCGAGCACGAGGCCGACCGCACCACCAGCCTGATGATGGACAGCGCCGAATCCCGCGCCTGCATCGCCACCGGAGACATTTTAAGCCGGCTCGCCGAGGTCATGCGCGGCTTGCGCGTCGATCCCAAGCGGATGCGGGCGAATCTCGACATGGGCGGCGGACTGATCATGGCCGAAGCCGTGATGCTGGACCTGGGCGCCGCCATCGGCCGCCAGCATGCGCATGATGTCGTGTATGACGCGGCGCAGGCCGCCTTCGTCGACGGCAAGTCGTTCTCCGACCTGCTGGCGGCAGACACGCGCTTGACTGCTCACATGGATCGTCAGGCGATCGAGAAGCTGCTCGACCCCACCGCCTATACGGGCCTGTGCGCCGACATGGCCCGCGAGGGCGTCACGCGCGCGCGAAGTGCCGCGGCGGAACTGGCTGCACTCACCAAATAAGGAGTCTTCGATGTTGCTGAACGCCCTCTTCCCAACGCGAGACATCGGCACCGACCCGGCAAAGATCCGGGATTGGGCGCAGGCTGCGGAAGGCCTCGGCTACCACTGTATCGAAGTCGCCGATCACGTCTTCGGGGCGGCACCGCGCGGCGATTGGAAGCCGACGTACAGCGAGAACGATCCCTTCCACGAAACTTTCACGACGATGGCCTTCCTCGCGGCCGTCACCAAGACGATCAAGCTGTGCAGCGGGGTGCTGATCCTGCCGCAGCGGCAGACTGGGGTCGTCGCCAAGCAGGCAGCCGAGGTCGACATCCTGAGCGGCGGGCGACTGCGCCTGGGCGTCGGCGTCGGCTGGAATCACGTCGAGTACGAGGCGCTCGGCACCGAGTGGAAGACACGTGGCGCGCGCCAAGCCGAGCAGATCGAGGTGATGCGGCGCCTGTGGACCGAAGATCTGGTCACCTTCTCCGGCCGGTTTCACAACCTGGTCGACGTCAACCTGTTGCCCGCCCCGGTGCAGCGCCCGATCCCGATCTGGTTCGGCGGATCGTCGGATGCCGTCGTCAAGCGAGCCGCCCGCATCGGCGACGGCTGGATGCCGATCATGACGCCCGAGGTAGCCGAGCCAAAGCTGGCGATGCTGCGCGAGCATCTCAAATCATTCGGACGCGATCCCGCCACCTTCGGGCTAGAAGGATGGCTGCGCATGGACGAGGCCGACCCGCAGCTCTGGGCGGCCGCCGCGCATGGCTGGAAGCGTCTCGGCGCCCAGATGGTGATGCTCTATCCCATGTACCGGATGCCGAACCTTGATCAGCAGATCGAGACCTTGCGGCGCTTCAAGGAAGTAATGACCGGGTAGCCTCCGTCCGTCGCCACGCCCTCAGTGAAAGGTGCGGCCCGCGTCGATCACGATCGTCTGGCCGGTCATGGTGTTGGTGCGGCACATCGTGACGACCTGGTCGGCGCAATCGTCCTTGTCGGCGGCGGTACCGAGGAGCGACGCCTGGCGGCCCTTCGCGACCACCTCCGGCCTGAGATTGGCTGTCGCGCGCGTGCCCTCGAGCAGGCCGGGGGCCACGCAATTCACCAGCACCTCGGGCGCCAGCGCCACGGCCATGCACTTGGTGAGATGGATGAGGCCGGCCTTGGAGACGGCATAGGCGATCGATGACCCCGTGGGTCCGAGTCCCGCAACCGAGGAGATGTTGACGATCCGCCCGCTGCCCTGGCGCTTCATCACAGGCCCCACGGCCTTGGTCAGCAGCATCGGTCCGGTGAGATTGATGTCGATGATCTTCGTCCATTCCTCATAGGTGAGGCCGTCGAGGTCGGTGAAGGGGATCGATTTGTTGTAGGCGGCGTCGTTGATCAGGATGTCGAGCCGGCCGAACCGCTTCACGACATCATCGACCAGGGCCTGCACCTGGTCGCGCTGGGTCACGTTGCAGGCGAAAGCGGCGGCGGCGACCTGATGCTTGCCGAGATCGCTCACGACGCCCTCGGCCTGGTCCTTGCTCTGCGCATAGACGACGGCAATCTGACAGCCTTGGGCAGCGAGCGCGTGACAGATGCGCTGTCCCAGCCCGCCGTTGCCGCCAGTGACGACGGCGACTTTACCTTTCAGGTCCATTTCTTCCCCCGGGATCGATATTGATTGGCTCGACGGCGCCACATTATCGCATCGATCGCCACGGCGCGACGAGAAGGGAGCCGGCGATCAGGCAACCATAGACGACCATGCCGGCTGCCATCGCCGCGAACACCCCGTCCAGGCCCATCCCCAACTTCTCGACCG
The DNA here is from genome assembly GCA_947474005.1 of Alphaproteobacteria bacterium. Classification (GTDB taxonomy): domain Bacteria; phylum Pseudomonadota; class Alphaproteobacteria; order Reyranellales; family Reyranellaceae; genus Reyranella. The sequence goes on along the minus strand of CANJHI010000063.1, from coordinate 9,205 downwards.
CGAACCAGCCGCCGGCTGTCGCAACCGCCACCCTCACGAGGCCCGCCGCGACCGGCATCGTCATGCGTCCCGCCCCCTGGCCCGCGAAATAGAGCGCGAGGCCCAACCCGAACAGGCAATAAAACGGCGCGACGCGGGTGAGGTAGGCGACGCTGGCAGCGATCACCTGCGAGTCCGAGGTGAACAGTCGTGACCAGGTTTCGGGCAGCAGCGCCGCTGTCCAGCCGATCGCGCCGATCAGGACGAAGGCCACGAACCCGCCGATCCAGGCGACCCGCAGCGCGCGTTTCCAGTCCTGGGCGCCCGACGCCACGCCGACCATTGTCGTCAATCCCGTGCCGATGCCGTAGGCGAGTGGCGCCACCATGTATTCGAGGCGCAGGCCGACACCGTAGCCCGCCAACGCATCAGTGCCGAAGCGGCCGACCAGGCCGGTCATCAGCAGCGCGGCGAGGCTGGCGATCACCGTCGTGAAGGAGCTCATGATGCCCACGCGCAGAATTTCGCCGAACAGCCGGCGTTGCGGCTTGACGCCGGCGAGCCGCGGCACGACGCCAAGCTTGCCGCGCCAGATCGCGCGCGCCAGCAAGAGAGTCGATCCGCCCATCGTGGCGATGCCGGCAATTCCCGGTCCCGCCATGCCGAGGCCCGGCCAGTCAGCCACACCCAGCGTCAGCACACCGGCAAGCGGCACGTACGCGATCGACATCAGCAGTCCGTAGCGGCCGGGCGTCACGGCATCGCCGGCGCCTCGCAGGAGCGCGGCCAGGAAGGCGCTGGTCCACACCACGATCGCGCCGCCGAAGACGACGTTGCTGAAAGCAAGCGCACGCTCCAGCGCCGTACCGCTGCCGCCCATCAGCCGGTAGGCATGCGGCGCCAACATAAAAGCGAAGACCACGAAGACGACGGCGAAGGCTGCGGCCAGGACCAGCGCATGCAGCACCAGGCCACGTGCATCCTCGAGATGCCCGCCACCCATCGCGCGAGCGAGCGCGGAGGCGACGCCGCCGCCCATGCCGCCGTTGGCCATGTTGTGCATCAGCACCAGGAAGGGGAGGACCAACGCAAAGCCCGCCAGCGCGTCGGCGCCCAATCGGGCAATGAACCAGGTCTCGGCGATGGCGACGAAGATCTGCACCACCATGAGCCCGGTGGTGGGGCCGGCCAGGCGCAGCAAGCTCTGCCCGATGGGCGTGGTCAAAAGAGGATGGGACACGAGGGACTCCGAAAACAGCGCACTTGCACGGCAATGCCGTGCCTTTCCTGTCAGGCGACAGGAGACCGAAGCAGTGGAACTAGCGCTGATCCATTTCGAAATTTCCCTTGAAGCGGCGGGACTGTGACGAGTCCGGACAGCGATATCAAGAGCGCGAAGGCAGGGGTGCTCGCCTTGAGGTCGGGGCGGCAATATCCGTAAACTGGCGCAAAGGGACGGGAAATGACCGGGGCGACGCGGCGCACGCTGTTCGACAAGATCTGGGACGCGCACGTCGTGGAACGGCTGGGCGACAAGACCTGCGTCCTCTACATCGACCGCCATCTCCTGGACGAACTCCATAGCCCGCAGGCCTTCGAGGGTCTGCGCCAGGCCGGCCGTCCCGTGCGCCGTCCGGAGGCGACACTCGCCATGGTCGATCACAACATCCCGACCGACGATCGCCGCGGCGGCATCAAGGAAGAAGGTTCGCGCCTGCAGGTGGCGACCCTGGAGGCCAACGTCGCCGCCTTCGGCGTGCCCTATATCCCCGTGCTCGACGCGCGCCAGGGCATCGTCCATGTCGTCGGGCCGGAGCTGGGCTTCTCGCTGCCGGGCCAGACGATCGTGAGCGGCGACTCCCATGCCTCCACCCACGGCGCGCTGGGCGCGCTCGCCTTCGGCGTCGGCGCCTCGGAAGTCGAGCACGTGCTGGCGACGCAGACGCTGGTGCAGAAGAAGCCGCGCAACTTGAAGGTCGAGGTGACGGGCACCCTGCCCTTCGGCACGACCGCCAAGGATGTGGCGCTGGCGATCGTGGGCAGGCTCGGCGCTTCGGGCGCCAACGGCCACATGATCGAGTTCTGCGGCGATGCCATCCGCGACCTCGACATGGCAGGCCGCATGACCGTGGCCAACATGTCGATCGAAGCGGGCGCGCGGGCCGGCCTGATCGCGCCCGACCAGACGACCTTCGAGTACGTGCGTGGTCGCGACTTCGCGCCCAAGGGCGAGGCCTTCGACCGCGCTGTCGCCGGATGGCGCGCGCTCGCCTCCGATCCAGGTGCCACCTACGACCGGTCGGTCTCGCTCGATGCTTCGGCGATCGCGCCGATGGTGACCTGGGGCACCAATCCCGAAGCCGTCATACCGATCGACGGGATCGTCCCCGATCCGGAGAACGCACCCGACGAGGCCATGCGCCTGAATCGCCGCCGCATGCTGGACTACATGGGGCTCGTGCCCGGCCAGCGGATGGCGGGCCTCGCGATCGACGTCGTCTTCATCGGCTCCTGCACCAACGGCCGCATCGAAGACATCCGCGCCGCAACCGCCGTCGCCCGGGGCCGCAAGGTGGCAGCCGGCGTGCGGGCGCTCGTCGTGCCGGGATCCGGCCTCGTGAAGCGGCAGGCCGAAGAAGAAGGACTCGATCGTCTTCTGATCGAAGCAGGCTTCGAATGGCGCGAGCCGGGCTGTTCCATGTGCCTGGGCATGAACCCGGACAGGCTCTCAGTCGGGCAGCGCTGCGCCAGCACGTCGAACCGTAACTTCGAGGGGCGCCAAGGGCCAGGCGGGCGCACGCACCTGGTTTCACCCGCCATGGCCGCAGCCGCCGCGGTGGCCGGCCGGCTCACCGATGTACGCACGCTGGGATAAGGTTTGAGATGCAATACGACTACATCGTTGTGGGCGCCGGATCGGCCGGCGCCGTTGTCGCCAACCGGCTTTCGGCCAATCCGGGCAACAGCGTGCTGTTGCTGGAAGCCGGCCCCGCCGATTATCGCTGGACCCGCGTCCCGGTCGGCTCCGCCCGGATGATCGTCAACCCCGCCGTCAACTGGCTCTACAGCTCCGAGCCCGAGGCCAACACGAATGGCCGCCGGATTCCGGTGCCGCGTGGCCGGATGCTGGGCGGCTCCAGCGCGCTCAACGGAATGGCCTTCGTGCGCGGCCAGGCGCAGGACTTCGACACCTGGGCGCAGATGGGCAACCAGGGCTGGGCCTACGAAGACGTGCTGCCCTTCTTCAAGCGCCTGGAAAGCTATGAAGGCGGCGGCGACGACCGCTATCGCGGCCGTGACGGGCCGCTTCGCGTCACCAACCCCGAACCGCGCGAACCCTTCTTCGTCGCGGTGATCAAGGCGGCGGCCGAGGTCGGGATCGCACATAACCCCGACTACAACGGCGCAGGGCAGGACGGCATCGCCATGAGCCAGGCCACGATCGCCTCGGGCCGGCGGATGAGCACGACGCGCTGTTATCTCGACCCGGTTCGCAAACGCCCGAACCTCCGGATTGAAACGGGGGCGGTCGCCGAGGCGCTGTTGTTCGACGGCAAGCGCTGCACCGGCGTGCGCTATTCCGTCGGCGGCGAGCGGCGCGAAGCACGCGCCGCGCGCGAAGTCGTGGTGAGCGGCGGAACCATCAACTCGCCGCAGCTGCTCGAGCTGTCGGGTATCGGCCAGCCCGAACGTCTGCGATCACTCGGCATAGAAGTGCGCCAAGCCTTGCCGGGCGTCGGCGAGAATTTGCGCGATCACTATGCGCCCCGCACGAAATGGGCAATCGGTGCCAAGGGGATCACCTACAACGATACGGCCCGCGGCCTCGGTCTCGTGCGCCAGGCGCTGCGCTACGCCCTCACCGGACGTGGGCTGCTCGGCAGTGTGGGGGCGCCGATGCGCGCCTTCGTCCGTTCCCGCGACGGGCTCGCCGCGCCCGACCTGCTGCTGGGCTGGGTGCCGATGCTGATGGAACCCGGCCCCAAGGGACCAAAGATCGCCCGCCAGTCCGGCGTCACCTGTTACGCCCATCCGATGCGGCCGGAGAGCAAGGGGCACATCCACGTGGTCTCCGCCGATCCGAACAAGCCGCCCGCGATCAACTTCAACTTCCTGTCGTCACCGGTCGATTCAGAGCTCACCGTGCGCGCCGTCCGCATCGCCCGCGCCATCATGACCGCACCGGCGATGGCGCCGCTGCAGGTGACGGAGATGGCGCCCGGCGCGGACCGGAATACGGACGACGAAATACTGGACTGGGTCAAGGCCGCGGCCGAGACGACCTACCACCCGGTCGGCACCTGCAAGATGGGCTCCGATGCGATGGCCGTCGTCGACGCACAATTGCGCGTCCACGGTATCGACGGGCTGCGCATTGCCGACGCCTCGATCATGCCGACGCTCACCTCGGGCAACACCAACGCGCCGTCGATCATGATCGGCGAAAAGGCGGCGGACATGGTGTTGCGAGGATAGGCCCTACCGGCCGCGGAAGGCCCGGGCGAGCTGGTCGGTCAGCGGCTTGACGAGGAACGACGCGACCGTGCGCGGTGTCGTCTGGATGAAGGCCTCGACTGGCATGCCGGCGATGAGTTGCAGCCCATCGAGGCGCGCAAGCTCGCCGTCGAGAACGCGAATCCGCACCGAGTAGTAGGGTTCGCTTGCCCTGTCGTCCTGCGTGACGTCGGCCCCGATATGGATGACCTCGCCGTCGAGCTCCGGTGTCGTGCGCTGGTTGAAAGCGGCGAAGCGCAAAACCGCATGCTGGCCGACATGGACCTGGTCGATGTCGTGCGGCGCCACTTTGGCTTCGACGATCAGGGAGTCTGATTCGGGCACGATCAGCATGACCTGCTCGCCGGCCTGGATGACACCGCCCACCGTATGGACGCTGCGCTGGAAGATCCTTCCGTCCTGCGGCGCGATGAGATCGATGCGCTTGAGTTGGTCGTCGGCCGCGATGCGTCGCTCGGTCATCTCCGACATCTTGGCGCGATTCTCGGCCATCTCCTTGCCGACCTCGGTGCTGAGATCCTGGTCGATCTGGTGAATCTTGAGCTCGAGTTCGGCGATCCGGCCGCGGTTCTGGGCAACGTTGGCGGTCAGGGCGGCGCGCTCGCCCTCCAGCCGGGCGGAATCGCGCTCGAGCGCCGTCACGCGACTGATCGGGACCAGGTTCTGCTTCCACAGTACGCGCACGCCCTCCAGCTCCTGGGCGACCAGCTGGATTTCCTTGACCTTGGCCGCCTCCTGCGCCTGGTTGCCCTGGATCTGGAGCTGAAGCTGCTGGATCTGCTCGCGGAGCTGGGCCTTCTGGCCGTCGCGCGCGGTCCGACGCATCTCGAACAGCTTCTTCTCGCCCGACATCAGGCGGGCGACCTCGGGATCGCTGCGCCGGGCCTCGAGCGCGGCGGGAAAGGCGACCGATTGCACCCCATCGAGCTCCGCCTCGTTGCGTGCCTGCCGGGCGAGGAGTTCGTCGATGGCCTTGTTGACGATGCCGAGGCTCGAGCGGGTCTGCGTACCGTCGAGCCGAAGGACAACGTCGCCCTGCTTGACCTTGTCGCCCTCCTTGACGAGCAGCTCGCCGACGATACCACCCGTCGAATGCTGGATCTTCTTGACGTTCGAATCCACGACCAGCTTGCCGGACGCGATAACCGCTCCCGAAAGCTGAGTCGTCGCAGCCCAGCCGCCGATGCCGAAAACGAGAAGCAGGCCGGCAATACCGCCCACCAAGAGGGATCGCCGCGTTGAATGTTGCGTCGTCACCGGATCGCTCATGACGGCACGTCTTGTCCGCGGGTGGGAACGCGAACCGATGCCGGAACCGGGGCCACGGCCTGCCCTGCTGCTGCCGCCACAGCCGGTTTGGCCGGCTGCGCCGACTGCGCCGCCTTCATCGCCTCTTTGAGGACGACGTCCTTTGGACCGAATGCGTGCTGGCGGCCACCCCGCATCACCAGAAGATAGTCCACGCCGGCCACGGCGCTGGGACGGTGTGCAACCACGACGACGATGCCGCCGCGCGCGCGAACGCCGAGGATGGCCCGCGTCAAGGCCTCGTCACCCTCCTGGTCGAGGCTGGAGTTCGGCTCATCGAGCACGACGAGGAACGGATCGCCATAGAGCGCCCGCGCCAGTCCAACCCGCTGCCGTTGTCCCGCCGACAGGGCTGTGCCGCCCTCACCCATCTGCGTCTCGTATCCGTTGGGCAGTCCCAGGATCATCTCATGGACGCCGGCCGCCTTGGCTGCGGCAATCACTTTCTCCGATGCGGGCGATGGCTCCAGGCGGGCGATGTTCTGTGCGACGGTACCGGCAAACAGCTCCATGTCCTGCGGCAGGTAGCCGATGTGTTCGCCCAGCGCCTCGGACGACCATTGGTCGAGCGTCGCACCGTCGATGCGAACCTTGCCGCGCGCGGCGATCCAGACGCCGACGATGGCCCGGACGAGCGACGACTTGCCGGACGCGCTCGGACCCACGACGCCCAGCCCCTGACCCGCCTTCAGGCTGAACGCCACATCCTGGACGACGACGGTGTTCGAACCGGGCGGGGCCACGCTGATGTGCTCGACCGAGAGAAGGCTCTTCGGCTTCGGCAGCTCCATGGGCTGCGTCTCGACCGGAAGCCGGGCCAGGAGATTGTTGAGACGGTGCCAGCTCTGACGTGCCGCGACGAACGTCCGCCACTGCGCGATGACCAGCTCAACCGGCGCCAGGGCGCGGGCCGACAGGATCGAACCGGCGATGATGATACCCGCGGTGGCCTGTTGATTGATCACGAGATAGGCGCCCACCGCCAGGACTGCGGACTGCAGCATCATGCGCAATGCCCTGGACAGACCGCCCAGGCCGCCGGTGATGTCGCCCGCGCGCTGGTGCGCAGCGAGATAGTTCCGGCCATGCTCGGCCCACACGGCGGAAAACCGTCCGACCATGCCCATGGCATGGAGGACCTCCGAATTGCGCCGGCTCATCTCGGCCAGGCTGTTGCGCCGGCTTCCCAGCGCCGACACCTCGGCCGACGGTCGGCGTATCTTGAATTCGGTGATGGTCGTGATGATCACGAGAATGATCGCACCGACCGTCGCGGTGAGCCCGAGCATCGGATGGAAGATGTAGCAGATGCCGAGGTAGAGCGGCATCCACGGCAGGTCGAACAGCGCCGCCGGGCCGCCGCCGGACATGAAGGACCGGATCTGGTCGAGGTCGCGCACCGGCTCGAACCCGCCCATCATCGGCGCACGCAGCGGGAGCTTGACCACGAGTTCATAGACGCGCCGGTCGAGCGTCTCGGCGAGCCCGCCGGCAATACGGATCAGCACACGGTTGCGGACGATGTCGAGAACCGCCTGGAAGCCGTAGAGGGTCGCTGCCAGGACACAGAGCGCGACCAGCGTCGGGATGCTGCGGCTCGGCAGCACCCGGTCGTAGACCTGCAGCATGAAGAACGAGCCGGTGAGGTAGAGAATATTCAGGATGGCCGTGAAAACCGCCACCCCCAGATAGGAGCCGCGGCAGGCGGCAAGTGCTGCCGCCAGTTCCGTGCGCGGCGCTCCCGCCATCGACTGGGTCCGCGCCTTCATCGCCACGGTCTGTCTTCCCTCATCGGTCGGTTCCCGGGCACCCCGAGCGGCGCTCCGGCGGGTCCAGCTACCATCTATCACCAGCCGCAGTCTACGGCGCGCCCTTCAGACCCAGCGACGCCAGATAGCTCCAGCGAACCACCCCGTTGCTGAACCGGATGCCGTCGAGATAGCCGGCGATCGCGCGATTCACCACCTCATCTGACGGCTTGTCCATCCGCCTGCCGTCGGCGTAGGCCACGATCTGGTCCCAGCCCCTCGGTCGCGCGATCGAGACCACGGTCGAAGGTGTGTCGAGGTTCTTGAACGTCCAGAACGACCACCCGATACCATGAGTCTCGTGCAAACGGCGAAACCGCTCGTTCCATTCGTCGGTTAGTTCGCCCGTTTCGCCGAGGAACAGTGGCACGTCGTGCAGGTTGGCGAAGTTCAGGTGCCGTTGGATCGAGTCGCGCTTCGTCGACGCCCAGAACGAGTGATAGGTGTAGGCGAGGTTCTTCGCGAAGGGCGGGCCGAACATGGCGAAGCTCGAGCTCCACTGGCCACCGGCCAGGAACACGATGCGGCCGGGATCGACCTCGCGGATCGCCGCCGTCGCGCGCTTGTAGAAGGGTTCCAGCCGCGCGTTCAGTGTCGCCACCTCGTGGTAGGGCGCAATCGGCTCGTTCAGGATGTCATAGCCCAGGATCGTGGGGTTGCCGCTGTAGCGCTCGGCCACTGCCCGCCACAGCTTTACCGTGAGGTCGCGGTCGCGCGGCACGTAGAACATCAGCGGATAGCCCGGCCCATCGTCGTGGTTGATGCCGGTCTGCCCGCCAGGTGCGGCGTGCAGGTCGGGAACGACGTAAAGCCCCGAGGCGGCAGCCCAGCCGACGACGCGGTCGAGCAGCGCCCAGCCCTCTCCCGAGACGACGCCGTCCTCGGTCATGAACAGCCGCCAGTGCAGCGGCACGCGCACCATGTTGAAGCCGACGGACTTGATGAAGCGGATGTCGTCCTCGGTGATGTAGGTGTCGCGGTACTGCTTCCAGAAGGCGGTGGCGCGCTCCGATCCCAGCAGGCGCTCGAAGGCGGCGAATATCAGGCGTGGCGATTTCGCCACCTCGAACTTGAACATATAGCCCTCGGGCATCAGCCAGTTGCCGAGGCTGATGCCCTTGAGATGGATCGTGCTTCCGTCGGGGGCCACGAAATTCTTGCCCTCGATGCGCACAAGCCCGCTCTGCGCCTGAACCGGCGCGATGAAGCCCGGCGTGACGGTGCCGAGGACCAACAGAAGGGCGACCAGCAGACGCATGACGCCACTGTAACAGCCGACTAAGCTCCGGCCCATGCTTCTCGCCTCCCTTCTCGTGCCGATCGCCGTCGGGCTGATCGTGCTTCTGGTCCAGCGCATCCGCCTGCCCGCCTTCCTCGCGATCATGGCCACGGTCGTGGTCTATGGCATCGCCGCCGACATGACCTTCCAGTCGATCGGCAAGGCCTTTGGCCTGGGCTTCACCACGGCGATCGAACAGGTCGGCCTGCTGGTCATGGCCGGCGCGCTCGTCAGTTCGGTCCTGTTGCGCACGCCGCTCGGCACCGGCACCGCCGCCGCGGCCGGGGCACTCGCGGGCCTCGGCGGCTCGGCGGCG
>CANJHI010000062.1 GCA_947474005.1 Alphaproteobacteria bacterium | reverse complement strand
GCGCGCCGTGCCGGCCGTCAGCGTCGCGGCGCCGTCGGCAACCCCTAGTCCTTCTGCCCATGCCTCGCTGAAGTCGCCGCGATCGAGTGACTTGGGCGGTGCCTTCGCGAAGCACCGATGCTCGCTGAAACGCTCCAGCCGCGTACGGTCGACAGTGCCCCTTGCGGCAAGCATGCCGTCGGTATCGTAACGCTGCCCCGCATGGCGCGCGCACCAGTCGTCGATCGGTCCGTTGCCCGGACCGGTATCGAACGCCAGGAGCGAATCGTCCGCGCCCACCCACGTGACATTGGCAACGCCACCGACATTCACCACGGCCAGCGGTCGGGGCAGATCGCGCACGAGGGCTGCATGATAGACTGGCACCAGCGGTGCGCCCTGCCCGCCGGCAGCCACATCCGCGGCGCGCAGGTCATTGACGACACGCACACCCAACGAACGGGCGAGCGCCGCGCCATCGCCGATTTGCCAGGTGAAGCGCCTTTCTGGGCGGTGCGTGATCGTTTGTCCGTGGAAGCCCACGAGGTCGATGGTCGAAAGCGCGATGCCGTGTTCCGCCGACCAGCGCTGCACGGCCGTCACGTGCGCCTCCGTCACCGCGCGCTCGGCGGCGCGGGTCGCGTCGGATGCCTGCTCAGCACCAAAGGTGGCACGTATCGTTCGCCGCAGGTCGTCTGCATAGGGGATCGTCAGGCTCGGCCCAAAGGACGCCACGCGTTCGCCGTCGGTCTCGATCAGCGCCACGTCGACACCGTCGACCGAGGTGCCGCTCATCAGGCCAAGCACGCGCATCATGCCGGCGAGCTCGAGTTTAAATGGACCAAATTACGCTCCGTTGAGACGCGCGCGGCGTCATGTTACACCCGCGCCCTTCACGGACAAATGGCCGAGCGGCGAGATGGCGAACTTCAAGTCGGATTTCATGCGGATCGTGCACGAACGCGGCATGGTGCATCAGTGCAGCGATGCTGCGCGGCTGGACGAAATGCTGTCGAGCGGCACCCGCACGGCCTATATCGGCTTCGACTGCACGGCCGACTCGCTGCACGTCGGGTCTTTGCTGCAGATCATGATGCTGCGCTGGTGGCAGAAGACCGGCCACAAGGTGATCGCCCTGATGGGCGGCGGCACGACCAAGGTCGGCGACCCTTCTTTTCGCGACGAAGCCCGCCCCCTGCTCACCGACGAGCAGATCGGCATCAACATGCTGGGCATCAAGGGCGTTTTCTCGAAGTATCTGACGTTCGGCGCCGGGCCGACCGAAGCGGTCATGGTCAACAACGCCGATTGGCTGGACAACCTGCTCTACATTCCGCTGCTGCGCGACGTCGGACGTCACTTCTCGGTCAATCGCATGCTGACCATGGATTCCGTGAAGCTGCGACTGGAACGCGACCAGCCTCTGACCTTCCTCGAATTCAACTACATGATCCTGCAGTCCTACGACTTCGTCGAACTGTACAAGCGCCACAAGTGCATCGTGCAGATGGGCGGTTCCGACCAATGGGGCAACATCGTCATGGGCGCCGACCTCGGCCGCCGGATGGAAAGCGCCGAACTGTTCGCGCTGACGACCCCGCTCATCGCTACCTCGTCCGGAGCGAAGATGGGAAAGACGATGGCCGGCGCGGTCTGGCTGAACGCCGAACGCGTGTCGGCCTACGACTTCTGGCAATATTGGCGCAATACCGAGGACGCCGACGTCGGTCGCTTCCTCAAGCTCTTCACCGAGTTGCCCCTGCCCGAGGTCGCGCGCCTCGAGGCGCTGAAGGGCCAGGACGTCAACGAGGCGAAGAAGATTCTCGCCACCGAGGTAACTCGTCTCGCGCATGGCACCGCGGCAGCCGAGCTCGCCGCCGAAACCGCACGCCGCACTTTCGAGGAAGGCGCCAAGGCGGACTCGCTGCCGACGATTGACGTGCCGCGTGCGCGGTTCGCCGGCGGCATCCCCGCTTTCGAGTTGCTGCATGAGGCCGGCCTCGTCGAGAGCCGCAACGAGGCGCGCAAGCTGATCAAAGGCGGCGGTGGTCGCCTCAACGACAAGCCGATCGCCGGCGATGCGGCACTGGTCGGCGAGAGCGATCTCGACGGCTCGGGCATGCTAAAACTGTCGGCCGGCCGCAAGCGCCATGTGCTGGTGCGCGCCGTCTAGGGCGCGCGCTGCATTTCCCTGTTCGGCGGATCCGGCGTGGTGTTGTCGAGGTTCGGATTGAAGATCTCGCGCAGCACGCCCGGCGTCACGGCCGACATCATGCTGACGTTGCTCTTCAGATCATCGAACGGACCTTCAAGACTGTAGGAAATCGCGAACAGTCCGCCGTCCTTGCCGCCGGTGAGCAGCGGCCCGAGCAGCGGCACGTTCGACAGCAGATTGTTGAGCGCAAACGCCGGCACCACCACGCCGCGCAGCTGCGCGGTCTCGCTGCCGAGATCGAGCCAGCCCTGGGTTGTGAGGCCGATCGAGCGACCACTGGTCCGGCCGTTCCGGATGTTGATGCGGTCGGCGACCTTTGTGAGCTTGGCCTCCAGATTGTCGAATTGCTGCGTGGCATCGCCGGCGCGGCTGAGGCCCTCGATGGCGGAGTTCAGCGTGCCGACCCCGGGACGCGGCGTCACCACCTGGAGGCGGTAGGTTCCCATCTTCAGGAAGCCCTCGAAGGGCGGGTCGGCCCACAGGTCGTTGAACTGGCCCTCGATGTGGAGGTATCCGCCGGCCAGGCCGTCCATCCAGCCGGCGTCCTTCAGCAACTGTCCGAAGTCGGCGACGTAGAAGAAGAAGTTCCGGTTCTTGCCCGCCGGCGTGAGACGGAAGGTCGAGCCCTTGCCGGCGCCCAGCGTCATGTCGGCCGAAGCAATGCGGTCGCCCACCAGGTCGAGCCGACCGTTGAGGTAGCCCAGCGTGCCGCGTTTCACCAGGATCTGATCGAGCTGCACCGTGACCCTGGTGCTGGCATGAGCCGCGGCAGCGGCACCGGCAGGCTCCTTCTTGGCGATTTCGTCCCGCGCCTTGAGCATGTCGCGCACACGTTGCAGTTCCACGGCCTTACCCTTGAGGCTCATCACGACGCCGCCCGGACCGCGTTGCCAGTCGAGCGCGACGTCGGTTTGGCCGATCTTGAACTGCTGCAGGGTGACCTGCTGCACGGCATTGTCGCCGGAGAATTTCACCTGCCCCTTGCCTTGCAGGTCGGTGCCGCGGCCATCGAAGTCGGCCGTCACGAGCTTGCCGCCCACTGCGAGCTTCAGTGTCATGGTGGCCTGGGCATCGGTGCCCGGATTTTTCGTCCACAGCAGTGGCTGGATCGCGAGCTTGGACGCCTTGAGATCGAACCGACCGGTCACTTCGCCAGTGCCATTCGGTGCCACCTGATACTGCAGCGTGATGCCGACCGGTCCGGTCACGTAGGGTTCCGGCGAGGGAAATCCCGCCTTGGCCACCAGGGTCGCTGGCACTGTGCCCTTCAGCTCGTAGCGGCGACGGAAGGGCGCCTTGGCGGTGTAGAGTTCACGCCATCCGATCTCCACCGCATGGCCGTCGAATTTTCCGCTCCCGGTCACACTGAGTTCCGAGCCGCCGTATTTCACATGTCCGACAGCGTCGCTGAGATCGACGTCCCCCAAAGCATTCTTGAGCGAGAAGGCGCGAAGCGCTGCGTCGACCTTGATGTCGATGTCCGCGACGGCGAGCGAGTCCACCAAGGGGAAGGCAAGTCCGATATCGGTCGACACTTCGCCACCGACCCGCCTGTAGTCGTACAGCACGTCCTTCGGCAGTCCGAGCGCGGGCCGCGCCAGGAACTGGGCGACTCTGGCCGCCGGCCCTGCGACATTGAACTGTATCCTGGCCTGGGGGGCTTCAGGCCGATCGAGGTCCAGCAAATCGATCGTTCCCCCGGTCAAGCGCAGGCCCACGGCGTTGCCGCCGGCCACATCGAAATGAAGCGTTCCATTCTCGAAACGTGCCTTCCCCGACACGGCCTGCAATTCAGGCATGTGCGGCATGTAGCGAACGGTCATGCCGCGATAGTCCATGAGGCCGACCAGACGATCGACCTTGAGTTCGGACATCTCGTTACCAGGCGCGCTCAGCGCAAATTCGGCGGCGACGTCGACGTCGCCATTGCTCAGATTGGTGATCGCCCATTGCCGACCGCCTGGCGAGAATTCCAACGGCCAATAGTCGACCAGGCGACTGACGGGAATCTTTCTGACATCGACGCGCCCCGTGAACGTCTGTCCCTCGGGCTTCTTGATGCCAACGCCGCTGATCGAGACCTTGGACACGCCAAAATCGAACTCGATCTTGTCGATTTTGGCGGTATGCGATGCAGCGTCCACCAAGATCCGGGCAGTGACGGCACGCACCGGGTGAGAGGCGGCCAGTACACCCGGAAGGGTGATTTTGCCGTTGCCGCCATTGATGTCCAGTTCGACGGTCTTGACCTCGCCACTGCCGGTCGCCTCGACCCGCAGACGGCCGGTCAGCGCAATGTCGATGCCGCGCAGCAGGGTGGCATCGGGCGACAGGTCGGCGAACATCGATGGCTTCAGCCCTTCGAGGTTGGCCTCGACGAAGACGCGGCTGCGATCTCGGGAGTAGAAGCCCGACAGTGAAACGTCGATCGGCTCACCACCGCTGCTGAAGCGGGCACTGGCAACGATGACGACGCCGCTTTGATCGCGCGTGAGCCGTGCGGTGGCGGCCGGTGCCGTCCACGACACGCCGCTCGTCAGGTCACGCACCGTGACGCGCGCGCGCTGGACCAGCACCGTGTCGAGCTGGCCGAGCAGCGAATTCTGGTTGGGCTCGGCAAGAAGCTGATCGATCAGCAGGTCGACGACCTCGCCCTGGGAATGGGTCTCCGGACTGGCCAGGATACGACGCAGCATGCCGCCGTCGCGGGAAACGTCGGCATCGAGCGTCGGCTGGTCGACGATGATCGACGTCGGCAGCAGTTTGCCGCGGATGACGCTGCGTGGCTCGAAGGAGAGAGCCACGCTGGGCGCGGTGGCGATGGTTTGCCCGGTGGCACCGCTGATCTTGAGGCCACCGAACACCAGCCGGATGGGTTCCCTGAGGCCACCCCACTCGGCATAGATGCGGTCGGCGTGGATCGTGACCTTGGCATCGGGCAGGTTGAAGTCCTGCGCCAGCCGCGACTTGAGAAAATCGAGATCGACCGGCCCGGCCATCAGGCGAAGTGCTGCGACGGCGACGAGCACCCCCACGCCGATGACGAAACCAAAGGCGACGCGCAATCCAACGCGGTAGACTCTTCTGACCAACGATCGATACTTCCAGGTTCTTGACGACGACATCAGCCACAGGCAAGCGTGCCCCGGCGTTCCCACAACTTACCCGACCCCCACAACCCATGTCTTGGCTTTCGACCGCTCGCCTGCCACACCCGCACGATCCGGAGCGGCGGGCCGTCGCGTGGGCCCGATGGTGCGAGAAAACCGAACGACCCGACGATCCCGGGGCGGTGGCACTGCTCGATGCCCTGTTCGGCAACAGCCCGTACCTGACGGAAACAGCCCTACAAAACCCGGCTTTTGTGACCGATCTGTGGCGTCAGGGGCCGGAGCCCATTCTCGCCGCCCTGGCCGTCGAGCTTCGTGCCGTACGCGCGATGGCGCTCGAGGGGGGGCTGCCCGCCGCCATCGCGACCACGCTGCGCCGCCTCAAGCGTCGCGTGGCGCTGGCCGTTGCCGTCGCCGACATCGCCGAGGTCTGGTCGCTCGAGAAGGTCACTGGCGCGCTCAGCGATTTCGCCTCGGGCTGCCTCGACGCGCTGACCGACTCGATCCTGCTCCAGCTCGCACGCGACGGGCAGCTCGCCATCGGCACGGATCCCGAGGCCGCTGGCTTCACCGTACTCGGCATGGGCAAGCTCGGCGCCGGCGAGCTCAACTACTCGAGCGACATCGACCTCATCCTGCTCTACGACCGCGACGCGCCCGACCTTGCCGGCAACGACCAGATCTCGCGCCATTTTGTGCGCGGCGCCCGCCTGCTCGTGCAGTTGATGTCGGAGACGTCGGCCGACGGCTACATCTTCCGCACCGATCTCCGGCTGCGCCCCGACCCCGGCTCGACGCCGCTTGCCATGTCGGTCCAGGCGGCCGAACTCTATTACGAGAGCGTCGGCCAGAACTGGGAACGCGCCGCCATGATCAAGGCCCATCCGGTGGCCGGCAACCGCGCCGTGGGCGAAGCCTTCCTGGCCGACCTCCGTCCCTATATCTGGCGCAAGCATCTCGACTTCGCCGCGATCCACGACATCCATTCCATCAAACGCCAGATCGACGCCCATCGCGGCGGCGGCACGGTCAAGGTCTTTGGCCACAATGTGAAGCTCGGGCGCGGCGGCATCCGCGAGATCGAGTTCTTCGCCCAGACCCAGCAGCTCATCTTCGGCGGCCGCGATCCGTCGCTCCGCCTGCGCGGGACCTGCGAGACCATCCGGGCACTGTCGGCGACCGGCCACGTTTCGCCCGCCGCGGCGGCGGAACTGATCGAGGCCTATGGCTTCCTGCGCCGGGTCGAGCATCGCCTGCAGATGGTCGACGACCGCCAAACCCACAGCCTGCCGGCAGACGAGGCCGGCGTGGCGGCAATCGCCACCTTCCTGGGCTACCCCGATTCGGCCACGTTCCAGCATGCCCTGCTGCGACGGCTGCGCTGCGTCGAGGGCCACTATGCCCACCTGTTCGAGGAGGCGCCGAGCCTGGCCGGCCCGGGCGGCAACCTGGTCTTCACCGGCACCGACGACGATCCAGGCACGCTCGAGTCACTCCGCGCCATGAGCTTCCGCGACCCGTCGGCCGCGGCCGGCATCGTGCGGCGCTGGCACCACGGCCGCTACCGCGCCACGGCGACGGCACGGGCGCGCGAACTGCTGACCGAACTGATGCCGGGCCTGCTGAAAGAGCTGGGCGCGACGGCAGCACCCGACCAGGCGCTGCTCAATCTCGACCTTTTCCTGCAGAACCTGCCGGCGGGCGTACAACTCTTCTCGCTGTTCAAGGCCAATCCCGCCCTGCTCGAACTGGTGGCCGCGATCATGGGCAGCGCGCCTGGCCTCGCGGCCCACCTCGCGCGCCGCACCATCCTGCTCGACTCGGTGCTGTCGCCCGACTTCTATCGCCCACTGCCGCCGGTCTCGGAGATGACGGCAGACCTGGCCGGCGTCCTGGGCCGCGTCGACCACGAGCAGGACATTCTCGATCTCGCGCGGCGCTGGGCCAACGACCGGCGCTTCCAGATCGGCGTCCAGCAGCTGAAGCATATCGCCCGGCCGGCGCAGGCAGGTCTCGCCTACTCCGATGTCGCCGCCGCCACGATCTCGGCGCTGTGCGACCGCATCGAGCAGCGCTTCGCCGACGTCCATGGCGGCTTTCGCGGCCAGCGCCTGGCGGTGCTGGGCCTGGGCAAGCTCGGCAGTCGCGAGATGTCAGCGACCTCCGACCTCGACCTCATCTTCGTCTACGATATCCCGCCCGACCTCGAAACGTCGGACGGGGCGCAGCCGCTGTCGCCGATCCAGTACTATACGCGGCTCAGCCAGAAGATCGTGACGGCACTCACCGCCCACACTAACGAGGGCGCGCTCTACGAGGTCGACATGCGGCTGCGCCCGTCGGGTCGCGCCGGACCGCTCGCCAATTCGCTCGAAGGCTTCGAGACCTATCACGCCCAATCGGCCTGGACGTGGGAGCACATGGCGCTCACCCGCACGCGGATGATCCACGGACCGCCCGGCCTGGTCGACCGCCTGGCCGACATCGTCAAGACGACGCTTTGCCAGCCGCGCGATGCAGACGCCCTGGTGCGCGACGTGGCCGACATGCGCGACCGCATCGCCCGCCACGCCCCGGCAAAGAGCGCGTGGGATTTCAAGCACCTGCCCGGCGGGTTGTTCGACATCGACTTCGTGGCGCAATACCTGGCGCTGCGCCACGCCGCGGCGCGGCCCGACCTGCTCGATCCCCATCCCGCCGAAATGCTGCGCCGGATGGCCGAGGCCGGCCTGATCGAGCGCAGCGATGCCGAGAGCCTGCGGGCCACGCGCACGCTGCTGTCGGACGTGCAGAGCCTGCTCCGGCTCACCCTGAACGGTGACGAAGCCGCTTTCGACGAGACCAGCGCCCCCGAGGGTCAGCGCCGCCTGATCGCGGCCACTGAGGATGCGGCCGACCTCGGCGACCTCAAGACGCGGATCCAGATCGAGGCGGCGGCGGCGCGTGCTATATATGAGCGCATCGTCGAGGAGCCGGCGCGCGTCGCCGGCTGGCAGGCAAGGAGAGACAAATGAGTGTCGAGGCAGGCAAGAAGGCGCCGGATTTCACCGCCGCCACCGACGGCGGGAAAAAGCTCAAGCTCTCCGACCTGCGCGGCAAGCCGGTCGTGCTCTACTTCTATCCCAAGGACGACACGCCGGGCTGCACGACAGAGGCCTGCGGCTTCCGCGACGCCGCGCCCGACTTCAAGAAGCTGAAGGCCCAGGTGATCGGCGTCTCCAAGGACAGCGTCGCCCGCCACGACAAGTTCAAGGCCAAGTACGAACTCAACTTCCCGCTGGTGTCCGACGAGGATGGCAAGATCTGCGAGAAGTACGGCACCTGGATCGAGAAGAGCCTCTATGGCCGCAAGTACATGGGCATCGACCGCGCCACCTTCCTGATCGACAAGGATGGCGTAGTCCGCAACGTCTGGCACAAGGTCAAGGTCGCCGGCCACGTGGCCGAGGTTCAGGCGGCGCTAAAAGCCCTCTAGGCGAGCTTCCGCAGGATGACCTGATAATAGACGAGCACGAACTCGTAGGTTCCCGCCTTCAATCGCAGGAAGGCATTGATGGCCGCGGCCGGATTGTCGCGTCGGCTCTGGTAGTCGCGCCACAGGAAGTCATCGAGGATCATGACGCCGCCGACCTTGAGGCGTGCGTAGCTTTGCACGGCATCGACCACGACGTCGTCGGCGTGGTGGGAGCCGTCGACATGGATCAGGTCGAACCGCGGCACGGCCGGGCTTTCGCTGAAGAACGCCAGGGACGACTGCCTGCGCTTCGTGAGCCGGTCCTTGTACGGCGCCGTATTCCCATCGAACTTCGCTTCGATCGACTCTAGCGCCGCAAGACCCACGTGTTCGTCACTGCCCTGCCACGTGTCGACACAGGTCAGGCGGGCGTTGGGAAATGTCCTCAGGATGAAGCAGCTGCTCATGCCCTCCCAGCTTCCGATTTCGAGGATGTCCAGATCTTTCCTGAACAAATCGAGGCTCTGGAAAGTATGGAGCCAGAACGGAATCTTCTGACTGAACCAGTCGGTCGAGAAACGGCCCGCCTTCATCGCTTCGCGAAAGTCGTTCTCCTCGGCGCGATACCTCTTCTTGATCTGGAAGTATCTCGCCAGCGTCGACGCATAGTGCAGAGGAACCGCAAGCGGCGCCGACGTCCGGAACAAATGGACGAAGTTGGACAGGGCACCGCCTGCGACGGTCACGGCTCTGTTCAGCACACGCGTTTCTCCACATCGATGACCTGAACGGAAGCCCTGTCTGGTAGCGGGCAGGCGCGGAATGCTGGTAGACGCTCGCAATCGGCCGCCATCCGTTCGAGCCGGGGATAGCGCCCTTCAGCCGCGATCGCCGGCTCCACCCGCCGGACGTAGGCCAGCATCGTGGCCGTGGTGACCTCGGCCTGCGTCAGCCTGCTCGTGGCCGACCAGCCCGTCTCCAGCCCATCCAGCGCGGCCTCGATCTGCACGCGGCATCGGTCGATCCAGTCGGCCGATTGCTGCGCGGTCGGACGACGGCGCTCGTAGCTGATCGCGATCGCCTTGTCGGCCGCGCCCGTCGCCGTGACGACGGTACGCAGGACCTGTCGCCGCGCGCTGCCCTCGGCCGGTATCAGCCGCCGCTCGGGCCCGGCGATTTCGTCGAGATGGTCGAGGATGGCGGCGCTGTCGACCAGGACCTCGCCGTCGGCCAGCACCAGCACAGGCACGCGCCCGAGAGGACTGAACTTCCTCACCTCGGTCGCCTCGGAGAACACCGACAGCGGCAACTGCTCGAACGGCAGCCCGAGCAGATGAAGCGAAATCCCGACGCGTCGCACGAACGGCGAATCATAGCGGCCGATCAGCCTCATGGCTCCAACTGGCGCTTGAGCCCGGCCCAGCGGTCGAGGATGGGCAGGATCTTGTCCTCCTTCTCCGCCGGCAGCGAGAACACGACCCGGTCGATGCCGATCCGCTCGCACAGTTGCAGGCGCTCGATGTTGTCGGGCACGCGGAAGATGCTGACCGGCAGGTGGGCGGGATCGCGCCCGGCCTCGCGCGCCATGGTGCGGAACTGTTCGATCACGCCCATGCCGTCGCGCTCCAGCCAGTCGTCGCGCGGGATCCAGCCGTCTCCGTAGCGGATGGCGCGCCGTGCCGCGTGCGGGAAGCCGCCGCCAACGATGATCGGCGGATGCGGCATCTGCAGCGGCTTGGGCCACTGCTTCATCGGGCCGAAGTTCACGAACTCACCGTGATACTCTGGCTCCTCCCCGCCCCAGATCGCTTTCATCGCCTCGATGCGCTCGCGCGCCAGCTTGTGGCGCGTCTTGAACACAGTGCCGTGGTTCTCGATCTCGTCCTGGTTCCAGCCGTTGCCGACGCCGAACAGGAAGCGGCCGCCGCTCAGCCGGTCGATGGTGGAAACCATCTTGGCGGTGACGATGGGATCGCGCTGGATCACCAGCGCGATGCCGGTGCCGACCTTGAGTTTGGTCGTCACCGTGGCCGCGGTGTTGAGCGCCAGGAACGGGTCCATGATCTCGTAATAGGGCTGGACCAGGCCGCCACCCGCCGGATAGGCCGACGTGCGCGACGATGGGATGTGCGTGTGCTCCGGCACCCACAGCGATTCGAAGCCGCGCTCCTCCAGCGCCCGGCCAAGCGCCGCCGGCTGCATCGAGTCGGTCGTGAAGAACATCACCGCGCCGATTTTCATGGTCCCGTTCGCTCCCCTCGTATTCCCTCGTCGTAGTCGCGCGTCGCTGCCCATGCGGCGCTTGCCGACCTCCACCACCCGCGGAGGTCGGGAGTCCGGTATAAAGGGTTATAAGTCCTTGTTTTCGTGATCCTTTCGCGGCCCGTCTTGTGTCGCCTCATGCCCGGAAAGTTCGGGCGTCGACCGGAGTTGCTTCTCTTGTCCCGGCGACAGGCACGGCGCGAAAAACGAGGACAGCAGATCCCTCATGAAATCTCCTCGACAGGAAATATAGGAAAGGACTATTTCCTGTCAAGAGGCCGGCGTGATCTTACGCCGAAAATCCCTCGGGCGGATCGCAGGGCGTGGTGCCCATCACGCCGGGGGACGAGACTTCGAGGATCTCCATTGCCTCTGAGGTACGGATTTCGTTGTGGCGTAGGTAGCCCGGGATGAAGAGCGAGTCGCCTTCCTCCACCCTGAGCGTGCGGCCGTCCTCGAACTCCAGATCGACCCAGCCCTTGATCATGTAGATGAACTGGCCGTCGCACTCGTGATAGTGCCAGCCGGTCGGCCGGCTCAGGCCCTGGCTCGAACTCATCACCTGGGCGCGCAACGCGCCGTCGCTGGCGTCGGCGACGCCGAGGTCGCGATACTTGAAGAAGTCGCGCCGTCCCGTCACCAGCACGGGTGCACTGGCGCGAGCATGGGCGATTTTCTGGCTGGATACAGCCTTGGGCTGCTTCTTGGTGGCGGTGACGGACGACATTGTTTCCTCCATCTGGCTTTCGGCAATAGTGACCACGCCGGGAGCCGGGTTCAACCGGCATTTGCCGCCAAGGACGCACCACTTCCTGGCACGTTCATGAACCTTGAAGCACCCCTCCATTCCTCCGGGATACCGACCCATTTGAATGGGGAGGCCGGAGATCCTGAGTCAGGCGGACAGGCACTAATCGTCGTGCTGGCGACGAGCCCACACGTTGTTCTCAGGTGTCGGCCCGCCGTTCCAAGCCTCCCCGGTGACGCCCACGAGCGTAAAACCTCCCCGCAACAGAAGCTCGCGAATTTCTGCCGACGCCTGGGTTGGCATGTCCATGGCGTCCTCGAAGATCACGTTCTCCGTATGGGCCAAGATCGGCAACGCCCCTTTGAGAACGGCCAGTTCATGGCCCTCCACGTCTATCTTCAGCAGACGGACCTTGTCGATTTTTTGTCGGCGCACGAGTGTATCGAGTGTCCAGGCGGGAACTTCGAATTCGACGTTCTGGTCATTCTTGCCGGCTCCTCGAACGGTAAGTCTCGACTTGTCGTGGGGGGCCTGGTCGCGGAGCGTGAGGACGCCGTCCCGATCGCCGGCGGCACCTACGATCGTCGTGATGTTCGAGAAGCCATTGAGCGCGGCATTGATCAGGATCTTGTTGCAATTGTAGGGCTGGGGTTCCACGGCCAGAACGCGACCTGTCGCGCCGACAACCTGGCGGGCGAGCAGCGCATGGTACCCGACGTGTGCACCGACATCGACATAGGTGTCGCCCGGCCGCAGAAGCTTGCGAAACAGCGATGAAGTCTTCGGCTCGATACCGCCGATCGTCATCATGCCGATCTGCAGCCACTCCTGCGGGTCGAGCTGCATCAGGCAACCGTGATCCACCACGGCAACGCCGGGCACCATCAAGCGTCGCAGAAACGTCGTAATGCGGTAGTGCCCGAGATAGCGCGGCAGATGAAGGGCCGCTCTATAAACACGGTACAGCATGACGATGGTCATATCCCCGGGGGTCACATCCCCTGGCTGGCTCTCACCTATGAGGATGCCGGTCATCAACCGACAATCCTCATCTTATAGCTCAAACGGAAGCAGCGTGGCGCGATCGCTGTCGCTCAGCCGCCCAGTTGACGCTTGAGCTCGGACCAGCGGTCGAGGATCGGCAGGATCTTGTCCTCCTTCTCGGCTGGCAGCGAGAAGGTGACCCGGTCGACGCCGATCTCCTGGCAGAAGCTCAGCCCGTCGATTTCGTCGGGCGCGCGGAAGATGGTGACCGGCAGGGTGGCGGGATCGCGCCCCTGCTCCGCAGCCAGCTGGCGGAACCGCTCGATGACGACGCCGACGCCGTCCTTGGCCAGCCGGTCGGCGCGCGGGATCCAGCCGTTGCCGTAGCGGATGGCGCGCCGCGCGGCATAGGGGAAGGCGCCGCCGACGATGATCGGCGGATGCGGCTTCTGTGCCGGCTTGGGCCACTGCTTCATCTTGTCGAAGTTCACGAACTCGCCGTGATATTCGGGCTCCTCCTGGGTCCAGATCGCCTTCATCGCCTCGATGCGTTCGCGTGCCAGCTTGTGCCGGCTGCCGAAGTCGGTGCCGTGATTCTCGATCTCGTCCTGGTTCCAGCCGTTGCCGACACCGAACAGGAAGCGCCCGCCGCTGAGCTGGTCGATCGTAGACACGAGCTTGGCCGTCACGATCGGATCGCGTTGCGTCAGCAGCGCGATGCCGGTGCCGATCTTAAGCCTGGTCGTCACCGTGGCCGCGGTATTGAGCGCCAGGAACGGGTCCATGATGTCATAATAGGGCCGGATCAGGGGCCCGCCCGCCGGATAGGGCGTCTTGCGCGAGGACGGAATATGCGTGTGCTCCGGCACCCACAGCGATTCGAAGCCGCGCTCCTCCAGCATGCGTGCCAGCGGCGCAGGCTGCATCGAATCCGTCGTGAAGAACATCACCGCGCCGATTTTCATGGTCTTGGATCCTCCGCTTTGTGCTCAACTATACTCTTCCACGCGAGGCTCGCACCGAGGTGGCCCTTTGGCGTGATTTGTGCGTATCTCCCGGCAGGCAGAATTCTCGCCGCGGACCGGAGGCCCCATGTCGACCCTCACGATCCGGCACCTCACGACCTATCGATACCTACGGCCGGTCGCGTTCGGCGAACATCGGATGATGCTGCGCCCGCGCGACTCCCACGATCAACGGGTGATCGAGGCAAGCCTTGAGATTCGTCCACAACCCACCAGCCTGCACTTCATCGTCGACGACTTCGGCAACCAGGTCGGCATCGCGCAGTTTTCGGACTGTGCGCAGGAATTGTGCGTAGAAAGCGTCGTTTACCTGGAACAGTCGCCGCCACGGGTCTCCGTCCGCGATCTCGAGGAACGCGCCGACCGCTTTCCCTTCGATTACAGTGCCGACGAAAGCGCCGAGTTCGCGCTCTGCCTCGAGCGTACTCCCGCCGACCCTCTGTCCGATGCCGGCGACGAAGTCGCATGGTGGGCGCGTGGCTTCCTGCCGCCGGACGGGTCGATCGGCACCTTCGAGCTTCTCACCCAGCTCTCGCAGGCCATCCATTGCACCTTCCGCTACCGGCGGCGCGAGGCCAAGGGCGTCCAGCAGCCGGTGGAGACGCTCAGGCTCGGCCACGGCAGCTGCCGCGACTTCGCCGTTCTGATGATCGACGCGGCCCGTGCGCTCGGCCTCGCGGCGCGGTTTGCGTCGGGCTATCTCGTCCTGTCGGCGGACGAACACGGCTCGACCCATGCCTGGGCGCAGGTCTATCTGCCCGGCCCCGGCTGGGTCGATTTCGATCCCACCAGCGGCAGCGTCGGCAAGGAGAGGCTCGTGACCGTGGCCGTCGCCCACGATCCGCAGCACACCCTCCCGCTCCACGGCACGTATGTGGGAACCGCGTCGGACTCGCTCGGCATGGACGTGAAGGTGTTCACCCAGGCTTCATGATATCGGGAGGTGGCGGATGAAAATCCGGGTCGGCTACGAACTGATCTACGACTTCCCGCAACCCACTCCGATGATCGTGGCGCTCGGCATCCACTACAGCCGCGCGTCGGATGTCATCTTCCCCGACCACCTGACCACCACCCCCGCCGTGCCCATTTCTCCCTACCGCGACGGCTTCGGCAACTGGTGCAGCCGCTTCGTGGCTCCCGCCGGCCAGTTCCGTCTCTCGGCCGATGGCACGGTGCGCGACAGCGGCATGCCCGACGTAGTGGCCCCGTCGGCGCCGCAGCAGACGATCGAGGAACTGCCCGACGAGACAATCGTCTTTCTCCTCGGCAGCCGCTACTGCGAGACCGACCGCCTGACCGAGATCGCCTGGGGCCTGTTCGGCAACGCCGGCACGGGCTGGGGGCGCGTCCAGGCGATCTGCGATTTCGTCCATAACCATATCCAGTTCG
The DNA here is from genome assembly GCA_947474005.1 of Alphaproteobacteria bacterium. Classification (GTDB taxonomy): domain Bacteria; phylum Pseudomonadota; class Alphaproteobacteria; order Reyranellales; family Reyranellaceae; genus Reyranella. The sequence continues at coordinate 12,665 of CANJHI010000062.1, read as the reverse complement.
GCTACGAGCATGCCCGCGCCACCAAGACGGCGTGGGAAGCCTACCAGGAGCGCCGGGGCGTGTGCCGCGACTACGCCCATCTCGCCATCGCCTTCTGCCGCTGCATGAACATTCCGGCGCGTTACTGCACCGGCTATCTCGGCGACATCGGCATGCCGCCGCCCTATGGCCCGATGGATTTCGCCGGCTGGTTCGAGGCCTATCTCGGCGGTCGCTGGTACACGTTCGATGCGCGCAACAACATGCCGCGCATCGGCCGCGTCCTGATCGCCCGCGGCCGCGACGCCGCCGACGTTCCCATCACCCACACCTTCGGCCCCAATACGCTGGTGAGCTTCAAGGTCTGGACGGATGAGGTGAGTTAGAAGCTGGGGGCGCGCCACTCCGTGGCGCGGTCATGACTCTCGAAAAGACGCGCCACGGAATGGCGCGCCCCCAGCGATGATCAGCCCTTCTTCGGCGACCAGCCGTAGATCTTCTGCAGGGAGCCGCCCATCAGCGTCGCGCGGTCGCTGTCGGACAGGCGATCGGTGACGCGGAAAGAATCGACGCCTTCCTTGTAGGTGAGCACGCCCACGGCACGCGTCCAGTCGGTGCCCCACATGCAGCGGTCGAGGCCGTAGGCGTCGAAGATACGGCCCAGCGGATCCCAGATGTCCTTAAAAGGGAACTTCTCGTGGCTGAGCGTGCAGGCGCCGGTGATTTTAATGGCGACGTTCTTCTGCGCCGCACACGCCAGCACCTTGGGCAGCTCGTGCCAGGGATTGGGCGGCGCCGGCGGCGCGAAGGGCTGCTCGAGCCCGAGATGGTCGATCACGATCTGCGTGTTGGGATTGCGCTTGGCGAGTTCGGCCACCTGCTCCAGCCGGTCGCGCGCCAGCAGGTTGACCGGCAGGTCGTGCTTGGCGGCGGCAGCAAGGACGCGGTTGATGCCGGGATCGGCGGCATCGGTCGAGACCTCGGGCGTCATCATGATGCGGATGGCGACCGTGCCGTCCATCGCGGCCCAGGCCGCGATCGTGTCGGCCACCTTGGGATCGTTGGCGTTGACCGGCTTGATGACGCCAAAACGGCCGGGATGCGCCTTCTGCACCCCGACGGCGTAGCTCTCGTCCCAGCGGTACATCGTATAGACCGAGACCAGCAGCGCGCCGTCGACACCGACGGCGTCCATCGCCTTGATCATGTCGTCGGCCGTGACTTCCGGCGGCCCGGCCAGTACCGCGACCCACGGCCGGCCGGGATGGTTGCGCTCGTAGCAATGAACCTGGGCGTCGATTGTCGGCATGAATATTTCCTCCCTCGATTGCCCGGGAGGCTAGGAGGGCGCGCAGCAGCGTTCAATAGCGAGACGCGTTCCAAGTCGCCCTGCGGTTCAGGCGGCCTGACAGGCTAACCGGAAATATCCCAAAGCGAGGGCGAGCCCCGCACGACAGCCTTGCGACCCATCGACGTGATGACGGGCCGGCCATCCCGTATCTCGGCGAGTTTCTCCGAGACCATCCCCTCGATCGCCTGCTTGTCCAAGGGCCGTTGATCCGCATCGGGCGCGCCGAGCGCCTTCAATGTCTCCCACTGGTTGCGATCGAGGATGAGATCGATACCGGAATCCACGGGCGACACGCCGAGCAGGGCGATCACCACAAGCATGCGGTTCATGTTTGCCTCCGATGTTTGTGGAGCGATGCCGGTAGTCCATTGCCGTCCTCAATTGTGAAAACAATATGGTCCGTTTCCATCGTTGACGAACGCGCCTGCTCGTGATGGCATATAGCTGTCTAACATCCGACATGGAGGTTTAGATGACTCCACCGGCGCATCTAGCCGCTGCGATTGCTGAAGCAATCTTTCGGGCATCAGCATAGCGGGAACATACGAATGGCACGCCGGGGGCGGCCATCGCGGGTCGCATCAGTAGGGCAAGACCCCAATCTGGCCGCTCCCGACGCGCATTTATCGTAAGCGATTTGCTTCGGGCAGCTTCGTCATACGACGCAGCCGTGATGCGCCGATGACACCAGCCGGATGTACTTGTCGTGCACCGACCCCGGACGGACCCTGACTTTGTGATCGGGCGCTTTCCACGACGCCATGCGCTTGGTCAGCTCGGCGTCGGAGATTTCCAGGTTGAGTGTCCGCGCGCCGGGATCGATGACGATGGTGTCGCCGTCGCGGACCGCCGCGATCGGACCGCCGCGGGCGGCTTCCGGCGAGATGTGGCCGATCAGGATGCCGTGGCTGACGCCCGAGAAGCGGCCGTCGGTGATCAGGGCCACGTCCTCAGCCAAGCCCCGCCCCTGAAGCTGGATGGTAAGCATCACCATCTCGGGCATGCCCGGCCCGCCGACCGGACCGACATTGCGCACCACGATGACGGTGCCGGGCACGATCTCACCGGCACGGATCGCCTTCATGGTGTCGGCCTCCGATTCGAACACGCGGGCGGTGCCGCGAAACTCGCCCTTCTCCAGGGTCTTGCCCGAGAGCTTCAGCAGGCAGCTCTCCGGCGCCAGATTGCCCTTCAGCACGCTGATGTGGTTGTTGGGTGGCGCGATTGGCCTCGCCACCGGAACAACGACGCCCTGCTTGCCGAGTTTGTCGAGCGTCGGCACCGTTTCGAGGTTTTCCGCCAGCGTCTTGCCCGTCACCGTCATGGCGTCGCCATGCAGCAGGCCGGCGCGCAGCAGCTCCTTCATCACCACCGGCACGCCGCCGATCGCATGCAGGCTCGCCATGGCGTAGGGCCCGTGCGGCTGCAGGTTGGCGATCAGCGGCACACGCTCGCCGATCTGCTGGATGCGCTCGATGCCGATCGGCACCTGGGCCTCGCGCGCGATGGCGAGCAGGTGCAGGTACATGTTGGTCGAGCCGCCCATGGCATAGACCGTGGTGATCGCATTCTCGAAGGCGCGCTCCGTCATGATGTCGCGCGGCCGGAGGCCGGCTGCCATCAATTTGTAGAGCGCCTCGACCGAAGCGCGCGCCTGGGCGCGGACATCGGCGTGGATGTCGCTCTTGGCATCGTAGTCGGCGGGGTGCGAGGCGCCGCGCGGCAGCATCATGCCCATCGCCTCGGCAAGGGTGCTCATGGTGTTGGCGGTGAACATGGCGCCGCAGGTGCCGCTGCCCGGCATCACGTTGCGCTCGAGTTCGAGCAGTTCCTCGCCCGAGATGCGGCCGGCCTCGTTGGCGGCGCGGCCCTCGACGTAGTCCATGATCGTGAGGTTGTTGCCCTTGCCGGCCCAGGCGCCGAACGACACGCGGCCGGGCGAGCTGGTGCCGGGATAGAGCACCAGCCCGAAGGCGTTGGTACGGGCGAGCGGCATCAGCGCCGCGGCGCCGGTCTTGTCGCAGCCGGAGATCACGATCATCGCATCGCCGTGGTGTGCGTAGTGGCCGATCTCGAAGCAATCCGCCACAACGTCGCGCGACACCAGGCTATAACCCGCCGTGGGCGTCCCTTGCGTCAGCGCGTCGGACACCGCGGGGGCACCGACGACCAGCCCCTGCCCGCCGCGCTCGGCCAGGATCTCGATCAGCAGGTCGGAGATGGTGCGCACCCGGTTGTTGCAGCGGTGCGCATTGGTCCAGGCGCTGGCGATCGTGACCACGGCCGTGGTCTTCGCAGTGGCGTCCGGCTCGAAGCCGGCCGCCCGAAGCTCGACCCGGGACTTCTTCCAGAAGGTGCTGCTGTCTTGTGTCATGTGGCTTCCACCCAGTGTCTTGTGTCGTTGCAGACTATTCGAGTTGGTCGATCCCGTCTCAGGCGCCGCGATTGACCCGCCGCCACAGGCCGTGAAGTCCGACCGCCAATGCCAGCGCCCCGCCGATCAGGAAGCCGCTGGCGTAGCCGCCGGTGAGCGTGAGCGCGGCGCTGAACAGCAGCGGCAGGACCAGCGCGCCGGCGTCGCCGAAGGCCAGAACCGCGCCGGTGGTGGCGCCGATGCGGCCTGGCGGCGAGAGCCGCGCCACCTCGGCCAGCAGCACGCCGTGCCAGCTCACCGCGGTCGCGCTGAAGGCGGTGGCGATCACGGTGGTGGCCCAGGTCGGCCAGGTGGGATCGATGACAGCGGCGAGCGTGGCCGCGCCCGCCATGGCGATGCCCAGCACGGCCAGCAGCGTGGCGGGCTTCACCAGGCGTGAGGCGAGCCAGCCCCAGCCGATGCGCGCGGGCACCGCGACGGCGACGGCAATGGCGAAGACCAGGCCGGCGCGTTCGAGGTCGTAGCCCAGACCGCGCACGAGATAGAGCACGAAGAAACCGGTGAAGAGCGACTGTAGGCCGACGAAGCTGAACATCGCCACGCACATGGTGCGGAGCGCCGGATCGCGCAGCACGCCCGCCACATTCGCCCTGATGTCGGCCGGCGACAATGGCTGGGCGGGATTACGGTCGGTGTCGAAGCGCGCGCGCAGCGGCTGCAGCGCCACCACCGTCAGCAGACAGAGGCCGGCCACGACGAGCAAGGCGACACGCCAGCCAGCCTCGACGGCCAGCAGCGGCGCCACCACGCCCGCCATCATCAGCCCGGCCGGCACGCCGGTCTGCTTGATCGAGAAGATCAGCGGCGCCAGATGGCGCGGCGAGAGCCTGCCCAGCAGGTGCGAGCTCGACGGCGTCGAGAGCGCCTGCCCCAAGCCGCCGACGAAGGCGCCGACCGCGAACAGCGGCAACCAGCCCGCGGTGGTGATGGCGAGACCGACGCCCAGCGCCAGCATGCCGACCTGGGTCATGCGTAGTGCGCCAAAACGCAGGATGAAGCCGCCGCAGCCCATGGTGGTGATGAATCCCGCGACCGAGCCGATGGCGAGATAGACGCCGACCAGCGCCGGATCGACACCGAGGTCGAGCACGATGGCGGCGGCGATCAGCGGCACCGTCGAGCGGCCGAGCGTCGCCAGGGACTGCTGCACCGTCATGGCGCCGAGCGCGAGGTAGAGATTGAAGATTTTCAGGCTCCGGGACGACCGCATGCAGAGTGCAGCGACGGGCATCGTCTGTCGACGCCCGCGTCATGCGACGCGGAACGCCTGGTGAGCAACGGTGTCGGCTCTGCTAGTCTGGGCCTCGACCGGGGAGGATGATATGAGCTTGGGCAGCGACGGACGTCTGGCGCGCTCCTTGTCGGGGCCTTTGCGGCCCGAATTCCCGGTTTGGGGCTTGTTCGGGCGCCTGCTCCTTGCGGGCATCGGCTTCGTGCTGATCATTCCGTCGCCGTGGACGGCCACGATCCTCTACAAATTCATCGCCGACCACGTCGCGCTGCCGGACGGCAAACGGCTGAATTTCACCGGGCAGCCGACCGACATCTGGTACGTTTTCATCGGCCTGTCGGCTCTGAGCTGGCTCCACGGAATCGGCAACTATAGCCACAGCCATCTCACTCATTATATCGGCCTTGCCGTGACGCTGGCGACCTGGGCCCTGTCGATCCTGATCTTCAAGTGGTTCTGTGCAAACCTGAAGTCAGAGGACGGCCGGCTGTCGCTTTCGTTCGAGGGCGGATACTGGCCCTACATCGGCTGGAATATCCTGCTGATCGTGTCCATCGTGACGATCGTGGGCTGGGCCTGGGTGCTGAAGTTCATGATGCAGTGGATCTGCCGGAACGTACGCGGTACCGCGAGCTTCGATTTCACGGCGACGGGTTGGGACCTCCTGTGGCGGACGGTCGTGTTCGGGCTGGTGTGTGCGCTGGTGATCCCGATTCCCTGGATGATCCGGTGGTACAAGACTTGGATCATTTCCCAGATTTCGGTGGCCCCGCCCGGAGCGGCGACCGCAGCGACCTGAATGGATCTCACCCGTTGCCGGTGATCCGGAAGACGAAGTCAATCACCTCGCTGACGGGCCGCCGCAGAAGCCAATTGACGACATCGAGGTTCTGGCCGATCTGCTGGCCGATCATCGGCAGGACGAAAAGCAGGCCGAGCAGGATGGTCATGCCGAAGGGCTCGAGCCGGGACAGTGGCACCGCCAGGAAATTCGGCAACAAGCCGACGGCGACGCGGCCACCGTCGAGCGGCGGCAACGGGATCATGTTGAAGACGGCCAGGATCACGTTGATGGCGATGGCGTTCTCGAGGTTGAGGATGCTCCATTCCATCGCGGCAGGCGGCAGCAGGACGGCGAGATGAGCCAGCAGGCCCGCCACGATGGCCATCGCGATGTTGATGCCGGGGCCGGCCGCGGCCACCAGGACCATGTCGCGGCGCGGATTGTTGAGGGCGTGAAAATTCACCGGCACGGGCTTGGCGTAGCCGAAGACGAAGGGCACGCGCAGCAACAGGAGCAGCCCCGGCAGCAGGATCGTGCCGAAGGGATCGATATGTTTCAGCGGATTGAGGGTGACGCGGCCGAGCTGCCAGGCCGTCGAATCGCCGCAGCGCCAGGCGACGAACCCGTGCGCCGCCTCGTGCAGGGTGATGGCGAGGATCGCCGGCAGGACCCAGGTCGAAATCGTGTAGGCCGTCTCGATCCACTGCTCGTTCATCTCGCTCGTCGCCCCCCCCAACGCCTTCAAAAGGGCGCCTTCCGGAGGGCGCGGCACGACGCTAGGTTGCTCCGTCCCCTTGTTCAAGGTTGCATCGAGATGAGTGTAGAGACCGTACGCGCCTTCCTGGCGGCTCATGCGCCCGACATCGCCATCGTGGAGCTCGATGCCAGTACCGCCACGGTCGAGATGGCGGCGCGCGGCCATGGTGTGGCGCCGGCGCAGATCGCCAAGACGCTGTCGCTCCGCATCAAGGATCGGACGCTGCTGATCGTGACGTCGGGCGATGCGCGGCTGAACAACCGCAAGATCAAGGACGTGCTGGGCGGCAAGCCCCGGATGCTGGGCGCCGACGAGGTCGCGGCCCTGACCGGCCATCCGGTGGGCGGCGTCTGTCCGTTTGGCCTGGCGACACCGCTTCCCGTCTATTGCGACGTATCGCTGAAAGCCTTCGACGAGGTCGTGCCCGCCGCCGGCTCGACCAACTCGGCGCTGCGCATCAGCCCGGATCGCCTCGCGGCTCTCGTCGGCGCGGAATGGATCGATGTCTGCGACCGGGCGGCGTCATGAACTGGCGCGGTATCCTGAGCGACCTGTTCGCCGCTCCTCCGGCGCGGACGGACCGCGCCTTGCCCGACCTCACGCGCTTCGACCTCGGCGTCTGCCCTGGCTGCCGGGGATTGCGCCTCGCGGCCAGCCCGCGCTGCACGCACTGCGGCAGCTCCGCGCCGGTCACCGCCGACGCTTGAATTCGCTACCGCTCCGCCGCGTTGCGGCGGCCCTCCCTCTAGCGCCAATTCCGTCACGCGTTCCCGGGCGCTGGCGCAGGAACCGCAAAACGCTCTACGCTCCTGAAAAAGAGATGAGGGCGGAATGCAAGGCGAGGCTTCGTACGATTTCATCGTGACCGGCGCGGGTTCGGCCGGCTGTGCCGTCGCCGGGCGGCTGAGCGAGGACGGGCGCTACTCCGTGCTTCTGCTCGAGGCCGGGCCGCGCGACTCCTATCCCTGGATCCATGTGCCACTCGGCTACCACAAGACCTTCAACAATCCGAAGGTCAACTGGATGTTCGATTCGGAGCCCGAGCCCGAGCTCAACAACCGCGTCATGTACCAGCCGCGCGGCAAGGTGCTGGGCGGCACCAGCTCGATCAACGGTATGGTTTATATGCGCGGCAATGCCGCCGACTATGATGAATGGCGCCAGCGCGGCTGCGAGGGCTGGGACTACGATTCGGTGCTGCCCTACTTCAAGCGCGCCGAGGACAACGCCCGCGGCGCCGACGACTTTCACGGCACCGGTGGGCCGCTGAAGGTCCAGGACCACGCGTGGAAGCCGACGCTCGCCAAGGCCTTGCACGATGCCGCGCTCGAAGCCGGCATCCCCGATAACCCCGACTTCAACGGCGCCAACCAGGAAGGCGTTGGCTACTACCAGACCACGATCAACAATGCGCGCCGCTGGTCGAGCGCCCGCGCCTATCTCAAGGACGCCAAGCAGCGCAAGAACCTCACGATCGCGACGTCGGCGCACGCCACCAGGCTGCTGATCGAGAACGGCCGCGCCGTCGGCGTCGAGTACCGCACGCCCGCCGGTCCGCAGGTCGCAAGGGCCGGGCGCGAGGTCATCGTCTCGGGCGGCGTCTACGGATCGCCACAACTCCTGATGCTGTCCGGCCTCGGCCCGGCGGCGCACCTGCAACAACACGGCATCACGGTGGTGAAGGACATGCCGGGCGTCGGCAGCCACCTGCACGACCACTTCAACACCTACATCGCCTACAAATGCAGCCAGCCCGTCACCATGAACGACCTGGTGAACAGCCTGCCGCGGCGCATCCTGGCCGGCATGATGTACGCCTTCGGCCGCACCGGGCCGCTCGCCTCGATGGGCCTCTTCGTCGGCGCCATGGTGCGCAGCGACAAGCGGCTCGAGCGGCCCGACCTGCAGATCAACATGTTCGCCTGGGCGATCAAGGAACGTAACCGCCACGGCGTGGTCGCCCAGCCCTTCTCCGCCTTCGGACTCTCGCCGGTGCATCTCCGCCCCGACGGCCGGGGCACCGTGCGGCTGAAGTCGGCCGATCCGCTGGCCGCACCCGAGATCCGCTTCAACTTCCTGAAAACCGCCAACGACTGGGACGCCATGCTGAAAGGCATGGCGATCTGCCGCGAGATCGGCAAGCAGGCGGCGCTAAAGCCGTTCGTGGTCGAGGAAATCATGCCCGGCCCCGCGGTGACGGAGGACAGCGCGCTGCGCGACTACCTGCGTGCCACAGGTGTCTCCAATCTCCATCCAGTCGGGACCTGCCGCATGGGCCACGAGCCCGACGCGGTGGTCGACCCGCAGCTCCGGCTCCGTGGCATCGCGGGCCTCCGCGTCGCCGACGCGTCGATCATGCCCTCCATCGTTGCCGGCAACACCAATGCGCCCTCGATCATGATCGGCGAGAAGTGCGCCGACATGGTGCGGGCGGCGGCCCGTTAAAGCCCGCTCTGCGGGACGAAAACCTTGACGGCACTACCCGCGAATGCGGAACTATTGACCGATACCGCCTGCCCGGCCGAGGAAGGGATCGCCCATGATCACGAAATTCGACAGCTCCTATGTCGGCTCGGTCGACCTTGAAAAGCCCGGCTATGGCGGCACGCCGATCAACGATCGCCACTACTCCAACGAGGAGCTGGCCGACGTCCTGCACAAGGCCGTGGCCTACGCCAAGCAGATGGATGGGTTGGGCTACAACACCTTCTGGATGGCCGAGCATCATTTCCAGCCCGAAGGCACAGAGTGCATTCCCAACCTGCTGATGATGGCACTGCATCTCACCGGTGTGACGAAGCATCTGAAGATCGGCTGCGGCTTCAACGTCGTGCCGATGTGGCATCCGCTGCGCCTGGCCGAGGACTATGCGATGGCCGATGTGCTGAGCGGCGGGCGTGTCATCTTCGGCGTCGCGCGCGGCTATCACACCCGCGAGGTCGAAAGCTTCGGTGCACCGCTCACCGACCAGGCGGCCAACCGGGAAATGTTCGAGGAAGGTTGCGACGTCATCTTCAAGGCCTTCAACGAGGAGAAGTTCTCCCACAAGGGCACCTACTACACGATCCCGCCTGAGGTGCCCTACCGCGGCTACACGCTGAAGGACATCACACTGGTGCCGCGCCCTCTGCGCCGGCCTGTCGAATGCTGGCAGCCGATCCAGAGCGGCTCCGACCGCGCCTTCGACTTCATGGCCAAGCACGGTATCTCCGGCGTGATCGGCGGCGGCTCGGCCGAAGGCGGCGCGGTGGACAAGCACATGGAAGCCTTCCAGGCAGCCTACGCGCGACGCGGCATCAAGCTCGCGCGCGGTGAGCGCCTGTCGCTGGGCTTCCAGTACTTCATCGCCGAGAGCCGCGAGGCGGCGATGCGGGCCGCCGGGAAGTACTACGAAGAGAACATGAAGATGTTCGGCGAGTTGCGCCTGGTGCGCGCGCTCACCGACGAGCAGATCGCGGCGATGCGCGATCCCAGTCTGGCCGCCACCACCAAGCTGCCGAGGATCGAGGACGCGGTGAAGGCCGGCGGGTTCCTGGCCGGCACGCCAGCCGATATCATCGAACAGCTCAAGGCCGTTGAAGCACGCTATCCCGGCCTCGAACGGGTGAGCTGCAGCATGGCGCTGGGCACGCCACTCGCCGTGGCGCTGGAGCAGCTCGACCGGTTCGCCAAGGAAGTGATGCCGGCGTTCAAGACCCCGGTGCGCGCGGCAGCCGACTGAGAGGCAGGACAATGATCTTCGAGATGCGCACCTACCTGTTGAAGCCCGGCACCGTCGCCACCTTCGAGGAGCGCTTCGGCGCCGGATTGCCGGCACGTGCCAAGCTCTCGCCGCTGGCCGGACTGTGGCGCACCGAAGTCGGCACGCTCAACCAGGTCATTCATATCTGGCCCTACAAGGATATGAACGAGCGCGACGCGATCCGCGCCAAGGCGATCGAGACCAAGGTCTGGCCGGTCAAGGTCCAGGAGTTCATCCTCGAGATGGAGAGCAAGATCCTCCATCCGGCGCCGTTCTCGCCCAACTTCGCGCCCGGCGAACATGGCCCGCTCTACGAGTTCCGCACCTACACCTACAATCCCGGCGGCATTCCAAGGGTGATCGAAGCGTGGACGCCGCGCATCAAGGCGCGCCACGAGCTCTCACCCCTGATCTTCGCCGGCTCCACCGACCTCGGTCCGCTCAATCAGTGGGTACATGTCTGGGCCTACAAGAACATGGGCGAGCGCGAGCGGCTGCGCGCCATTGCCATGCCGCCGGGCGGTGGCGGAATCTGGCCGCCGCCGCGCCACGAGAGCGTCACCCTGCACAAGCAGGAAGCGGTGTTTGCCCTGCCGGCACAATGTTCGCCCTGTCGATGAGGAGGAACTGATGACCGTCACCATCCGCCAGGTTGGGCCCTGCCTGGGGGGCGAAGTCTCCGGTATCGACATGCGCAAGCCGCTTACCCAGGACGAGGTAGCCGCGATCCATGCCGGCATGGACAAGTACGCCGTGCTGGTGTTCCGCGACCAGAAGATCGACGACGCCCAACAGCTCGCCTTCACCCAGAGCCTGGGCGAGATCGAGCATGCCATCGGCACCAGCCTGCGCGCGGCCAACGAGACCCGTCTGCCCACGACCTTCGCCGACGTCTCCAACCTCGACAAGAACAACAAACCCTATCCGCGCGACGACCGCCGCCGGCTGTTCGCCATCGGCAACCGCCTGTGGCACTCCGACAGCTCGTTCAAGGTCGTGCCGGCAAAGTACTCGCTGCTGCATGGCATCAGCATCCCGTCGAAGGGCGGCAACACGGAGTTCGCCGACATGCGGGCGGCCTACGACGCGCTCGACGACGAGACCAAGGCCGAGGTCGCCGACATGGTCTGCGAACACAGCCAGATGTTCTCGCGCCAGATTATCGGCTTCTATGACTTCACCGACGAGGAGCGCGAGCGTTTCAAGCCGGTGCGCCAGTGCATGGTGCGCACCCATCCGGTGACCGGGCGCAAGTCACTCTATCTCTCGTCTCACGCCGGCGGCATCCTCGGCTGGCCGATGCCCGAGGCACGCGGCTATCTGCGCGACCTGATCGAGCACGCCACCCAGCCCGCGTTCGTCTACACCCACAAATGGCAGGTCGACGATCTGGTGATGTGGGACAACCGCCAGACCATGCACCGCGCCCGGCCCTTCCCGGCCCACGAGCCGCGCGACATGCGCCGGACCACGCTGGCCGGCGACGGCCCGACGGTGGCACAGGCAGCGCAGGCGGCCTAAACGACGCGATACAGAGGGAGAGCACATGTCGATCGCCACCAAATACCTGTTCATCGTCAGCATGGATGTGACGAAGGAAAAGGAGGCGCTGTTCAACGAGGTCTACGACACCGAGCACGTGCCCCTGCTGCTGAAGGTACCGGGCGTCCAGGCGGTTACCCGCTGGAAGACCGAGCCGGCCGCCTTCAACCTCGCCGGCGAGCGCAAGCTGCTCGATGGCGGCAGCGAACCCAACTATGTGGCGATCTACGAGATCGACAGTCCCGACGTGCTGCTGAGCAAGGAATGGGCGATTGCCGGGGAGAAAGGGCGTTGGCCGGGCGAGGTTCGCCCCTTCACCTCGAATCGCCGGCATATCGTCCGCAAGCTGATCTGAACCCTGTCATGCAGATCGGTTTCAACCTGCCGAACTCCGGCCCGCTGGCCGCCGTCGCCGACATGACGGAGATCGCCCAGCAAGGCGAGGCCATGGGCTTCGACTATCTCACCATGACCGATCACGTCGTGCTGCCCGACACGAAGGTACCCGGCTATCCCTACTCCGAGAGCGGCGAGTTCTACGAGGACGCGCCGACCGCGCGACACGAGCAGCTCATCGGCATGGCCTATGTCGCGGCCAAGACGACGCGCATTCGCCTGGTGGCCGCGGTGCTGGTAATACCGCACCGCCCTGCCGTGCTCGCCGCCAAGATGCTGGCCACCCTCGACGTTCTGTCCGGCGGACGGCTGGTCGTGGGCATCGGCGCCGGCTGGCTGAAGACCGAGTTCGATGCCGTCGTCACGACACCCTTCGCCGATCGCGGCGCGGTGACCGACGAATACATCGACGCGTTCCGCGTGCTGTGGACCGAGGCAGCGCCACGCTT
>CANJHI010000061.1 GCA_947474005.1 Alphaproteobacteria bacterium | reverse complement strand
GCCCGCCGCAGCGAGCATCACAAGGACCTTGGTCTTCAACATTGCACTCTCCCCAAAGAGCCCCCTCATGGAGGCGTCATATCCGCCTTGGTCCAGTCCTTGTCCGGATTGAACGTGACGATAGCCGCCGCGCGCTGCGCCGTCTCGGGCCCGAGGTCCCGTTGATAGACGTCGCCGCTCTGGCTGACGATGAAAGTCATCACCCCGGTCTCGCCGTAGCGCACCGGCCAGGCGATGGCCGCGAAGCCGCCGATCATGCGGCCATTCACGATGTAGTCGCGGGCACCGCCCGGCGCCGCCGGTCCCTGGGTGTAGAGCAGGCGGTAGTTGTAGCCGTAGTGGCCGTCGGACGTGCTCGAGCCGGCCTGGGCCTTGGCCACCGCCGGTCCGAGCGGGCTCTGCGGCTGGCCGGCCGGCGCTTCCCAGTAGAGACCGTCCTTCTTGCCGGGCGAACTCAGCAGGCGGCGGGCGTAGGCCGGCGCGCCGGTGTTCATCGGATCGAGCGCGGCGTAGTCGCGCTGGGCGTCGACGATCGCCAGCATGGTCTGGATGACGGCAAGCTCGTCGCGGCCGATCAGGCGGGCGCGCATCTCCTGGCGGCCGGCCGCGAGGTCGAAGCGCCATTCCGCGCCGTCCTTCACGATCGGGATGGGCAGCGTCCAGCCGGTCTTGCCGACCGCGACGATGGCCTTGGTGCCGTCCGTGATCGTGACCTTGTGGCTCTCGTCCCAGGCGGCCAGGTAGTTGGTGCGCCGGCGATCCCGCTCATCGGCCTCGGCCGGCACGACATCGCGCCAGCCGTCGCCGAACATCGCCGCGATCGCCTTCACGTTCTTGTTGCGCACCGCATCGGTCAGCGCATCCGCCGCCGCTTCGGCAGTCGGAAAGCTTTGTAGCTTCGTGGCTTGTTGCGCAACCGCACCGGCGGCGAAGCCGGCGACCACGACAAGCGCCAGCAGACCGCGGCGAAGAAGTGAACCGCTCATCGCCGACCTCCACCGAAACTGCGCCCGCCACCACCGCCGCGCTCGCCGCCGCCGTACGAACGGCCGCGATCGGCTTCGCGATTGACCGACTGGCCGCGGTCGACGCCATTGAAGGCACCGCCGCCGCGGCTCTCCGAGGCCGGTCGAGCCCCGGCATTCGCCCGCTCAGCCGTTCCGGCACCGGCCCGTTCGCCGCTGCCGGCACGCTGCTCGGCATTGGTGCGGGCAGCACCGTCACGCTGGCCGGCCTGGCCGTCGCGCAGCTGGTTCTGGAACTGCTGGCCACGGTACTGGTCGCGCTCTGCTGTGCCCGGCCGGTTCTGGCCGTACTTCTGCTGCAGCGCCGGGTCGCGATAGGGCACGCCGTCACGATGCGCCGGGTCGTGCGCCCAGTTGCCGTTGGCGTAGTGGTTGGCGTTGAAGTTGTTGGCGCTGATGCTGGTGGCGCGATTGACGTTCACGTAAGTGTTGCCGTGGTTCCAGTTCCAGCCGCCGAACATGGCGGCACCGGCCGCGACGCCGAGGCCGAACATCATGCCGGTCATCAGCGCTGCGCCGTAGTTGGGCGGCGGCGGGTAATACGGTGGCGGATAGGCCGGATAAGGCCACGGCCCGTAGGCCCAGGCCGGATTGTAGTAGGGAACGTAGATCGTCTCCGGATTGGCCGGCTCGATCACGATCGTGCTGGCGCCACCGGTCGCGGCCGGCTGCGTCGTCACCTTCTGCTGCGGCGCGGTCTTGAGGTTGCCGGCCGCCGCCGCCTTGGCGCGCAGGCGCTGGACCGAATCGGCCACGTCCTTCTGCTGGGCGATCATCGCGTCGCCGATCTTCTGGGTCCAGTCGAGCTGGTCGTTCATCATCTTGAGAACCTGCGGGAAGGCCGTCAGCGACTTGACGCTGACATCCCAGTCCTTGCCCTTGACCGCGGCCACCGCAGCATCGCCCTTGAGCGTCGGGTTGGCGGCCGACCAGCGTGCCGCCTCGACCACTTCCAGCGGATAGCCCGCGGCCATCAGGGTCTGTGCCAGCAGCGCGTCGGGATAGAGCGCGATCGGCGCCAGCATCTGGTCGAGTTGCTCGGGAGTGTAGGGCTTGGCGGCGCTCTGGGCGTGCAGCGCGCGGAAAGGAACAAGGGCCAGCATGGCCGTCGACAATGCAAGGAGTTTGCGCCGTTCCATGTGCTGTTTTTGCCTCTCGAAGTCACGCCGGGACGTGGCGGCAGACTACCGGTGAAAGGTACTCAACGCCAGCGCGCGGCGCATCATACGAGGCGATAAACCTGTTCCGGTTCCTCGCGGCCCTTGAAGTGGCGCAACTCGGGCGTGGGCAATTCCCCCAGCGCTTCCGGGTGCTTCATGGCAGCAATGGTGTCGCCGCTGACCAGCACGATCACTTCCTCTTCCGCGCGCATGAAGTCCTTGCCGAGCTGCTCCAGGCGCTGTGCCACGTTCACCGTATCACCCACCACGGTGTAGTTGACGCGGCCCGGCGCGCCGATGTTGCCGACCACGACCGGACCTGAATGCAGGCCCACGCGCAGGCGAACCGGCGTCTTTCCGTCGGCGGCGCGCAACTGGTTGTCCTCGCGGATCACGCGCGCCATCTCCAGCGCGGCATGGATCGCATGGTCGGCGTGGTCTTCCATCTTGGACAGGCCGCCCCACACCGCCATCACGCAGTCGCCGATATACTTGTCGATCACGCCCTGGTCCTGGTCGATGCAGGCACCGAGCAACGCGAAGTGATGGTTGAGCATGTCGGCCGTCTCCTGCTCCCGCAGGTCCTCGGCCTGCGGCGTGAAGCCGACGATATCGGTGAACATCACCGTCACATTACGGCGGCGCGACGCGACCGCATCCTCGCCGAGTTCCATCAGCCGGAAGACGAGGCGGTGCGGCACGTAGGCGCCAAACCATTTCAGCGCCCCGCGGGCCTTGTCGAGGCTCTGGCCGGCATCGTCGATCTCGCGCAGATGCGAGCGCTTGTGCAGCGGATGCTCGAACTCCAGCCGCTCGATCGACTCGGCGGCCGAGGTGATGGTGCGGATCGAGCGCGCCATACTGAGTCCCATCGCCAGCGCAACGAGCAGCGCAACGGCAAGCGTGGCGGCGCCGACGAGTGCACCGTTGGTCAGACGGTCGAGATCGCCGGTCGCCTCCTCTATCGGGGAGTACTGCCCGACCAGCCAGGGCTCAGGGCCGTAGAGACGCAGCTCGCGATAGACGAAGACCCAACGCCTGCCCTCGACCTCGACAACGTGGCCGAGGTCGCCGAGCGCGCGGTCTATCAGCGGGTTGAGCACCGTCCGCTTCGCACCCTGGCTCCAGAACTTGGCGAGCACGGGATCGCCGACTTCGGCGATGGTGGGCAGTGACCTGTCTTCCGACAGGCCAAGCCCGCGCGGATCGACCAGCCGGCGATGGGCGAGGACCTTGTCGTGTCCAACCAGGATGAAATAGCGCCCCTCGTTCGCGCGCGTGGCCTCGCCGATCAGATAGGAGAGATCGCCGACGGCGACGGTGGCGAACAGTCCGCCGATGAAGGCGTCGTCGATGCGGCGCACCGGGGTCCGCACGTTGAGCACTGGCTGCTTCAGCCCCTCGCTCCAGAACAGGGCCCCCCAGAAGGTCCTCTGCGCCGTCTGCAACTGGCGAAACCGCGCCATGCCCTGGGGCAGGTCGACGAGGGAAACCGTGTCGCGCGTGACCAATCCATCGGGATGGCGGACGGCCCGGTGCAGCTTGAGGTCGAGCGTAGCAAAGCCCGCCGAGGAAACCGCCGGCACGCGGGTCATCATCACGGCCAGAGCCTCACGCACGCCCACCGACGATTCGATGTCGATGCGTCCCGAGGCGGCGAGCGCCGCGACCAGTTCGAGATGATCGGTGACCGGGTCGAGCTGCCGGCGGACCACCGAAACCTGGGTTTCCACGGCGCGCGCCGCGCGGTCGACCAGCGCCCGCTCGGCGGTGCCGGTGGCACCGGCCAGCACCGCGATGTAGGCGATACCCGAGATCAGCGCGAGCGAAACGAACGCCAGCGCCAACGCCCCAATCAGCGGCAGCCGCCAGGGTCGGCGAAGCACGGCCACGGCCGAACGGGATGCGTCAGGAAGGTTGCTCAAACGCCGACATCATACGCCGTCCTTCCGCCCAAGGCGAAAGGCCGCTTGGCCGCACGTGGCGGGCATAGACCGGACCCGGGAGCCTCGGCCATCAGGCCGCGGCGCGAATGGCCGCCTGCTTCACCTTGCTGTCGACGTGGCTCTCGAACTGCTGGAAATTGGCCTCGAAGCGCTTGGCGACGTCGCGCGCGGCGCTTTCATAGGCCTTCTTGTCCTTCCAGGTGTTCTTCGGATTGAGGACCTCGCCCGGCACGTTCGGGCAGGCGCTGGGAACCTGCATGCCGAAGTGCGGATCGACCACCGAGGAGGCGGCCGCCAGCGTGCCGTCGAGCGCGGCGCGGACCATGGCGCGGGTATGGCGGATCGACATCCGCTCGCCGACGCCGAAACCGCCGCCCGACCAGCCGGTGTTGACCAGCCAACACTTCACGTGCTGGCGGGCCATCTTCTCGCCCAGCATCTTGGCGTAGACCGTCGGATGGCGCGGCATGAAGGGCGCGCCGAAGCAGGTCGAGAAGGTGGCCTGCGGCTCGGTCACACCCTTCTCGGTGCCGGCGACGCGCGCGGTGTAGCCCGAGAGGAAGTGATACATCGCCTGCTCCGGCGACAGCTGTGAGATCGGCGGCAGCACGCCGAAGGCGTCGGCCGTCAGCATGACGATGTTCTCGGGCGTGCCGGCGATGCCCGACGTCGAGGCGTTGGGAATGAAGTCGAGCGGATAGCAGGCGCGGGTGTTCTCGGTGTACTGGCCGTCGTCAAGGTCGAGCCGGCCGCTGGCGGGATCGAACACGACATTCTCCAGCACCGTGCCGAAGCGCTCGGTCGTCGCATAGATCTCGGGCTCGGCCTCGCGCGAAAGCTTGATCACCTTGGCGTAGCAGCCGCCCTCGAAGTTGAAGAGGCTGGTCTCGCCCCAGCCGTGCTCGTCGTCACCAATCAGGGTGCGCGACGGATCGGCCGAGAGCGTCGTCTTGCCGGTGCCCGACAGGCCGAAGAAGATCGCCACGTCGCCCTTCGGCCCGAGATTGGCCGAGGCGTGCATGGGCAGCACGTTCTTGTCGGGCAGCAGGTAGTTCAGGATGGTGAACACCGATTTCTTGATCTCGCCGGCGTACCAGGTGCCGCAGATCGCCACGACGCGGTCGGTGAAGTTGACCAGCACCGCGCAATCCGACGCCGTCCCGTCGAGCGCCGGTTCGGCCTGGAAGCCCGGCAGATTGAGAATGGTGAAGTCGGGCTTGAAGCCCAGCAGTTCCTCGGGCTTGGGGCGCAGGAACATGTTGCGGGCGAACAGGTTGTGCCACGCCGTCTCGTTGACCACGCGCACGCCGATGCGATGCGCCGGATCGGCGCCGGCCCAGCAGTCGCGCGCAAACAGCTCGCGGCGCTGCGCGTAGGCGAGCATGCGGCTGTAGAGGGCGCGGTAGCGCTCCGGCGAGATCGGCTTGTTGGTCTTGCCCCAGTCGATACGACCCTTGGACTCGCTGTCCTCGACGAAGAACTTGTCGTTGGGCGAGCGGCCGGTGTGCACGCCGGTGCGCACCACCAAGGCGCCACCTTCGGCAACCGTGCCCTCGCGGCGACGGATCGCTTCTTCGTAGAGCGCGGGAACCTGGAGGTTCCAATAGACGTTGCCCGGGTTCTTCAATCCGAGCGTCTCTAGTCCAACTTTGGGAACGACGAAGCCCGCCTGATGCACGGCGTTTCTCCCGATTGATGCGGCTGATCCGATGGCGCCCTATGCGCTACTGGGGCGGCCGGGGAGTGGCAAGACCCTGCGACAGTTAGTTTCGAGGATCATGTGGATCAGGCTTCGCATCTGCGAAGGCCATCCCGCGGCGCGGAATCGCAAACCCGCAGGTTAGGCCACTCTCGCCCTGCCGACCAAGGCGACCAGCACCTTGCGCGCGTCCGCGGCGCTCGCGAGCGGGGAGTCGAACGGCAACCGGGCGACCTGCCCGGCGCGACGCAGGTCGATGCCTTCGGCATCGATTCCGGTCATCCGCCAGTCGCTTCCCGGCAGTCCGAGCAGCTTCTGGGCATAGAGTTGGAGGGCATCGGTGTGATCGTCGTTCATGTGGCTGACGATACCGGCCTCGCTCTCGGCCAGGCCGGCCGGCGCAGGAGCCGGCAGCAGTTCGGCCGCCTCGAGCCAGCGGATCTTGCCGAAGCCCGCAACCAGATGGGCGCGCTCCAAGGCGACCCGGTAGAAGTGGAAATCCTTGAAGCCCGCGTACATCGCGGCATCCGGATGACGGGCGAGAAAACGCTGGCCAAGCCGTTCATCGGCCGTCCGCAAGGCACGTCCGAGCAGCGTGACCCTAGCACCGGTCAGCGGCTGGTCGAGGTCGCCGGTGCCATCGAACAACAGCGAAACCCGGCTATCGGAAGCAATGGCCTTCGTATGCGCGGCCAGATCGCTCAGCAGCAGGACCGGCGACAGGTCGTGATCGACCGCCACCAGGACCAGCGAGGCATAGGGCCAGGCGGCGGCACTTTCGCCTCCCGGGGGCAGCGGCAGGGCGGTCGCGAGGGCGGCGCGATCGAGGCCGCGCAGCAGGGCGCGGACCGTGAGTGACATATCTTCAATCATTTTGGGGCAAAACAGCCTTAATTCACGGATATCGGGGATCGATCGTGGCAGCGGCGGCAACGCCCCGGTCGTGTTACCATTCAACCACTACCCGCCTTGCCTGTCAGGAGAATCCACGCCGTGCGCAAGAACATCGCCCTCGTCGACGACGACCGCAACATCCTCACGTCCGTGTCGATGCTGCTCGAAGCCGAAGGGTTTCAGATCAAGACCTATAATGACGGAGCCTCGGCACTGGAAGGTCTCAACCAGGCGCCGCCCGACCTTGCGATCTTCGACATCAAGATGCCGCGCATGGATGGCATGGAGCTGCTGAACCGCATCCGCAAGACGCAGCACTTCCCCGTGATCTTTCTCACCTCCAAGGACGAGGAGATCGACGAGGTGCTGGGGCTGCGGATGGGCGCCGACGACTTCATCCGCAAGCCGTTCTCGCAACGCATGCTGCTCGAGCGCATTCGCGCCGTGCTGCGCCGCGCCGATGTCGGGACCGCCAAGGGCGAAACCGCCGCCGAGCGCGTCGTGCGCGGCGAGCTGGTGCTCGACCCCAGCCGCCACCAATGCACCTGGAAGGGCAAGGAGGTGCACCTGACGGTCACCGAGTTCCTGCTCCTGAAGTCGCTCGCCGAGCGGCCCGGCCACGTCAAGAACCGCGACCAGCTGATGGATGCCGCCTACGGCGAGACGATCTACGTCGACGACCGTACCATCGACAGCCATATCAAGCGCGTGCGCCGCAAGTTCCGCGAGGTCGACGGCGAGTTCGAGCAGATCGAAACGCTCTATGGCATTGGATACCGATACCGCGACGCCTGAACCGGGCCGGCGCCACGCGGCGCCGCAAGCATTCGGTTCGCGGCTCGTGGCGGCCCTCGGCCAGCTTTTGCCGGCCGGTTGGCGCGGACGTGCGCGTGCGCCGTCGCAGGCAGCCGAATCGCCGTCGCTGCTGCGGCGCCGGCGCAGCAGCGAGCGGCGCCATTCGCCACTCACCCGCCGCATCCTGCTGCTCAACATCGTGCCGGTGGCGCTGCTCACGCTCGGCGCCGTCTATCTTAGCGACTACGAGGACGAGCTGATCGACGCCGAACTCGCCTCGCTGCTGGTACAGGGCGAGATGGTCGCCGCCGGCATCGGAGAGGTTGCGGTCGTCGGCGGAGAGTCGACGGTCAACCGGCTCGACGCCGACGCGGCACGCCAGCTTCTGACCCGCCTCGTACGACCGACCGGCGTGCGGGCGCGCCTGTTCAGCGAAACCGGCGACCTTCTGGGCGATTCGGAATTCCTGAGCGAAGCCGGCCGCATCCACAGCGTCCCGCTGCCGCCGCCCGAGGTGCCTGTCGTCGTCGAGGTCCCGTTCACCGACCGGCTGAGCGACTGGATTGCCCGGCAGCTGTCACGGGCCGATCGTTTTCCGGAGTATGTCGAGCGCCCCGCCGCCGCCGTCCGCGACTATCCCGAGGCCGCGAGCGCATTGCGCGGCTTCAACGCCTCGGCGGTGCGAATCGCCTCAGATGGCCGCCTGATCCTGAGCGCCGCGGTGCCGGTGCAGCGCTACAAGCAGGTGCTGGGAGCTCTGATCCTGACCCGGGACAATCGCGCCATCGCCGCCTCCCTGCGACAGGTCCGCTACGACATGCTGACCATCGCCGCGGCGGCACTCGGCATCACGGTCCTGCTCTCGCTCTACCTTGCCGGCACGATCACGCAGCCAATCGTGCGCCTGGCGCGCGCCGCCGACGAGGTGAGGCTGGCGCGCGAGAGCCGGCCGGAGATTCCCGACCTCGGCAAGCGGGGCGACGAGATCGGCGACCTCAACGACGCGCTCCGCTCGATGACCGACGCACTCTGGCAGCGCATCAACACTATCGAGAGTTTCGCCGCTGATGTGGCGCACGAACTCAAGAACCCCCTCACCTCCTTGCGTTCCGCCATCGAAATGGCCGCCAGGCCCGACCTCGACACGGAACGGCGCGACAGGCTGATGGCCATCGTCATGGACGACATCAACCGGCTGAACCGGCTGATCTCCGACATCTCGGACGCCTCGCGGCTCGACGCCGAACTGATGCGTGGCGAGGTCAAGCCCGTCGACCTGCACGGCCTGTTGGCCGACATGGCTGGACACTATGCGATCAGCGCCGCGCATAAGGCCGGGGTCGAAGTTGATTTCAGGGTCGCCGCCAATCCGCCGTTCGCCGCGCACGGCCACGACGGCCGCTATGGCCAGGTGTTTCGCAACGTCATCGACAATGCGTTGTCGTTCAGCCCGCCCGGGTCGCGCCTCGTCGTCGAACTGGGACGCGCGCCGCGCGGTGGACCCTTTGTCGTCACGATCGACGACGAAGGCCCGGGCATCCCCGAGGAGAATCTCGAATCGATCTTCGAGCGCTTCTATTCGGAGCGTCCGATCGAGCATTTCGGCCAGCATTCCGGACTGGGCCTGTCGATCTGCCGGCAGATCATGGAAACCTACGGCGGCTCGATCGCCGCCACCAACCGCCGCGCGCCCGACGGAAAGATCCTGGGAGCGCGCTTCACGATCCGCGTTCCAGCCGCCAACGCCCGGAAATGACCGTGCTCGTGCATGCCACCTGCGTCGCGCTGCGGCCGCACGGAACAACGTCCGCCCGGGCGTGGCGAGCGGTCCTGCTGCGCGGCCCTTCGGGCGTTGGGAAGTCCGATCTGGCACTGCGCCTGATCGAGGCCGGCGGCCGCCTGGTGGCCGACGACCAGACCCGGCTCGCCCGGCTCGGGCAGGTATTGCTGGCTTCGCCCCCGGCCGCCCTCGCCGGTCTGATGGAGGTTCGCGGCGTCGGAATCGTGAAACTGGCGCTCGGCCAGCTCCTGACGCAGGCGCCGTTGTCGCTGATAGTCGATCTGGTGCCGCCCGACGGTATCGAGCGGCTGCCCGAGCCGGCCGAAGAGGCGTTGCTGGGCGTCAACCTGCCCGTGCTTGCCTTGGCGCCATTCGAGGCTTCCGCGACGGCCAAGTTGCGCCTTGCCTTGACACGAATCGCAGCCGCATGATCACCGACGATTCCGCCATGCCAGACAGCCCTTCACCCTCGTTGCGTCCCGACGCGATCCTGCGCCGCCCGTTCGTCCTCGTGACGGGTCTGTCCGGCGCCGGCCGGATGACGGCGCTGAACGTGCTCGAGGACATGGGCTACGTGGCGGTCGACAACATGCCCTTGCCCTTGCTCGGCGACCTGATGCGCTCGACCTCGAGCGGCTCCGGCTCGGCCGCGCCGCCTCTCGCCTTCGGCGTCGATACCCGGACGTTCGGCTTCGCTCCGCAGGCACTCGTCGACCGTGTCCAGAAGCTCCGTCAACGCGCTGACCTCGATGTGAAACTTCTGTTCCTCGAGTGCGACACCGAAGTGCTTCAGCGCCGCTACACCGAATCGCGGCGCCCGCATCCGCTGGCGCCGGACCGGCCGGTGATGGACAGCATTGTCGAGGAACGCCGCCAGATCAGTTGGATGCGCGATATCGCCGACCTCGTGGTCGATACCTCGTCGCTGTCACCGCATGGGCTGAAGCAGCTGCTGACCGGTCATTTCGCCCTGGGACCGCGGGTCGGCACCCGCCTGTCGGTGATGTCGTTTTCGTTCCGCCGCGGCCTGCCGCGTGAGGCCGACCTCGTGTTCGATGCCCGGTTCCTGAAGAACCCACACTATGAGCCGACGCTGAAACCGCTGACCGGCCGTGATCCGGCGGTCGCCGCCTATATCGCCACCGATCCCGACTACAAGCCCTTTGTCGAGCATCTGCAGGGCCTGATCGGCCCCCTGCTGCCGCGTTTTGACGCAGAGGGCAAAAGCTACCTGACCATCGCCGTCGGCTGCACCGGCGGCCGCCATCGCTCCGTTGCCCTGGCCGAAGTGCTGGCAGACTGGTTGCGCCGCGCCGGCCGCTCGGTCACTCTCACCCACCGAGACGCCGAGGGGGCCGGGGAGCCTGACGGCACAGGGTAAACCGGACGGGGACGGATGATTGGTATCGTACTGGTGACCCACGGCAATCTGGCGCGCGAATTCCTGGCTGCGCTCGAGCATGTCGTTGGTCCACAGCAATGCGTCTCGACGGTCTGCATCGGCGCCGACGACGACATGGAAAAGCGGCGCGCCGAGATCCTGGAACGCGCCCGCGCCTGCGACACCGGCGACGGAGTCATCGTGCTGACCGACATGTTCGGAGGCACGCCCTCCAATCTCGCAATCTCGATCATGGAGCAGGCGCACATCGAGGTGCTGGCGGGCGTCAACCTGCCGATGCTGGTCAAGCTCGCCAGCGTCCGCACCCGGCCGATCGCCGAAGCCGTGCGCATGGCGCAGGAAGCCGGCCGCAAATACATCACCGTCGCCTCCCGCATCCTGGCGAAGGAAGCCTCGTGAGCGAAACCGCGTCGCAGGGCGCGGCGGACGCGGGCATTGGAGCGCTCCGCCGGACCCTGGGGATCGCCAACAAGCGTGGCCTGCATGCCCGGGCCGCTGCGAAGTTCGTGCGCACCGCCGGTCAGTTCGATTCGGCGGTCCGCGTCGGCTTCAAAGGGCAGGAAGTCTCAGGCCTGTCGATCATGGGGCTGATGATGCTGAGCGCCGGAATCGGCAGCGAAATCGAGCTTGCCTGCTCTGGCCGGCAGGCCGTCGAGGCCATGGCTGCCCTTTCCGCCCTGGTCGAGGGTAAATTCGGCGAAGATTGAGCCGTTTGGTATCCCGGCATAAAGCCCCGGTTATCTGCCCATAAATTCTTGCTTATATGAGCATACGACGCGTTGAGGCGGTACCGGGCCGCTGATATGACACGCCCGCCTTACCCTCAGCCGCATTTCAGGAGCGCCACATGGCCCAGGATTACATCGTCAAGGATATCGGGCTCGCCGACTGGGGCCGCAAGGAACTCGACATGGCCGAGACCGAGATGCCCGGCCTGATGTCGATCCGCAAGGAATACGGACCCAAGAAGCCGCTGAAGGGCGCGCGCATCGCGGGCTCGCTGCACATGACCATCCAGACCGGTGTGCTGATCGAGACGCTGAAGGCGCTGGGCGCCGACGTGCGCTGGGCCTCGTGCAACATCTACTCGACGCAGGACCATGCCGCCGCGGCGATCGCCAAGGCGGGCACCCCGGTCTTCGCGATCAAGGGCGAGAGCCTCGAGGAATACTGGGACTACACCCACAAGATCTTCGAGTGGGGCGACGGCGGCGAGCCGAACATGATCCTCGACGACGGCGGCGACGCCACTCTGCTGGTCCATCTCGGCGCGCGGGCGGAGAAGGATGCCTCGCTGATCGCCAAGCCGACCAACGAGGAAGAAGAAGTCCTCTACAAGGTGATCGCCAAGACCAACAAGGCCAAGCCCGGCTGGTACGCCAAGCTCGGCAAGTCGATCCGCGGCGTCACCGAGGAGACGACCACGGGCGTGCACCGCCTCTACAACATGGCGAAGGAAGGCAAGCTCCTGTGGCCCGCCATCAACGTCAATGATTCGGTCACCAAGTCGAAGTTCGACAATCTCTACGGCTGCCGTGAATCGCTGGTCGACGGCATCCGCCGCGGCACCGACGTGATGATGTCGGGCAAGGTGGCGATGGTCGCGGGCTTCGGCGATGTGGGCAAGGGCTCGGCCGCCTCGCTGCGCCAGGCCGGCTGCCGCGTCATGGTCTCCGAGGTCGATCCGATCTGCGCCCTGCAGGCGGCGATGGAAGGCTATGAGGTCGTGACCATGGAAGATGCCGCGCCGCGCGCCGACATCTTCGTGACGGCCACCGGCAACGTTGACGTGCTCACGCTCGACCACATGAAGGCGATGAAGCACCGCGCCATCATCTGCAACATCGGTCACTTCGACAGCGAGATCCAGATCTCGAGCCTGCGCAATTTCAAGTGGCACAACGTGAAGCCGCAGGTCGACGAGGTCGAGTTCCCCGACGGCAAGCGCATCATCGTGCTGTCGGAAGGCCGCCTGGTGAACCTCGGCAACGCCACGGGACATCCCAGCTTCGTGATGTCGGCCTCGTTTTCGAACCAGACGCTGGCCCAGATCGAGCTCTGGACCAATCCGACCAAGTACGAGAAGCAGGTCTACACCCTGCCGAAATTCCTCGACGAGAAGGTGGCGGCCCTCCACCTCGAGAAGGTCGGCGCCAAGCTGACCAAGCTCCGTCCCGACCAGGCCAAGTACATCGGTGTGCCGGAAACGGGCCCGTTCAAGGGCGACCTCTACCGCTACTAGCCCTAACCCTCCACAGGGGGGCGCATGCTAAAAGTCGGCATCGAAAGATGCCGACTTTTTCATTGCCCCTTCCAGACGAGGCCGCCACCGAGCGGTTGGGCGCGGCCCTGGCCGGGCGCCTGCGACCGCGCGATGTCGTGGCGCTGGTGGGCGGCCTCGGCGCCGGCAAGACCACGCTCGCCCGCGCCATCCTGCGGGCGGCCTCGGGCGAGCCGACGCTGATCGTGCCGAGCCCGACCTTCACCCTGGCCGAGGTCTACGACACGCCACACGGAGCCTTCTGGCATTTCGATCTGTACCGCCTGGAACAGCCCGAGCAGGTCTTCGAACTCGGCTGGGAGGAGGCGCGGGCCGACGGCATTGCCCTGATCGAGTGGGCGGAGCGGCTGGGCCCATTGCTGCCGCACGAACGGCTCACGGTGACGCTGTCGATCGAAGGCGAGGGGCGGCGCGCAACCTTGGAGGGAGAGGCCCGCTTTGGCGAAGTCTGAACGCGATCTGCGACGTGCCGAATTCGTGCGCGGCGCCGGCTGGGGCAATGCCGGCGAGCGCCTGCTGGCCGGCGACGCCTCGTTCCGGAAATATTTCAGGCTGACCCGGCCCGCTCAGTCGGCGGTCGTCATGGATGCGCCCCCTCCGCAGGAGGACGTCCGGCCCTTCGTGCGCATCGCCCGTCACCTGATCGACCTCGGGCTGAGTGCGCCGCAGATCCTGGCCGAAGACGCCGAGCACGGTTTCCTGTTGCTGGAGGATTTCGGCGACGACACCTACGCGCGCGTTCTGGCGGCGGGGGGTGACGAGGGCGAGCTCTATGCGCGCGCCACCGATGTCCTGGTGCAGCTCTACCAGGCAGGCGAGCGCGCCCTGCTGCCGGGCCTCGGCGCCTATGCCGGCGACGCGCTGATCGAGGCGGCGATGCTGCTGCCCGAATGGTACCTGCCGGCGGCGACCGGCAAGCCGACGCCGCCGGAAGAGACCGCCCGCTACATCGCGGCGTGGCAGGAGTGCCTCGCCGCGCTGCCCTCGGGGCCAGACGCCCTGCTGCTGCGCGACTACCACAAGGACAATCTGTTGTGGCTGCCGGCGCGAGCCGGCGTAAAAGCCTGCGGCCTGCTCGACTTCCAGGACGCCCAGCGCGGTCATCCCTCCTACGATCTGGTGTCGCTGATCGAGGATGCCCGCCGCGATGTCCCGCCTGAAGTGCACGCCGCCTGCCTCGCCCGCTACATCGGCGAGACCGGGCTCGGCGACGCCGCGGATTTCCGGATCGGGTTTGCGCTGATGGCGGCGCAGCGCCATGCGCGCATCATCGGCCTGTTCGTGCGGTTGCGGGACCGCGACGGCAAGCCCGACTACCTGCCTCATTTGCCGCGCGTGTGGCGTATGTTCGAGAGCGCCCTACGGCACGAGGCGCTGGCGCCGTTGCGCGCCTGGGTCGATCGCTTGCTGCCGCCGCCGCTGCGGCGCATTGGTGAGGCATGATTAGAACCGCGATGATCCTGGCGGCCGGCCGTGGCGAGCGCATGCGGCCGCTGACCGATGTCACCCCCAAGCCACTCATTCCCGTCGCCGGCCGTTCGATGATCGAGCGGGCGATGGACCGCCTGCAGCGGCACGGCGTGCAGAACGTCGTGGTCAACGTCCATCATCTCGGCAACCAGATCGCCGACCGCCTGCAAGGCCGCGCCCGCATCATTCGCGAAGATCATCTGCTGGAGACCGGCGGCAGCGTCCGCAACGCCCTGCCCCTGCTGGGCAACGGACCGTTCTTCGTGCTGAACGGCGATGGCCTGTGGCGCGACGGGCCGGAGTCGATGCTGGGCCGCCTGCAGGCGATGTGGGATCCCCGGCGCATGGACGCGCTGCTGCTGCTGCATCCGCTGGCCACCGCGATCGGCCGCGAGGAGAACGACCGCGGCGACTACTATCTCGAGCCCGACGGCCATGTCCGCCATCGCGGCACGGCCGAAACAGCGCCTTATCTGTTCGCCAGCATCTCGGTCTGCGAGCCCAGCCTGTTCAACGGCACCAACGAGGGCCCATTCTCGCTGCTGAAACTCTGGAACCGGGCGGAGGCCGCCGGCCGCCTCTACGGGCTGGTGCATGACGGTGACTGGTTTCATGTCGGCACGCCCGCGGCGCTGGTCGACGCCCAACGCGTCCTGGGATGAACGGCGTCTTCACCATCGGCATCGACCACCGCTTCGCTGATGAGCTGGCGGCGGGCGTGCTGGCCGAGCACGGCCACGATCCTCTCGGCCTGGCCGATATCCTGATCCTGGTGCCGACCCGGCGTTCGGTGCGCGCGCTACGCGAAGCTTTTCTCCGGGCGTCGGATGGCAAACCCACGATCCTGCCCCGCATGGCACCGCTCGGCGATGTCGACGACAGCGAATGGGATCTGTCCCCCGGAGACGACACCGCCCTTGCCCTGCCACCCGCCATCGACCCGACGGAGCGCGAGGCGCTGCTGGCGCGGCTCGTGGCCGCCTTCAGGGACGATCAGGACCATCCCATCGCGCAGTCCGCCGCACAGGCGCTCAAGCTCGCGCGCGAACTCGGCCGTCTGCTCGACGAGCTGGCGATCGAGGGCGTGGACTTCGACAGACTGGCCGGTCTCGTCACCGGCAATTTCGCCGAACATTGGCGGCGTACCCTCACCTTCCTCGACATCGTCGGCACCGCGTGGCCGGCAATGCTGGCCGAACGCGGACAGATCGACGCCATCGAACGGCGCACCCGGGCGATCCGCGCCCAGGCGGCGCGCTGGCAGGCGACGCCGCCCGCGACACCGGTGATCGCCGCCGGCTCGACCGGATCGCAACCGGCGACACGGGCGCTGCTCGGCGTCATCGCCCAGCTGCCGCAGGGCGCCGTCGTCCTGCCCGGCCTCGATCGCGAGATCGACGAGGAGAGCTGGCAGAAACTCGATCCCTCACATCCGCAGTTCGGCCTGCATGAACTCCTGGGCGCCCTGGGTGTCGAACGCGGATCGGTGCCGGACTGGCCCGGCAGCCGCGGCGGTGACCGGGCGCGACGGATGCTGGTCGCCGAACTGATGCGGCCGGCGGAAACCAGCGAGGCCTGGTCGCGGCCGGATCCCGCGGCGCTCGACCATGTCGCCCGCGCCGACTGCGCCACCTCGCATCAGGAGGCGGTCGTGATCGCGCTCGCGCTCCGCGAAGCGCTGACGGTCGTCGAAGGGCAGCCGCGCCGCACGGCGGCCCTGATCACGCCCGACCGGGAGCTGGCGCGACGGGTCACGGCCGAGCTGAAGCGCTGGAACATCGAGATCGACGATTCTGCCGGTGCGCCGCTGGCCGACACGCCGCCCGCCACCTTGCTGCGCGCGCTGGTCGCTGCGGTCGACGGCGGCTTTGGTCCGGTCGATCTGCTGGCGCTGCTGAAGCACCCGCTCTGCCTGCTCGGCCAGCCGCGTGCCGACCTGCTCGATGTCGCGCGCCGCCTCGACCGCAAGTATTTGCGCGGGCTGAAGCCCGCCGCCGGTCTCGAAGCGGTGCGCCGGATCATCGCCAACCAGCGCAAGGATGACGATTCGGATGCCGATGCCGTCCTCGTCCTGATCGATCGACTCGATGCCGCCACCTCCGGCCTTGCCGTGCTGATGGCCGAGGGCGCTGCGCCCGATGCGCTGCTCGATGCCACCATCGCGGCCGCCGAGATGCTGTCGTCGGCCGACACGGTGTGGCGCGGTGAAGCCGGCGAAGCGCTGGCCGAGACGCTGGCACGGCTGCGGGGCGCCTGGCGCGATCAGCCGGTCATCGACGGCGGCGAGTGGCCGGGGCTGCTGGCCGCGATGCTGGCGCCCGCCACGATCCGCCCGCGCTACGGCCGCCATCCCCGGCTCGCGATCTGGGGACCACTCGAAGCCCGCCTGCAGCGTGCCGATCTGCTGGTTCTCGGCGGACTCAACGAGGGGACCTGGCCACCGGCCGTCGAAACCGGACCGTGGCTCAACCGGCCGATGCGCGGGGCGCTGGGCCTGCCCCAGCCGGAGCGCCGCATCGGCCTGTCGGCACACGATTTTGTCGCAGCCCTCGCCGCCGACCACGTGCTGCTGACCCGTGCCGAGCGCGAAGGCGGGGCGCCCACCGTCTCGTCGCGCTGGCTGGCACGGCTCGATGCGCTGCTGGGTCATGACCCCAATTCGGCCAGCGAGCCGCCCAAATACATCCAGCGCGGCCGGCGCTATATCGACTGGGCCGAGGCGATCGACCGGCCGGATGCCTACAAGCCCTGGCCGCGTCCCGAGCCGCGGCCACCGCTTGCCGCACGACCGACTCAGCTTTCGGTCTCCAGCATCGAGCAATGGCGGCGCGATCCCTACGGCCTCTATGCGCGGCAGATCCTGAAACTGCGTCTGCTCGACCCGCTGGAAGCCGAGCTGGGTGCCGCCGAACGCGGCTCGGCGCTGCATGCAGCACTCGACGACTTTTTGAAGAGGCATCCCTCGGGCCTGCTGCCGGGCGACGCCGTCCGCGAACTGGAGGAGATCGGCGAGAAACATCTTGGCGAACTCCTGACCGCACCGGCCGAGCGCGCCTTCTGGTGGCCGCGCTTCCAGCGGCTGGCACGCTGGTTCGTGGGCGAGGAGAACAACCGCCGCGCCGCGGGCGTGCGCCTGCTCGACGGCGAGACCCAGGGCACGCTCAAGGTCGGTCCGCGCAATCACCCGCTCACCATCACCGCCGTCGCCGACCGCATCGACGAGCTCGGACCCGGCGTGTGGGAGGTGATCGACTACAAGACCGGCCGCGTACCCACGACCCGTGAACTGGAGGCCCTGTTCGCGCCCCAGCTCCTGCTCGAGGCGGCAATGGCCGAAACAGGCGGCTTCAAGAAGATCAAGGGCAAGGCCGACGAGGTCATCCTCACCTACTGGCGCGCCAATGGTCTGGGCGATGGCGGCGAGATCAAGGACATCAAGGGCGCGGCGAAGCTGATACCCGCGATGCTGGCGCTGGTCGAAAAGATGGCCGAACGCTACGCCAATCCCAACACGCCGTACGTGGCACTGCCGCAGCCGGAGTTCGTCCCGCACTTCAACGACTACGAACACCTCGAGCGCGTGGCCGAATGGTCGACCACGGGCGGGAGCGACGAATGAGCGTCGTTGCATGAGCACGCTTGGTCTCGATCCCGTGACGATGGCCACGGCCGACCAGCGCAAGGCGACCTCGCCCGCGCAGTCGGCCTGGGTCGAGGCTAATGCCGGCACCGGCAAGACCAAGGTGCTGACCGATCGCGTGACCCGCCTGCTGCTGGCCGGCGTGAAGCCCGAGCGCATCCTTTGCCTCACCTTCACCAAGGCTGCCGCCGCCGAGATGCGCAATCGCCTGGCCGCCCAGCTCGGGCGCTGGGCACTGGCCGAGGAAGCCGATCTCGACAAGGAGATCACCAGGCTGATCGACCGGGCGCCGGAGGCCGAGGAGCGCGTGATCGCCCGCCGTCTGTTTGCCCGCGTGCTCGACGCACCGGGCGGCATCAACATCCTGACGATCCACGCCTTCTGTCAGGCGCTGTTGAAGCGCTTTCCGCTGGAAGCAGGCGTGGCGCCTGGCTTCGAGGTGCTTGACGAGGGCGAGGCCGGCACCATCCTGAAACAGGCGCAGGACGAGCAGATGGCGGCGCTGGCCCGCCGCGACGCCTCGCCGGGACTGCGCGATGCGCTGGCCGCCGTCGCCGGCCGCATTTCCATCGTCGAATACGACGAGCTGATGAAAAAGCTGCTGGGCGAGCGCGCCTGGCTGCTGTCGCGGATCGGCGGCGATACGGGCCTGTCGCGCGAACGGCTGCGGCTTGCCAAATCGCTGGGCGTCTCGCCCGAGGCCACCACAGGCGCACTGCTTGCCGCAGTTTGCGCCGACGGCGCCTTCGACGGCAGCGGACTGCGCCAAGCCGCGCGGGCACTGGCCAGGGGGGAAAAGGAAAACAAAGCCTACAGCGAACTGATCCTGCAGTGGCTCGACCAGCCCGACGCCCGGCCGGCGTTGCTCAACGGCTATCGCGCCGTGTTCTTCACCCAGCAGGGCAAACCCCGCAAGAAGATCGCCGGCAAGGCTGCCGTCACGGCGATGGCGGACATCGATGCCGTGCTGCGCACCGAGAGCGACCGGCTGCAGGCGGCCCACGAGGCGATCCGGGCCGCGGCGCTGATCGAACTCACCCTGGCTCTGCTGCAACTCGGCCTCGACGTCGTCGAGCGCTACGCCCGCGGCAAGCGGCGGCGCGCGGCCCTCGACTACGACGACCTGATCGTCGCCACGCGGCGTCTGCTGGAGCGCGCCGACAGT
The DNA here is from genome assembly GCA_947474005.1 of Alphaproteobacteria bacterium. Lineage (GTDB taxonomy): Bacteria > Pseudomonadota > Alphaproteobacteria > Reyranellales > Reyranellaceae > Reyranella. Next base: position 8,643 of record CANJHI010000061.1, on the reverse strand, counting down.
GCCGCGTGGGTGCTCTACAAGCTGGACGGTGGTATCGACCATGTCCTGGTCGACGAGGCGCAGGACACCAATCCCGACCAATGGGAAGTGATCCGCCGCCTGACCGAGGAATTCTTCGTTGGCGAAGGCGCGGTCGATCGCCGGCGCACGATATTCGCCGTCGGCGACACCAAGCAGTCGATCTTCGGTTTCCAGCGCGCCGACCCGCGCAAGCTCGCCGACATGCGCATCTGGTTCGCCGATCGAAGCAAAGCGGCGACGATTAGGTTTGAAACCGTTGACCTCGTCGTGTCGTTCCGCTCGACATCGGCTGTGCTCGACGCCGTCGACTGGGTGTTCGGCGAGGAGGCAGCCGCGCAGGGCTTGGGCGGCGCGGGCAGCGTCATGCACTTGCCCAGCCGCACCGGCCAGCCAGGCAAGGTCGAGCTGTGGCCACTGGTGCGCGGCGCCAGGAGCGAGGCCGATCCCACCGATCTCGATGCCGATCCCGGCTCGCTGGCGCCGCCGCACGAGCGGCTGGCGCGACTGATCGCGCTCCACGCCAAGAGCCTGATCGGCCATGAGCGCCGGTCCAGCACCGGCAAGCTGCTCAATGCCGGCGACTTCATGGTGCTGGTCCGCCGGCGGAATGCCTTCGTCACCGCGCTGGTCAAAGCCCTGAAGCGCGAGGAGATCGAGGTGGCCGGCGTCGACCGGCTCGACCTCGGCAGCGAGCTGTCGATCCAGGATCTGCTCGCCCTCGCCCGCTTCGTGCTGCTGCCGCAGGACGACCTCAACCTGGCGTGCCTTCTGAAATCACCGCTGGTCGGCCTCGACGAGGAGACGCTGTTTCGCCTCGCCTGGAACCGGCCGGGCCGGTTGTGGCGCGAACTGCGCCGGCGGTCGGCCGAGGATATGCAGTTTGCCGCCGCGCACAAGCGTCTCGCGACCTGGCTGGCGCGCGCCGACTACACGACACCTTTCGATTTCTTCGCCACCGTGCTCGGCCCCGAGGGTGGTCGCGAGCGCCTGCTGGAACGTCTGGGACGCGAAGCTGTCGATCCGATCGACGAGCTGCTGGCGCGCGCGCTGCAGTACCAGCGTGCCGAGGCGGGCTCCCTGCAGGGCTTTCTGCGCTGGTTCGAAGCGGGCGGCGGCGACATCAAGCGCGACCTCGACGCCAACCGACGCCGCGAGGTGCGTATCCTCACCGTGCATGCGGCCAAAGGGCTGCAGGCGCCGATCGTCTATCTGCCCGACACCACGCGCGTGCCCCAGAGCAACGAGCGTCTGCTGACCGCCGCCGACGGCGACGCACGCTTGTGGGTCGCGCGCAGCGAGGATGCCAACGAGGCCGCGCGCGCCTGGCGTGCCGAAATGCGGGCACGTTCGATGGAGGAGCAAAATCGCCTTCTCTACGTCGCCATGACCCGGGCCGAGGATCGGCTCTATATCGGCGGCTGGGTCGGCACGCGGCCGCAGGATGCCGGCTGCTGGTACGATCGCGTCGCCGCCGGCCTGGAGGCCAGCGTTACCGCCGACATCTCACCTGATGCGGAACATCCGCGCGGCAGCGCAGTGAAGCGTCCCTTCGATTTCACGACGCTGCTCGGCGCAGAAGGCTGGGAAGGCGATGGCTACGAGTTGATCGGCGAAGGCCGAATTCCCGCCGGCGTCCAGGAGGAGCTGCAGCTCCCTACGCCGGATTCGCTACCGATCTGGTCGCGCCACGCTGCCCCGGCCGAACCCGACCCACCCACCCCGCTCGCGCCCTCGCAACCACTGCCCGACGAAGCGACGAGCGAGAACCCGCCCTACAGTCCCCTCGCCAGCGAGGAGTCCGACCGCTGGCGGCGCGGCGTGCTGATCCATGAACTGCTGCGGCATCTGCCGGCGATCGCCCCGTCGGAGCGCGCCGCGGCGGCGCGGCGCTTCCTCGCGCAGCCGGCCTATGGCTTGGCGGCCGAGACGATCGACCTTTGGGCGCGCGAAGCACTCGCCGTGACCGAAGCGCCCGCGCATGCCGCCCTGTTCGCCAGGGACTCGCGCGCCGAGGTGCCGCTGATCGGCACCGTGAAGACCCCACGCGGGACCTTCACGGTCAGCGGCCAGATCGACCGGCTGGCCGTTTCCGACCACGAAGTGCTGATCGTCGACTACAAGACCAACCGGCCACCGCCCGAGCACGCATCGGGCGTGGCACTCGGCTATCGCCGCCAGCTCGCGCTCTATCGCAGCCTCCTCCAGGCGATCTATCCCGGACGGCCGGTACGGGCTTTCCTGCTGTGGACAGCGGCGCCCAGGCTAATGGAGATCGATGGAGAAATCCTAGACAAATCAATGCCTTATGCCGCGGCACCTTGACTCGCGCGGTTCCGGTTCCTAGCTTCTGGACAAGGGCGGCGCCGGCCCATTCGACCGGCCTGTATTGTTTTTGGGAGAACCCACCATGACGATCAAAGCAACCGATGCCTCCTTCGAACAGGAAGTCCTGAAGTCGGACACGCCCGTCCTCGTCGACTTCTGGGCCGAGTGGTGCGGCCCGTGCCGCATGATCGGCCCGTCTCTGGAGGACATCGCCAAGGACATGGACGGCAAGCTCAAGGTCGTGAAGGTCAACATCGACGAGAATCCGATGGTGCCGACGCGCTACGGCGTCCGCTCGATCCCCACGCTGCTGCTGTTCAAGAACGGCCAGGTCGCCGCGACCAAGATCGGCGCCGAGCCCAAGCAGAAGCTGGTGAACTGGATCAACACCGCGATCGCCTGACCGGCAAACAGGGCTCAGCCGTTGCGGGCGAGCACCGCACCCGCGAGGTAGAGCGAGCCGCAGATGAGAATACGCATCGGCGCGGGCTGGGTGGCCAACAGGTCCTCCAGCGCCGCGCCGATGTCGTTTACGGGCACGCAATCAAGGCCGACTTCCGCCGCCTTGGCGCAGGCCTCGACCGGCGTATAGGCAGCGTGGCCTTCCGGGAAGGGCACGGCACGGGCCGCAACCGCATGACGCGCCAGGGGCCGCAGGAAACCCGAAGCGTCCTTGGTCGTCTGCATCGCAAACACGAGGTAGAGCGGCAGCGCCGCCGGCTCCTTGGCCCAGTCGCTGGCCATGCGCCCCAGCGCGAGACCGCAATCCTCGTTGTGGCCGCCGTCGAGCCACAGCTCGCACCCCGGCGGCAGTGCTTCGACCAGTGGGCCGCGCGTGAGCTGCTGCAGTCGGGCTGGCCATTCGACCGATTTCAGTCCGGTGCGGATTGCCTTGTCGTCGATGGCGAACCGGGCGGCGCGCAGGCGCTCGATGCAGGCCACCGCCGTCGCGGCATTGTCGAGCTGATGCATGCCCGCCAGCGCGGGCGCCGGCAAATCGAGGCCGAGCAGGTCACTCTCATAGCGAAAGCCGTTCGCCGACGGCGTCATCTGCCATTCGCGGCCCATGCGGAACAGCGGGGCCGCAAGCTTGGCCGCCTCGGCCTCGATCACACCCGCGCTCACGTCACGCTGGCGGCCGATCACGGCGGGCACGGCGTGCTTGATGATGCCCGCCTTTTCGCCGGCGATGCCTTCGAGCTTGTTTCCGAGGAAGCCTGTGTGGTCGTAACCGATCGGCGTGATGGCCGAGAGCGCGGGCTCGATCACGTTGGTGCTGTCGTAGCGCCCCCCCATGCCGACTTCGATGATGCCGAGCTCGGCCGGGACGCGTGAGAAAGCGAGGAAGGCCAGTGCCGTGGTGATATCGAAGAAGGAGATTGGCGTGTCGCCGTTCGCCTCCTCGCATTCGGCCAGCATCTCGTCGAGCTCGTGGTCGTCGATCAGGCGGCCGGCGATCCTGATGCGCTCGTTGAAGTGGACGAGATGTGGCGAGGTGTAGACGTGGACGCGATAGCCTGCCGCCTCGGCCATCGCGCGTAGGTAGGCGACCAGAGAACCCTTGCCGTTGGTGCCGGCAACATGGACGAGCGGCGGCAGCTTCTTCTCGGGCGAGCCGAGGTTCTTCAGCAAGCGCTCGATGCGCTCCAACCCGATGGTGATCACCATCGGATGGTGGCTCATCAAGCGCTGGACGATGGCGTCGCTCACGGTGAAGTCAGCGAACCGCGACGGCGAGGCCGCGATCCTCCGAGACGAGGGGGTCCATGAACAGCGAGGTGAGGCGAATCAGCGTCTCGCGCAGCTTGTGACGATGCACGACGGCATCGACCATGCCGTGTTCGAGCAGGTATTCGGAGCGCTGGAAGCCGGCCGGCAGTTCCTGGCGGATAGTGTCCTGGATCACGCGCGGCCCGGCGAAGCCGATGATGGCATCGGGCTCGGCGATATGGACGTCGCCCAGCATGGCGAACGACGCCGACACCCCCCCGGTCGTCGGATCGGTCAGCACGACGATGTAGGGCAAGCCCGCCTGCTTCACCTTGCGCACCGCGATCGTGGTGCGGGTGAGCTGCATCAGCGACAGGATGCCCTCCTGCATGCGGGCGCCGCCCGAGGCCGAGAACACGATCAGCGGCGCCTTGCGCGCGACCGCGAGGTCGGCCGCCATGACCAGCCCCTCACCCACCGCGGTACCCATCGATCCGCCCATGAAGCCGAAGTCGAGCAGCGCCACGATGGCGATGCGGCCGCCCATCGGGCCGCTCGACACCACCAGCGCGTCGGTCGTGCCCTCGGCCTTGGCCTGGGCTTCCTTCAGGCGGGCGTCATAGCGCTTGGTGTCGCGGAATTTCAGCGGGTCGGCGGTGACGCGCGGCAGGGGATGCAGCTCGTAGCGGCCCTCGTCGAACAGGTAGGGCAGGCGCTTGAGGGGCCGCAGCCGCATATGGTGGCCGCAGTGGTTGCAAACCTCCTGGTTGGCCTCCCAGTCGCGCATGAACAGCATCTGTTCGCACTTCGGGCATTTCAGCCAGAGGTTCTCGGGCGCTTCCTTGCGGGCGACCAGCGCGCGCAGCTTGGGCCGGACAAAATTGGTCAGCCAGTTCATGCCGGCGGTATCGCACGAATGGCCTTCCCGGCCAAGATCGGGGCGGCCAGGATCAGCGCCAGAAGCCGCCGAAGGGCGGCGCCATTTCCCCGGCTTTCTTCACCTGGCAGAACAATTTCTTGGCCTGATAGTCGGCACAGAGCTTCTCCGCCGCCGCAGGCTCGAGATCGGCGATGATGGCGGCCTGCTTGGTAACCTGGTTCGCCGCCACCGGCAGGATCCACTCCTTGCCGAGCCGCGAGAAGCCGAGAACCGCAAGCTGCGCCTGGCCCTTGTCGAAGACGGTGCGCGCCGTGCGCCAGTCGCCGTAGGTGCCGAGCCAGGCCGCGTCACCGGGGAATTCGTAGCGAATGCCGCCGCATTCGCCGTAGGGCAGGACCGTCACCGGCCCGCCGCCGCCATTGTGGAGTTGCCAGATCTTCTGGCGGTTGCCGCCGGTCTTGAGAGCGAAGGCATCGTCGAACAGCCGCACCAGGAATTCATCGCGCAGAACCGACGCGCGAAAGCCGAAGGCCACCGCGACCAGCCGCCGCCCGTCGCGCACGGCGCTGCCCACGATGTTGAAGCCGGAGGCGCAAATGAAGCCGGTCTTCAGCCCGTCGGCATACGGTGAATAGAGATCGAGGAATTTGACGCCGAGCCCGATCTTCTGCTTGCCGATGATGACGTTTCGGGTGCTGAAATAGCCGTAGTATTGGGGAAAATCCTTCACCAGCGCGACGCCTAGAATTGCCTGGTCGCGCGCGGTCGTCATCTGTGCCGGGTCGGGCAGGCCATTGGCGTTGCGGTAGGTCGTGGCCGTCATGCCGAGCCGGTGCGCCGTGTCGGTCATGCGCTGCGCGAAGGCGGCCTCCGAGCCCGAGATGCGCTCGCCGAACGCGGTGGCGACATCGTTGGCCGAATGGGCCACGAGCGCCTGCAAACCCTGCTCCACCGTGATCGATTGGCCGGGCGCGAGGCCCAGCTTGGAGGCTTCCTTGGCACGGGCGTTGTCCGAGAAGGCGAGCGGCATGGCAAGGTTGAGACGCCCCGCCTTCAACTCCTCGAAGACGATATAGATCGTCATCATCTTGGTGAGCGAGGCCGGATACCAATAGGCGCCGGCATTGCGCTCCATCAGCGTCTCGCCGGTCGCGACATCGACGACGGCATAAGGGCCGGCAGGGACCGGCCCCGAGGGCGAGGTCACGGCGGCGATCTGGGCCCGGGCGGGCAACGATAAAAGGCCGATCAGCCCTAGAAGACACAGCAAGAGGCGCGAGTTCATTGCCACCGACGCATAAGAGGCCGTCACCATACGCTCTTCCACTCATCCGCGGGAGGTATTAGATCAGACCCATGCTCAAGGTCTTAATCGCCCCCGTCACGCCGTTTCAGCAGAACTGTTCGCTCGTCTGGTGCGACGAGACCATGGAAGGGACCGCCGTCGATCCGGGCGGCGACTTCGACATGCTGAAGCAGGAGATTTCCGAGCAGGGGATCAAGATCACCAAGGTCCTGCTGACCCACGGCCATGTCGATCATGCGTCGGCCGCCGGCACCATGGCCGATCACTATGGCGTCGAGATCGAGGGCCCGCACGAGGACGACCTGTTCCTGATCCAGGGCCTGCCCGAGTCGGGCGCCAAGTACAATTTTCCCGTCTACAAGCCGTTCGTTCCCGATCGCTGGCTGCAGGACGGCGAGCAGGTGAAGCTGGGAAACCTCACGCTCGACGTCGTTCACTGCCCCGGCCATACGCCGGGCCATGTCGTGTTCGTGAACCGCCCCTCGAAGGTCGCCTTCGTGGGGGATGTACTGTTCCGGGGCTCGATCGGCCGCACCGACTTTCCGCGCGGCAATCACGAGCAGCTACTGAATTCGATCCGCAAGAAGCTGTGGCCGCTGGGTGACGACGTCACCTTCGTGCCCGGCCACGGCCAGACCTCGACGTTCGGCTGGGAGCGCAAGACCAACTCCTTCGTCGCCGACCTGCTGTTCGACGACGACGAGGAAGAGGCGAAAGCCTAGGCCTTGCGCACGCCGCGGACGCCATCGGCCAGTGCCCGGATATAGGCGAAGACGCCCGGCACCAGGTCGGGCTTGGCCATACCCTTGTCGTCGAGGCCCGCCTTGACGCGATCGATGATGGCGGTGCCGACGACGGCGGCGTCGGCATGCCGTGCCACGGCGGCGGCCTGATCGGGCGTGCGGATGCCGAAACCTACGCCGATGGGGAGATCGGTATGGCGGCGGATGCGCGCGACATGCGTCTGCACCGCCTCCTCCGTCGCCGAGCGCGTGCCGGTGATGCCCAGCACCGAAACAAAATAGACGAAGCCCGAGGAATATTTCAGCACCGCGGGCAGGCGCTTGTCGTCGGTGGTGGGTGCCGTCAGCAGCACTGTGTCGAGGCCGTTGGCCTCCGCGAAGGGTTTGAGTTCGTCGGCTTCTTCCGGCGGCAGGTCGACCAGGATGAAGCCATCGACGCCGGCCGCGGCCGAGTCCTTGCAGAATTTTTCCACGCCGCGCTGGTAGACGAGATTGTAATAGCCCATCAGCAGGATCGGCGTGTCGTTGTCGCCGGTCTCCTTGCGGAAGCGGCGCACCATGTCGAAGGTCTTGTCGACCGTCATGCCGGCTTTGAGGGCGCGCTGGCCGGCGAGCTGGATCGACGGGCCGTCGGCCATCGGATCGGTGAAGGGCATGCCGAGCTCGATCAAATCGGCGCCGGCCGCCGGCAGGCCCTTCAGGATCTGATAGCTGACGTCGACGTCGGGGTCGCCCGCCGTGATGTAGGTCACGAGCCCGGCGCGCTTGTCGGCCTTGAGCTGGGCGAAACGCTTGGCAATTCGGTTTGGAGACGGGCGGCTCATGGTCAGATCTTCATCCCGAGGCGTTCGGCGACGGCGAAGACGTCCTTGTCGCCGCGTCCACAGAGATTCATCACCAGCAGATTGTCCTTCGGCAGGGTAGGCGCGAGCTTCGTTACATGCGCCAGTGCGTGCGCCGGCTCGAGCGCCGGGATGATACCCTCGAGCTTGCACAGAAGCTGGAACGCCTCGAGCGCTTCATTGTCGGTTGCCGACACATATTCGATGCGGCCCATTTCCTTCAGCCAGGAATGCTCGGGGCCAATACCGGGGTAATCGAGGCCAGCGGAAATCGAATGTGCCTCGGTGATCTGGCCTTCCTTGTCCTGCAGCAGATAGGTCCGGTTGCCGTGCAGCACACCTGGCCGGCCACCCGTAAGCGACGCCGCGTGCTCACCGGTCTCGACGCCCTTGCCGCCGGCCTCAACACCAACGAGGCGGACACCCTTGTCGTCGAGAAAGGGATGGAACAGGCCCATGGCGTTCGAGCCCCCGCCGATGCAGGCGACCAGCGTGTCGGGCAGCCGTCCCTCAGCCTTCATCATCTGGGTTCGCGTCTCATTGCCGATGACGCACTGGAAGTCGCGCACCATCGCCGGATAGGGATGCGGACCTGCCACCGTGCCAATGCAGTAGAAGGTGTTCTCGCAGGTCGCCACCCAGTCGCGCAGCGCCTCGTTCATGGCGTCCTTGAGCGTGGCCGAGCCCGCCGTCACCGGACGGACCTCGGCACCCAGCATATTCATGCGCACGACGTTCGGTGCCTGACGGTCGACGTCGACGGCGCCCATGAACACCACGCAGGGAATATCGAACAGCGCGCAGGCCGTCGCGGTG